>CAYPRD010000001.1:0-99148 GCA_964413195.1 uncultured Candidatus Peribacteria bacterium
CAACAAAATGGTTTCGAGAAAAAATACCCCTTCTTTTCCCCTATCTGAATTCTATCCCGGAAGTGCTTCCGGAAGATATACGCAAACAGAGAAATCATGGCCCTCGAATAAAGAATATAGGCTCTCTCCATGCACCCGAAAGTCTCCACGTTTATGAAAGAGCCAAACAAGAATTAGCATACGAAGAACTCTTTCTCCTCCAATACCGAGCATTGCAAAGAAAAAAAATCATACAAGAAGCAAGTATTGGCCATGTAAAGTGAATTCCTCTTGATGCGCAATTCGTGAAAGAAGCACTAGAAAAAGTTCCGTTTCCACTCACAAGTCATCAAAAAATCACGCTCTTCGAAATTCTCAAAGACATGGAACGTGATATATGTATGCAGCGTCTTTTGCAGGGTGATGTGTGAACAGGGAAAACGATTGTTGCTTTTCTATCTATGCTCTATTGGGTGAAAAAGACCGGATGACAGATAGCCTACATGGCACCAACGACATTGCTCGCAACACAGATAGCAAAAAAATTAGCGATGTTTCTCTCGCCCTACAATATATCCTCAGCACTTCTTCTCGGGAGTCTCGGAGCAAAAGAAAAACAATCCATAAAGAAACAACTCGCAGATGGCGCCCTCTCCATTGTTGTCGGCACTCATGCTCTCATTCAGGAAGACACAAAGTATCAACATCTTTCCTACGTTATTATTGATGAGCAACATCGGTTTGGTGTCGAACAACGAGAAAAACTCACCGAATATATGAGCAAAGATATTGTCAGAGAAGAAAATGGAGTACACACGGAAGACAAACATGGTACTTTCCCCCACGTTCTCATGATGACAGCAACGCCCATTCCTCGGACACTCTCCATGGCTCTCTACGGTAATCAGGATATTTCTCTTATCCGAGAATACCCAGCAAATCGTCACCCTATTGTCACCAAAATTATTACTCCGGCACATACCAGAGAGATGTACCTCTGGATTGATGCACAGATAGATCAGGGGCGACAAGTCTATTGGATATCCCCTCTCGTAGAAGAAAGTGAAAAAATAGATGCCGTATCGATACATCAAACAGCAGAAAAGCTTCGTACTATCTTCCCAAAACGATCAATAGCCCTCCTTCATGGCCGCATGTCGGCAGAAGAAAAAGAGCGCATTATGTATGACTTTTCAGAAGGTCATTATGATATCATCTCCTCCACATCAGTCGTAGAAGTTGGGGTCGATAACCCAAATGCAACAGTTATATGCATAGAAAATGCAGAACGATTCTGACTCTCCCAACTCCATCAATTTCGTGGGCGTGTCGGTCGATGAGAGTTCCAATCATACTGCTACCTTCTTTCCGAAAACAGCTACGCACAGAGACTTCGGGCACTTGAACGTACCAATGACGGTTTTGAAATATCAGAAATCGATATGAGTATTCGCGGTCCTGGAGAAGTTTATGGAGTCCGCCAATCCGGCGTACCCGATCTGAAACTCGCCTCTATAACAGACCTAGAGAAGATCTACGAAATCCGGAAAGACATAGAGTCCTACTTGACAAGTAATTATTAAAAAATAATTTTCATATTTTACAAGCTTTTTTACACGCTTTTACACTCTGGCAACTAGCCAGGAGAAAATATGTATGGTACTGTTGGTATGTACTATTCTTTTTCTTATGAAGACACGCACATTATTTATCTTAGGAATGCTCTTTGCAACATCAGTTTTCGCTGATACACGGTATTGAGACCCGATATTCTGAGATGGTGGCCTCGTTTCAGGCGAAGCACAAATCGACGAGCCTATCGTCATGAATGCCGCTCCTGATGCCCCTAACAATTCTTCAGCTTCTGGAGAAATCAATATTGAAATCCCCTTTGATCCAAATGAACAAGAAAATGTGAACAATGTTGACCCTGTAGAGCAACTCAATGCAGCAGCCGAGGTAGAAACGGGTGCTGGCATGATGCTCGTGTTTATGATAGCAGTACTTCTCTCTACCCTTCTCTATAAGCAAGTCTATCTCAGGAAAGATTAAAAAAATACTTTTTAAAAAGACCGTGTTAAGACGGTCTTTTTTATTGATTTTCAGATCTTTATAGACACAATATTGCCATGACTCATCTCGGACTTATCGGTCTTGGCACCATGGGCGAAAATCTCGTCCGCAACATCACTTCTCACGGAGAATCTCTCTGTGTATGGAATCGTACTCTCGAAAAAGTCGATGAAATAAGAGCTGAACTCGGCTCAAGTGTACTCGCAGCATCCTCTCTCGCAGATCTTGTCTCCAAAACAGAAGCCCCGAGAAGTATCATCCTTTTGGTTCCCGCTGGGAAGATAACGCAAGAAATAGCTCGTGAGCTCTTCTCTTTGCTCAGTCCATGAGACAGCATATGGGACCTCTGAAATGCTCATTGGGAAACAACTATCGCCCAACAAAAACTCGCACAAGAATACGGTATACATTGGATTTGATGTGGTATATCCGGTGGTTCAGAATGAGCCAGACTTGGGCCAGCGCTCATGCCCGGATGAGAAGCTAGTGCCGTAAAAAATCTACTCCCAATACTCGAAAAAATAGCAGCAAAAGATTTTTCTGGTCAACCATGTGTGACGTATGTAGGAAGTGCAGCAGCCGGAAATTTCGTCAAAATGGTACACAACGGTATTGAATATGCTCTCATGCAAGGAATAGCAGAAATATACGACATACTTCGATACAGTGGACTCTCTCAGGAAAATATTCAATCCATTTTTCGTGACCTGAACACGGGTATTTTAAAAAGTTTTCTTCTCGATATCACCGTCGATATACTTGGTACAAAAGATACGGATGGGAGTGATTTATTAACAAAAATTAGCGATATAGCTGGGAGCAAAGGGACAGGATCATGGACCGTAGAAGCTGCCCTCAAAATTGGCGTACCCGTACCAACCATTGCTGAATCACTTTTTGCTCGCTGGATGTCAGCCAGGAATCACAATTTTCATTTCACAGGAATGGGAACAAGAAATGAAGTCACACAGCTCACAGTATCACAAGAATTTCTCAGGGACACACTCGAACTTGTATACCTGGGCTCATATCTTCAGGGCCTTGAGCTCATACAAGCAGCAGAAAAAGAATTTTCATGGGGTATCGATCTCCCCTCTATACTGCGTATATGGCAGGGTGGATGTATTATTAGGAGTCGAATGCTTGAGATATTACCCGAGTTTTATGGTCTACCCCCAGCAAATGAGAATGCTCGGGATTTCATCGATGATCTTTTGATAAAACTCGACCACACTTCTTCAATTCTCGATAAGCTCCATATACCAACACCTGTGATTTGAAGTATACGAGACTATTTTATGACACTCTCCGTGGAAAAATTACCTACCAATCTCATCCAAGCTATGCGTGATAGTTTTGGTGCTCATGGGGTAAAAAAGATTGGGAGTGACGTAAGTGAGAATTTTACCTGGAAATAAATTCACACAAAATTCACGCCCCTCTCTTGTGAGGAGCGGTTTTTCCTGTAGCATTGAGAAGCTTATTTGGTAAACAATAAAAATATGAAAAAAAGTATCATAAGTCTCATACTCATACTCAGTTTTTCTCACCTCTCTCTTGCTGATGAAGCAAAGACGGGCAAAGAAATCCGTCAAGAACGCAGGGAAATGAGAAAAGAAATGCACCAGAAGAAAAAAGATTTTCGACGAGAACATCGCGAAGAAATGAAGCAAGCGCGAGAGGAATGTAGGGCAAAAATAGAGGCCACTACAACAGAAGAAGCAAAAGAGACTCTTCGTTCAGAATGCCGAAAGGAAGCTCGTGAACAACGAGAGGCTCTCAGAGAAAACATCAAAAATCTTCGTCGAGAAGCCTATACAAACAAGCTCTCAAATCTTCGTGCTCTTCTCACAGACTCCCTCGAAAAACTCAAGGCTCTTCCACAAGCTGAGAAAGACGCCTTCAAAACACGCATCACTGCTCGGCTAGATGAATTAGAGGACAAAGCAAACGAAGACGGAAACGATATCGCTATACTCACTATTGCAGCGATTCGAGAAATCATTACAGGGATATAGCTTCCTCATACCGACGGAACCACGTAAGCTGCCTCTTGGCATAGTGGCGACTATTTTGCTGGACCAGTTCGAGGGTTTTCTCAAACGTCTCTTTCCCTGCCAGGTACGGGAGAATTTCTCGGTAGCCAATAGCATTTAATCCTGGGAGTTTTTCGAGGATGTCAGATTCTTCCATATTCGTCATGGATAATTCGTAATTCATCATGAGCTGTCTCACTTCTTCCACAAGTCACCGTTGAAACATCTCCTCGACTCGCCCGTTAATTTTCTGATACAGTTTCTCACGATCTCCATCGTAGGGGGTAATACGGAGAAAATCATACGGGCTTTCTGTTTTTTGCCCGAGTAATTTCTTTGATTTCCCGGTAGCTTTCCAGATTTCAAGCCCTCGAATAACATAGCGATAATTACGAGGATCGAGTTCACTGGCATAGTCTGGATCAACGGCATTGAGTCTTGCCCAAAGAGCTTCATTCCCTTCTTGTTCTCGAAACGCTTCTAGCTCATCACGATATTCCCAATCCGCTGGAACTTCTGGAATGGTAAAATTTCCGACAACAGCATCGATAAAAAGTCCTGTACCACCGGAGAGTATCGGGAGTTTCCCACGAGCGGTGATATCCGCGATAATACGTCTCGCCTCTGGTGCGAATTCCCCTACCCCATACATCTCAGAAATATCCAAGATATCGAGCATATGATGTGGCACGCCCTGCATCTCCTCCTCTGTTACCTTTCCTGTCCCAATATTCATGCCACGATAAATCTGTCTGGAATCAGCATTGATAACTTCACCATTATATTGCTTTGCCACTTCTATCGTAAGAGCAGTCTTCCCACACCCCGTCGGTCAGTAGATGACGAGGAGCTTTGGTTTGTCAGAGAGTGTAGAGAACCAATTTGAGATTTCCATATGTTTAGAGAGTATCGAGTGGGCTTTTAATGCGAGAAAGGATAGGTTGCGCTACATGTGTATATATTTGCGTCGTTTGAATATGGGAATGTCAGAGAAAATCTTGAATTATACGTAAATCAACACCATCTTCCAAAAGATGCGTGGCGTAGGAATGACGAAGAGAATGAACCGAAGCAGATTTTTTGATATTAGCATTTCTTAATGCCTGTTTCATAATCTGTTGGACGCTTCGCCCTGAATATTGTCATCAATCTTGTCACTCAAATACATATTCTCACGGATGAAAAGCACGATAGTAATCACGCAAAAGATCAAGTAGTGATTGGGATAAAGGAACATATCTATCTTTTTTTCACTTTGCAGACCGGATAGCCAATATCATTCGTGCCGAATCAATTTCTGAAACTCGGAGGTTGATACATTCACTTAGACGAAGGCCACATGCGTATATAAGTGTCAAAATAGCTCTGTGTTTGATATTTTGACAAGAAGATAAAAGTTTTTTGACTTCAGATTTTGCCAGTACTGTTGGAAGCTTATGTTCTTGTCTTTCTGGATACAGTCGTGTCCACATGATATCTCTTCTACCATGAAATTCAGTGAGAAAAAGTCTTAAAGATCAAACGAGTTGCTTATGTGAAGAAGTAGAAATTCCATTTTTGACAGCATTCACGAGATATAAATAAATCTCGTCTGGGGTAATATCAATGCGGTCATCAAACTGATGAAAAAACGCAAGAACTGTCTGCCGGTAAACCTTTCTGGTTCTTGGAGAATAACGCTTTACTTGCATCCAGTCATCAAATTGTTCAATAATATTTCCTAGAGACATAATTGCGTATAACTTATAAATAATACGATTTCACGAAATTTATTGATTTAACGAGGAAAAACAAGATAATTGCGTATATTTACTTGTTATATGCCACTTTAGGACGACACGACAATGAAAGTAAACTTCGACATCAAAGACAATCACGCTATTGAAATTGCAGGACGACATATCGACCTACATAACAATTTCGACTTCGTTGGTTTTGACTACACTGTTGCTGACAGAGAAATTAAATTGCATTGGAAAAAATCAAGTAGTGACTGGGTTGACAAAAACGAATTTTCAAGTTTGGTTTTGACACATCAAGGCGTGACCTTTTTGAAAGTTATTGAACAAGATGAAAAAAGCGTTTATGAAGACGATTGTTGTTTAGGAGAAATTACATTTTTTCCATCAACAGCAAGAGAAATTAATGACAGCATTGTTCCTCAACCAAAACCAAATGACGGAGACGATATTCTTTACTTTTTTGAAAACGGACAACTTATAAGAATTCATTGTGAACAAATAGAACTCGGAATAAAAATGCCAACCGAAATTTCCGACAACAACTTTGCTTATAGCAACTTGACAGAAGAAGAAGCATTTTGGGTAATGTGGTATTTCTTAAATGGACATTATGAGTTGGCAGGTGGAGAGTTTGACCTATCAGACATTTTGAGTGCTTCACAACCTTTTGAATTTGACGACAACGGACATTTCGATGGACAGGTAAAAGGAAATAGACGAGTTAAACCAGCGGACAGCGGAATGGTTTGGCATTGGAATGAAGCAGTTAAAAAATATAGAGAACAGGGACGACCAAAACCAACACCGTTAAAGAAATGAGAAAAGCGGCATATAACAGGCGTTAGCGGTCAGTTTTTAGACAGACAATAAGACAATGAAAACAGTTTTTATATTACAACATTCTTATGAACTCAGTGGGCATGACGAGACGAAGTTCATCGGAACTTATTCGACAAGAGAACAAGCGGAATTAGCAATAACTCGACTTAAAGACAAAAACGGTTTCAAATACCATCCAGACGCGTTTGAAATTTCTGAATACGAACTTGACAAAGATCACTGGATTGAAGGCTTTGCGACAATGATAAACATTCAAGTAAAGCGTAAAGACAATTCCTGGACAACAGTTCAAGCCGAGTGTTTGCCAAATAATAGGTATCAAATATGGGAATTATATGAAAACAACGCTTTGGGCGAGTTCAAACATTTGGACATTGTTGAATGTGAAGAAAGAGACAACGGCTTATTCGCTGTTAAAATAGTAAGTAAGGCTGACACGTAAACAAAATAAACCGAACCGCTAACACGGGTTTTGCGTTAGTGGGCGGACAGTGCGAATAGAAACATTTTAGCAATTAATAAACGCTGGTGCTGGTAGACAGTTTTCGGTTTCAAAAGCCCACCAACGCAAAGCCCGCGCCCGTTATGTCCTCTCCAAGTAATATCTCGCTGTATAGAGCACATCCTCATCCGTAAAATCAGATTTATTCACCACCCAGTCGAGATAGTCTCGGGGTACATCCGTCCAGAGTGTGCCTTTGTGTTTGCCAAATTTGCACATATAGAGAATCGATGGATGCGATGAGATCTCTATCATCATATTTCGCAGTTCTTGTTCGTCTTTTTGCGGTTCTTTTGTTTTTAAGAGTTCGTGGAGTTTATAGAAGACTTTTTCCAGAACGAGGACATCGCCGAGAGCATCGTGAATTTGAGGCTTCTCAGCAAATTCTATACCAAGATAGTACCGGAGGTATTGCAATTTATGTTGTTCGATTTCTGGGAGGAGATAGCGTGCAAGACGGAGTGTACAAACAGGGGCAGTCACCTCAACTCATTGACGTTCCAAAACATCAACATCATACGCAGCATTATGCGCTACAAGAGTATAATTATTGAGAAGCACCTGAAGGGTATCTTTGTCTGATGTATTATGGAAGAGGGGCTTCCCTGCTATTTCTCCTTCTGTTATATGATGCACTGCCATAGATCCGATATCGATAGGCACTCCTCCTGTACCGTAGAGCGATGAGAAATATTCGAGACGATCATCAGGCTTATACGCCAGCTGAATCAAGATAGGATTTTCGGTATGATGTGTTTCAGTATCAAGAAAGAGGTACATAGAAAGTATGATAGGAAGACTTGAGAAAAAGAAAGTTTTTTGAAGAAAAGAATTTTGTGAGTAGTATGTGGAGCATGAATACGATACAACTGCGGGGCATATCTTTTTATCGTTGAACATACAAACACTGTTTCTCAAAGATTCAAGACCTACTTCAAAAAAAACAAACATCGCTTATCGTAACCCCAAATCCTGAAATGCTCTATGAAGCATCACGTGATCGTGAATTGGCTTTTATTCTTCAAAAATCCGATTTAGCCGTTCCTGATGGTGCTGGAATCTTTGTGGCATATCAGGTAACAGAAAGTAGGCTCCCCTGTATCTTTAAATACATGATATTTCCTTATTGGTGTGTACTTGCTATCTTGCATAACAGAAGATTGAGAGAGAAATATTGAGAGAGAATCACGGGGGCAAAGCTCACTCATGATCTCCTGGAGTATGCCAATAAAAATAACCTACCAATCACCCTTCTCGAACCTGTTGTCTATGGTAATACCCCCGGAGATAGAGCAAAAAAGGAATCACAGGAAACTCTCCAGGAAACTCTCCAGGAAAAATATCCTCACACTCACATAGAGGTCGTGATTACTGACGAAGTTCCAGAAAACATTGCAAAAAATGGGATCGTTCTTGCCACGCACGGAAACGGAAAACAAGAGAAACTTCTCTGGAAAGTACAAAATACATTTCCACAGGCTGGTATGCTTATTGGTGTCTGAGGCTCCATCGATCTCATTACGGGATTTCGAAGTTCTGCGCCAGATTTTTTCCAACGGTTTGGTGGAGAATGGCTCTATCGTCTCTACAGAAACCCCTCTCGTCATTGGAAAAGGATGAAAAAGGTGATGAATTTTCTTTTAGATCAAATTACGGTGTAATCCTATTCGCATACCGTGGGAATGGAATAGTTTCGCGGATATGATGGAGTCAACAGAGCCATCGGACAATGCGCTCGAGACCGTAGCCAAATCCTGCATGTGGGACACCACCGTATTTACGCAGATCAAGATACCATTCGAATTGTTCGACGGGAAGTTTGTGTTCATTGATCTTTGCGAGGAGTTTATCGTAGTTATCTTCACGGGTTGCACCTCCGATAATCTCTCCACATCCCTCAGGAGCCAGGAGATCGGCACAGAGAGCAAAGCCTGGTTTATTTGGATCTTCCTTGGTATAAAAAGCTTTAATTCCCATCGGGAAATGCGTAACGAAAATCGGTTGTGTGACCTTCTCCATATATTGCATCTCAATATCAGAACCAATATCATCACCTTGTTTAACAGCAAATCATTTGGCCATGAGATCATCTATCCACTCAGAGTGAGTCATGCGAACAAATGGGAGCTTAATAGCTTCAAGAGGTGCTACATCACGACCAAGCATGGCAAGTTCTTTTCTGTTTTTCTTGAGAACTTCCTGAATAATGGCGTACATCAGAGACTCTTGAAGTTGCATGTTTTCTTCCTGCCCGATAAAGGCAAACTCCGCATCCATCATCCAAAATTCATTAAGATGGCGACGAGTTTTGCTGTGCTCCGCTCGAAATACTGGACCAAAATCAAATACTCTCCCATGTGCTGCAATAGCAGCCTCAATATAGAGTTGTCCAGATTGAGAAAGATACATTTTCTCCCCATTCACATGTTCTACTTCATAGAGCTCAGTCGTTCATTCACAGGCACTTGGTGTGAAAATAGGAGCATCGATTTTGAGGACATCATTATCACGCATCCAATCATAGGTCGCATGAATAATCGTATCGCGGACCCTCTGAATAGCCCACTGAGACTGAGATCGGAGGTAGAGATGACGATGGTCAAAGAGGAAATCAGGACCATGATCATCTTTCGTACCTATAGGATAATCATGTGTTTTTGTGTAAATATGAAACGAACGAACTTGGAGTTCATATTCTTCTTTTTTTGGGTGTTTTGAAATTTCTCAAGTAAGACTGAGAGCAGACTCGATTCCAAGAGCCGTAATCTCAGTGAATGCTTCTTCTCCAACATATTTTTCCTCCACAACACACTGGATAAATTCGGTCCCATCTCGGAGAAGAATAAAAGCAATTTTCCCAGAAGAGCGGATTTTATCTACCCATCCTGAGAGTGTGACAGTCTGAGCAACTGTGTCTGCATTGATATGTTTTATGAGCATACCTCTATCGTACCAAAATATAAAAAATTGCAAAAAAATCCCCTCTGAAGAGAGGGGAAGAGCAGGGAAGAAAAAAAACAATTAGAAGAGAGACACAATCTGTGCAATATTTCGTGAACCACGATCTTTTTTGATCATATTTTTATTTGAATCGAGGGTAACAATAGTATGTTGACCAGTGACTCCATAGTGCTTTTTCATTTCTGTAGCAGAATCATAATCAACCTTTAATACAACGACGTCACTTGGAACTGTCTCAGAAGTAAGAGTGTTATGAAGTTCCTGGCAAGAAGGACACCACGATGCATGAAAGAAGAGTGCTACTCTTTTCCCCTGTGCAATTGCAGCATCTAATGTATCTTCAGAATACGATGTATAGCCTGACACTTTTGGTGCCATTTTTTGCATAGTTTCAGAGCTTTTTCTCTCCATAGAATTCTGTGGTTTTACTGGTGGTTCTTGTCTCTCCATAGCAGTGTTTTCCTGTGGTCTTTCGCCCTGATTTACTGGTATATCCATTTTCTGCTCCATGGAATTTTCTTGTTTCATCACTGGCTGAGACTGACTTTTTCCACCTCACCATTGACAAGAAGAAAGAGTCAAAAGAGAAACTCAGACAAGAACACTGGCAAACAAATTTTTCATAGAAAAAAATAAAAAATATAAATAGTTTATTGTCTTTTCGGACAGCTTTTTGAGCTATGGTTGGACACGATCCATATATTCGCCATACCCTTCTTTTTCCATATCAGCAAGAGGAATAAATCTCAGAGCAGCTGAATTCATGCAATACCTCTTCCCGGTAGTTTTGGGACCATCATCGAAAACATGCCCCAGATGACTATCCCCATATTTACTTCGAACTTCAGTACGAGGATAGAGGAGCTTACGATCTGTTTTTTCGTAAATAAAATGGGAATTAATCGGTCGATCAAAACTCGGCCAACCAGTCCCAGAATCGTATTTATCACGAGAACTGAAAAGTGGTTCGCCGGTAACTATATCAACATAAATTCCTGGCTCATGATTATCCCAGTAAGCATTCTCAAATGGTGCTTCTGTTCCTTCATGTTGAGTAACACGACATGATTCCTCGGTCAAATTTTTGCAGATAATTTCCTTCTCTGGTTTAGCATATTTTTTTGCAAATTCAGCATCTTTGTCTTCTATGATTTTTCTTTCTTCCTCAGACCAGTTTTCATCGAGAAATGCCTCACGGCCAGATCCCTTTTTATACAGTGAATAGTGAAGAGCAGATTTTTTATAATAATTCTGATGATATTCCTCTGCTGGATAAAAATTTACAAATGGTAGCACTGGAACAGTAATGGGTTTATCAAATTTTTTTGAATCATCCAATCTTTGAATAAAGTTTTCTGCAATCTTTTTCTCGGACTCATCTCGGTACCATATGGCTGTCGTGTAGCTCTCACCTCTATCAGCAAACTGCCCACCATTATCCGTTGGATCTATTTGGTGAAAAAATATCTCTACAAGACGTTCATATGGTATTTTTTGTGGATCATAGGTAACCTGGATTGCTTCACGATGTCCTGTTTTCTGTCCCAGAACCTGTTCATACGTAGGATGTGCGAGATGGCCTCATGCATATCATACGAGAGTATCGATCACGCCTTCCGCTGCATCAAACGATGGCTCAAGACACCAAAAACATCCACCAGCAAAAGTAGCCTGTTGGGCATTCTGAGGAATAACTGTGTGTGTGTTCATAGTTTTTTGATGAAAGAATAAAAATAAAATGACAAACAATAAAATCGTAACTATGCATAGGGGAATTTTATAAGGAAGTTTCATAAACAGAAAAAACTACTGAAAAGTAAGAGCGTGGAGTCGGAGTCACGGTGAAGCTGAGATCATCACATATACATAGTCGGGGGGGCTCTCCCCCGGAGCCAGAGGTTCAAAAAAGACATCCTGCGCATCTTCGTTCTTCGCATCAAGAGAATCATATATTGCCATAATACCTTCGGTTTGTATGGGAATCTTTTTTATCCACTCCCTTCACGAAACATAATCTATGATGTGTACCTCTACATTTCACGAATTAGTTCACGGAGCAAACGAGGTAACAAGATAACTTTTTTTCGCTCGAAAAAGCATGGAAAAAGTAGATGCCCCTCCGAGAGTTCGGCCTGCTTCGATATATTCGTCCTCTATACTCCATGCACCGAAAATTGTCCACTCATTAACCGTGGATATATTTCCCGGAAATAGTGTCAGTTCACCGTTTTTATATTCTCATCATTGAAATACCATATTTTCTGCCCTCAATGATCCCAGATATGTCTCTGGAGTGAGTCATGTTCTTGGGATTGAGCCATCATCCATAACTCAATTTTCAGAAATGTTTTTTGATAATCACAGAAGTTCCAGAATTTTTTCTTCCGTCTCCCTGTATTTTCACTCTCAGAAATGTTTATAAACGATTCTTCACTCTTTGTCGATCAGATATTTTGCAGGCCAATAACGATTGCCATACGCTCCCCAAGTGACAAAATCATTATCGAGAGCGATCGGATATTCGATACCCGCTTTTTGTGTTGCCTCTCGGACATTACGTTCAATCTTTTCAAATGAAAACTCTGGCGCATGTACACCGATGATCACCAAACCATCTTTCTCATATTTCTTGTGCCAAGAATTGAGATATGGTTGTGTGCGAATACAATTAATGCATGAGTATGTCCAAAAATCCACCAAAACCACCTTTCATTTCAGAGATTCAAGCGTAAGTGGTGTAGAATTTATCCAAGAATGAATACCGCTGAATTCCGGAGCTCTTCATAAATCCATCATAAGATTTGTTTCTTTTCATTCATCACACTTTCCGTTCGCGCACATCACATTTTTATCATTATAGCTTTTGAGAACAACATCATTGAGAGCGTGATCAATATTGGCAGTATTTATAAATATATTTTTCTCGATAATATAGGTTTCAATTTTTTTGATATACCCTGTCAATACGAGTACTCCAACTACTAAGATAATTATTCACAATGTGCGTCGAAAAATACCATAAGGATTACTAAAAAATGCAAAACGTCCGATAATACTTCGTCCAAAATAGACAATCAGCAGGAGAACAATACCCAGGCCAACAAAATATGCAAAAAGCCCCATAAGCCCCTGGGTAATACTCGCAGGAAGTATAGTGGCTAAAAGAAGAGTATAGGTAGGGTTGCAGCTCGAAAAGACTGGACCAAGAGCTGCACCGAGAGCAATTGGTCACCAGATTCATTCTTGTTGACTCGCAGTCTCGAGAGAATGTTGAGAAAATTTTTCTATGCCAGTTATACTCATCATTTTTATCCACATATTTGGGAAAATAAGTGTAAGAGAAAAAATCACCAGCAACCCCCCTGCGATGTATTCCCATACATCAGGATCAACGTGAATCAAGATTGTAGATGCCTTGAGAAGAATAGTAAAAATAAGCAAAGAGAAAATCAAGGATGCTATAATTATGTATGGTCTTGTCTTGCTTTTTCCTGCAAGGCTCCCTCCGAGAATAACCGGAAGAAGCGGAAGAACACATGGTGCCAACACTGTCAGAATACCAGAGAAAAATGAGATAAAAATAATTGTAAGCATAAAAAAGATTATAAATTTTTTGATTCCTCTGGCTTCGAAAGAACTTCCCATGACTCAATTTCGCCAGGGATAATTTGAAAAAGAGGATGTGTTGTAAGAGATTTTTTATTCTGCAATTCTACATGCCTTTCTGGATCACGATACTCTAATTTTCCGAGAAGGTGCTTTGTCTCATACAGTACTTGACCATCAGTCACCCTTATAATTTCTTGTGTAAAATCCCACTGGACCTTATCTCGGCCAAAAGAATATCCTCTTTTTTTTGCCTCATAGTAGACCTCCGCAAGATAAAAATTGATAGCATTCACTGGGTTCTTTAGGCCTTTGAAACGGAGAAGTTGTGGGTGATTCTTATATCACTTTGTTTTCCCTTCGAGAACATGTTTTGCCAACAAAGTCTCACGCCAGAGGGCAACAAGTCATTTTGTATCGAGGTATTGGGGATGAAGAGACCAAATTCGCATAGTTTTATTTGATGAGTGAGGAAAGTATTGGAAGGAGTTTTTTTATCAGGAGGTGTTCATGATTCAGGGAATAATAAATATTCAACCATTCACGACGAGCCTCAACCATTCGTGTTTTTTTCATCATAGCAAGAGCCTGAGAAACTGCTGAAGGAGTACAGTTGGTGACCTCAGCGATATCTCACGAAGCAAGCTCTCCAGCCTCCATCAGGGCTATAACCATCTCCAAACGACATTCATTTCCAAGTATATCAAATATTTCGGCCCCATCTCTGATCTCTCGATCATATGAAAATATCTTTTTTTGAAGTTTTTTGTTATTCATTATTTTAGTATTTTATAAATTTATAAAATAAAGGCAAATGAAAAAATACCTATACTTTTTTTCGGCAGAGAAAGCTCACAATTTTGCTTCCATCTTTTCTCCCCATTGTTTCAAATTCCGTTGCATTCATAGGGTTCGGTCGCTTTTCTGGGTCTTCATCATCTGTCTTCTGAAATGTGAAGTCCACACTCCGCGATAGGTGCTCTTCTATCCATTGGGCATACGAAGGCTCATCAGTTTTTATCAAGAAAAATCCATTTTTCGATAATATAGCAGCAACATCGTGCAAAAAATCATCCTGAATAACTCGATTTTTGTGGTGTCCCTTCTTGGGCCATGGATCAGAGAAAAGAAGATAGAGCTCATCCACTTCCTCTGGGGCAAATATATCGATGATCCGTTGCCCCATAACTTTGAGAAGAATAACATCATTTCGTCCAAATTTCTCACATTTCTCATAAGTACGATAGAGACGTTTGTATTTGAGCTCAATTCATACACAGGCTACATCTCCGTGAGACTGAGCATAATGAGAAAAGAAATTTCCCATACCAGTACCAATCTCTACCATGAGTATCTGTTTTCAGAAAAACTGCTTCCATGCTCATTTTTTTGACTGAATCATTTCCTCACTTTGCCAAATGTGCGAATGAGAAAGGACTTTTTGAATGTAGGGATTTTCGTATGGCACACTGGTATTGTGCTAAAACTTATTATATATCAAGTTGACAAGCTACATATAAATATATATTAATAATATGGAATGAGTAAAAATTCCGCGAGAAAATACAGAATGAGTCATACAATGTGCTGTCAGAATCCTGAGAACACAAGTTATAGGAGGTATTCATGGCATTCTCTCTCCTGATGAAGAAATGTTAGCATATGGGTTTAATGGAAAGGGAGTAATAATAACAGACGTAGATGCCAGCCATCAATTGGAAGTTTTAAGTGTAACACGAGCTATAGAAGAAGCAGCTCGTCCATTGCTGAAGAAATGACAATATATATGTCCAAAACAGATGCATACTCTTGCTCAGAGGGCGATGAGAGTCATAGAAAAAAATAAAAAACATGAAACTATAGAACCAACTAATCGAATATACGCTTGTCTCAGAGGAAAAATCTCACAAACTGAAGAAGATATTGACCATCTCTCTCGCAGAAAAGATATCCTCCTCGAAGAATATTGTCGTACATGAGATCTGGAACTTTTCTACGAAATAGAGGAAATTCTGACTACAATTGAAGAAAAGAATGAAGAAATAGGCTCCATACAACGATCATACTTCCTGAATGGTAGTGGGTCAGAGGAAAACGAAGAAGAAAGCGATCAGAGCTGGAGGTGAGGAGGAGAAGAAGAGCCAGATACGCAAAATAGTATTACTTTTCCTTTTTCAAAAGCAGAAAAAATGCTGGTTCATTTTGTACCAACCTCATTTCAGGATGAGCATTTATATGAAGATTTTTTCTGGGAAACACAAGATACCACTCTCTATCCAACACTCGCAGAGAACCCAGAAGAACACCTACGTATCTTGGAAGAAGTCATGGCACGAAAAAGGCTCATATTTGCGTATGCACAGAAGTATTTAACAGGCGGTAAATGAACTCCAGATAAAAGAAGAAAGAAAAAAATAGAGAAAAATCTAGAGCAACTTAGTGATGAAATAAGCTGATTGATGGGAAGGAGGTACAAAGTGGTCCAAGAATTGTCCTGACAAGAAGCAGTATACGACGCTTCAAAAAATCCAGAGCAGATGCGGATCTCTCTCGAAGATACTTGTAAAGAATTGGAAGACCAGTGAACGAAATTTCTCCTCCAATATTTTATTCTCGTCGACGAAAGAGAAGAAATCCTAGCACAGGTGCGCCATTCTGAATCCAATCTCACAAAAGTCAGACAAGATCTTTCACAGCTTTGCCAAGAATTTGGCTTTGATAGCCTCTTTGTCAGAACAGAAATTGAAGAAATATCAGAGCAGTGAGAAAGTAGAGATGAGGCAGATACCGATGATATAGAACTCTATATCCAAGATTTTAATTTTTTTGAATCCATACCAACACGTCTGACATGCCGCCAAACTGAAGCAGAAAAAGAACTCATAGAATCATGTGGACTACACGATACGATAAAGCAAGAAAAGAGAGTGCTTCAAGATGAAATCTTTATTGAACCAGGTGAAAATTACTCACAAAAAGAACTTTTTATACGTTTATCAAGTGTGATTTCTTGAGTTTTGCCAAGAAAGTTGTTAATATTTTTCTTGGCTCATCGTTTATATGCAGAGGCTGGCAGGGAAGAGCTTGAGCCATTGCTCGATAATTTACGTGATGAAATCTACCCTCTAAGAAATGCTCTTTTAATACTCGGAAGAAGAATCGATTGGGTTGATCATCCCGAAAATATGGGAAATGATTTGGCGGCAGAAATAGTAGATATGGAAGAAATACAATGGGACCTGATGGAATGATGTTTTTTTGAAGAAGATATAACAGAGAGGGCTCATATCTCTCAAAGGATATTACAACTCATGCTCAACATCCAAGGAAGAAGGAAGAGATGGGAGTTAGTAGACGGAGACGAGAGTGTTGATTCAGACAAAAAAAGACTTTGGAGAAAAGCATTTGAGGAACAAGAATTACGTTCATATAGTGAGTCTCGACTCTCTCGATATATCCCCTCCGATATATTTGATGGTCAAAAAGTACTTTTTTTGAGGCATTTTTTCTATGAGGCACACCTTGGAAGAAGTCCCAGAGAAAATAAAGAAGAGCAAAGGTTGGCCTGACAGGAGATACTCTATCGGAGAAAACTTATACACTTTTTTTTCGGTCAAAAAAGACTTGCAGAAATTGCTCTAGAAGAATCTCTTGGAGATCCCTTTACTCCACCGGATGAGCTGGGGAAGCTTGAACAAGAAAAAAAAGATATACACATATACCTTACTTCACTCAGTACTGAATTAGAAAAAATATGTGAAGATATCTATCAGCCCCAAAGAGAGAGTCACTCAGGTGAACTCCCTTATCAATGACTTTATGAAGAATGCATGAAGATATTTAGCCAACTTGATGGAGAATTAGCACATGTACGGGGTGAACATCAGGCACTGATAGATAGTTACTGGGTAAGAATACAAAAAGCAGTACTCCATTTTGCTAACGCATTAGCCATCTTGCAAGCACAATGAAATCATCATAAAATACCCCATCTTCAAAAAGAGTATGACGATCGTATGCAACAGATACTCAATGATGTCTGAACCTACCTTGATATCGCTTTGCAAAGATTTCATTCTTCTGAAAACCCAAGTAGGGAAATGATAAAAAGAATACAAAACATTCGAACACGGCTGTGGAGTGGGAAAAATTTGTGATAACAATCTAAACGCAGAAAAGAATACTATTCCCCTCCCAAGAGATTTCCCTCGATTTGTTTTTCTGTTTTTGCTCCAAGTTTTCGCATCTCCTCAACACGCCCTATGATATTTCATCGACCAGTTGAGAGTTTATTCATAGCACCTGCGTGATGCTCAAGTGCACGTTCCATTGATTTTTTCACATCTTCCATGTCATCCAGAAATCCAACAAATTTATCATAGAGTTGACCTCCAACTTTCGCAATTTCGAGAACGTTTTGTGATTGTTTCTCATGGCGCCAGAGATTGGCAACCGTGCGGAGAGACATGAGGAGTGTCGTCGGAGTTACAAGAATAATACGACGGTCCCACCCATAAACAAAGAGATCATTTTCCGCCTGGAGTGCAAGTGAAAGACTGGCTTCAATAGGGACAAACATCATAACAAAATCTGGGCTTCGGAGCTCACTGTGTGCAGTATAGTCCTTAGCAGCCAGTTCATCGATATGAGCCTTGAGGGATTTGATGTGGGCTCGAAGCAGCTCTGGTCGATCATTTTCATCAGCGCCAATAAGCCGCTCATAAGCTGTGAGAGACACTTTTGCATCGATGACAAGATTTTTATTATCTGGAAGCATGATGAGGACATCCGGCTTGGAAGCATTTCATCTCTCATTTTTGAGACCAAGTCACTCCCCTTGTACGATATATTCTCTACCCTTCTCGAGACCAGAACGACTGAGTAATTCCTCGAGAACAAGTTCACCCCAATTTCCCTGGGCCTTGCTATCACCCTTAAGAGCTTTTGTGAGATTTTTTGCATCATCAGCGAGAGTTTTATTCATTTCAGTAAGCTGACGAATTTGCTCGAGTAGGGTCGCATTGGTTTTCACGCTCTCTTTGCTCGTCGTCTCGACTTTTTCCTGAAACTCCCCCAATTTTTCACGAAGAGGACGTAGAAGTAAATCCACTTGTTCTTTATTTTCTTGAGTGAGAGTTGTGCGGTTATTTTCAAAAATCTTATTCGCAAGATTTTCAAATTCAGTACGAAATTCTTTTCGAGCGTCTTCGATTTCTTGTTTACGTTTTTCTGTCTTATCAAGAAGACCTATATTTTCCTGTTCGAGCTTCGCTCGGGCCTCGATAAGTTGGCGAAGGGAATTATCGAGATTATCCCTTTCTTTTTGTAATTCAGCAATACGAGCATCTCGGTCGGAGATGAGATTTTTGTAGAAGAGCGCAAAAGCAACTCCAGCACAAGCCAATAATCAAAAAAGGAGGGGAAGGATAAGGGACATATTTTCTATTCTAAGGTACGCCATTATTATAGAAAGAAAAACAAAAAACCCAGCAAAAGTAGAACAATCTATCTAGAGTTCTGAGTAATTTTGCAAAAAATAGAAAAATCATACAATCAACCCGTTCATTACTAATTTTCACATATGGACTATTCAAAAGCAAAAGAACTCATGCGTCTCCAGCAAGAGATGAGCAAGGTAAAAAAAGATCTCGCAAATACACATATAGAGGCAGAAGTGGATGGCCTCGTCATTACCATAGATGGAGAGATGAAAGTTGTCTCTGTGATATTCGAAGATAAGAGCCTTATCGGCGATGAAAAGAAGCTGGAAAAAGCCATCATGGAAGCCACAAATAAGGGTATGAAAAAGGCTCAAGAGATCGCTTCCACAAAAATGCAATCAGTAGCAAAAGATATGGGCATTGATCTCGGGGGTATGCTCAGTGGTATGTAAATACGAATTCATGAAACCCGTACTTCTTATCATGGCTGCATGACTTGGGAGCCGCTATGGTGGACTCAAGCAAATCGATCCTATAGGACCTACAGGAGAAATACTCTTGGAATACGCTATTCGAGATGCGCAAAGTCTTGGAATGGAAGAGGTAGTTATCATTATTAGTCACAACCTGAGAGCGGATTTTGAATCCTTGATCGTATCAAAGTACCAAGAAAACATCACCATCACGCTCGTAGAACAAACACAAGAAAATACCCCCACTGAGTACAAAAAGAACCCCGAGAGAATAAAACCATGGGGTACAGCTCATGCAGTCTGGTGCGCACGAGAAGCTATCAAGTGAGCATGTATCGTGATGAATGCTGATGATTTTTACGGTCGCGATGCCATACAGCAAGCCTATGAGTTTCTTTCTCATCACAGCCAAGAGAATGAGCACTGCATTGTAACATATCCAATCACCAGTACCCTCTCAGAATACGGAACCGTTTCTCGGGGTATCTGTGCTGTTGAGGACGGAAAACTTATTAAAATCGTCGAACACACCAAGGTAGCACGTAAAAATGGACAACTTATCCATACTGCCGAAGATGGTCATGAAATATTGATACCAGAAGATGCCCCCGCAAATATGAATTTATTTGGTTTTCAAAAAAGTTTCTTTGAAATCCTAGACGAGGAGTGCAGGAAATTTTTCCGTGACTATGGATCAGACCTAAAACGCGAATTCTTCCTCCCCTCAGTCGTCATGGAATGTATACGCCAAAAAAGAGGCAGCATTACGGCACTTTCTACCTCGAGTATATGGTTTGGCATGACCTACCCCGAGGACCGAGCGGAAGCAAAGAAAAAAATCCAAGCTCTTTTTTCTTCTTAAGAAAATAAATATCGACGCGACCGTATGTCATGTATAGCATACCTTACGCGA
Source organism: uncultured Candidatus Peribacteria bacterium (assembly GCA_964413195.1). Taxonomy (GTDB): domain Bacteria; phylum Patescibacteriota; class Gracilibacteria; order BD1-5; family JAGOOR01; genus JAGOOR01. Next base: position 20,567 of record CAYPRD010000001.1, read on the forward strand.
GATGCCGCCGTGTTCTGGTTTATTCAAAGTTCTTTAGCTATTTCTTCGTACGTAAATCACTGGATATAGAGAACAAACGCCTGGCGAAATTCTTCATTTTGAATACAGGCAAGGGCTTTTTCGGCAACCTCTTTTTTTGTAAGTATTACGTCAGGACTTTCGGATGTTTCATGATCTTCTCATTCATGAGAAAAAGAATCTCTCGCCATTCTTCGATGGTATTTTCGTGCTATATCAATTGACCTGAGCCGAAGTAAACGGTATATTTCTGCTACAAAAATAGATCCATTGCTTTCAATCCGCCTCCAAGCTTCTGCCATAACCATTTGTAGTACATCTTCAGCTTCATTATGATGAACCCCCGATAGCTGGCCGAACACATAGTGTATAAGTACTGTTCTGTTTCTTGAGAACCAACCCTGAAAAGACCCCTTGTGAATATTGTTTCAGTCTTCTTGCTCAAGATCTCAAACACCAGAGAAACCATTTGATGCGCTATTTTCCATTTAATTATATTAAATAAATTTATATAAAGTCAAACACTTTGAGTGAGTTCCAGAAAAAATATATAGAATGGAGAAATGCCAAAATATATACAAGGACAATCCGGATTCACTGCTATTTCGATATAGGATTTTTTCTATCTCGTACTATTTATTAACTCCTCATTGTCTTTTATGTTTAAAAACCTTCCCCTCAAAATAACCGACCCAGCTATCTGGGCAACCATCGAATGAGAATTTGCTCGTGAAAATGATGGTATGGAGCTGATCGCTTCAGAAAATTACACATCTCCTGCTGTCCAAGAAGCACTTGGAAGTGTTTTCGTGAATAAATACGCAGAAGGTTTTCCCGGGAAACGCTACTACGGCGGACAGGAATTCACCGATGAGATGGAAACTATTGCGATAGAACGAGCAAAAAAACTTTTCCGAGCTGACCATGCGAATGTTCAAGCCCTCTCTGGTGCTGCCGCTAATGTCTGTATCTACAATGCCCTTCTTGAGCCAGGTGATACTATTCTCGGGATGGATCTCTCTCATGGTGGACATCTCACACACGGATCACCTGTAACTCTTATGAGTAAGGTCTATAATTTCGTCCGATACAAAACGAGTGCTGCAAATAATAATTTCATGGACTATGATAATCTCCGCGAGATGGCATTAGTACATAAACCAAAGCTCATCATCGCTGGATATTCAGCCCATCCACGAGAACTCGACTATGAAAAATTTGTCGCAATAGGAAAAGAAGTTGAAGCTGTCCTGATGGCAGACGTCTCACACTTTGGCGGGCTCATAGCTGCAGGTGTTATGAGAAATCCGATGGATTACTGATTTCATGTTATGATGACAACCACACACAAAACGCTTCGTGGGCCTCGTGGCGCACTCATCCTCTCAAAGGGTATCGTCAGCAATCCTCTCAAAGCTCCAGAAAAAACGATTGAAAACATTCCCACTCTCATCGACCGCTCCGTCTTCCCTGGTGTCCAAGGTGGGCCTCATATGAATCAAGTCGCCGCTATTGCCGTCGCTCTCCATGAAGCTGATACCGATGAATTCCGTGAATATGGTCGTCGAGTCCTTGCAAACAATCAAGCTCTCGCTGAAACGCTTATTTCTCGTGGTTACAAGCTCGTCACAGGTGGAACGAGCAACAATATCATCGTGATAGATTTCTCAGGCACAGAAATGGACGGTAAAAAATCAGAACTCACCTTGGATGCCATCGGTATCTCAACGTCTAAATCAACTATCCCCGACGATCCAAATCCTCCGTTTCGCCCATCTGGTCTCCGTCTCGGTCTCCCAGCTATGACGACACGTGGAATCCGTGAAGATGATGCTCGTCAAATCGGAGATTTTATTGATCGAGCATTGAAAAATGCTGACAATGAAGAAACATTACAATCTCTTCGTGAAGAAGTGAGAATATTTTGTAGGAAGTTTCCAGTGGTGAGGGTTTAGCTCGTCACAAATCCCGTACCACCAAGCCATGCGAGATAAAAAATCGCACGCTGAGAATCGGCATACTCACGACTGGCGATACGAATCGCTCGAAATTCACCATCTTCGAAAAAGAAAAGTCCTACAACACTCTCGGTAATAAAAATATCATACCGAAATGGAAACTGTCCTTCCTCGATAGTCACAAGTGAGAGGTGTGAGTGTTTTTTTGAGAGACTACGAAAGAGCATTTGCGTTTCTTCATGATATGGAAGGATAAATTGTGTTTTTTTGGCTTTTTGCAGAATTTTTTCGAGAAATTTCAGAAGCTGATCCTGGTTATTCTGATACCACACATGCATATTCGCATATGAGAGAACTTCTTCTGATGCAGATAATTCAACCAAAAACTCATCTATATCCCGTGAGTCATCAATGAGCGTAAACGCAGGACGAAATGCTTCTGCATGGACAAGCGTCTTGAGTGATGGAAGTATCATTTCTGAGAGGTTGAGTCGTTCTCGCTCAATATTTACGATTCGTTCAGGCTTTCCAGGAATGAAAAATTTTGCCCCATGTCGCTTCACAACAGAAACGAGTCCTTTTTCTTGAAGTGCATCAAGCGTGTAATACAGACCAACTCTCCCCTGTTTCGTACGTTTTGCAAGCGTAGAAACATAATCACCACCCGATTGGAGGAGAGAAAGATATACTATGGATTCTATTTCAGAGAATCCAAGCTGTCGTAATGTGCTATGAATGTCCATGTTGTAAAATTTTTTCTACAGAAATATATTATCATAAATGCTTATTTAATCAACAAATTATAAATTATATCTTACTATCTGTAATGTATTATATACTTATTTTGTTTATTTACTCTACCGCATACTCATGTCCTCCTTCGTCCCACCCTGAGAAACAATTATTGAAACAAAAAAATGTCTCCTCACAGGACAGGACTTTATAATAACAGATCGTGATCTCGAATTTTATGATAAAGTTTCTCCTATTTTTTGATGAAAAAAATACAACATACCAACTCCCAAGCTCTGTCCCGAAGAACGACAAAGAAGACGTCTCGCATTTCGCAATGAACGAAAGCTCTATAAAAGAAAATGTAACGCTACCGGAAAAGAACTCATATCAAATTATCATTCCGATACTCCTTTTCCTGTATTCAGTCGTGAATATTGGCTTTCAGATAGATATAATCCAGCTGATTATGGAATCAATTTTGATTTTAATAGAGGTTTTTTTGAACAATTTAAAACACTCTCAAATACAACACCTCGATTTCATATCCAGCAGCAGGATCCAATAGAAAATAGTGAATACTCAAACTGCATCAGCAATTGTCGCTCTTGTTATCTGGTTTTTGATTCTGATTTCAACGAAAAATGTTATTATTGTAATAAAATTCAACACTCCAAGGATTGTGTCGAGTGCAGTTTCCTGACAAGCTCTGAGCAATGCTTTGAATCGTTTCAGTGTGAGAAATCAAGGGGTTTACGCTTCAGTAATTATTGTGTCAACTGTAGTGATTCATGGTTTATTGATAGCTGCATCGGTTGTCGGGATTGTATCTATTGTTGCAATCTTGTCGGGAAACAATATTGTTTTATGAACCAGCAGCTAACCAAAGAAGAATATCAGGAGAAGATAAAGATGGTGACGCAAGATCAGAAAATTGCTACGAGACGAGATACTTTTCAAAGCTTTCTCAAAAAAAATCCAAAGAAATTTATCCACGGAACACAAATAGAAAATGCTACGGGTGACAACCTCTACAATGTGAAAAATGTGAAATCCAGTTTTAGTATGCTTGAGTGTGAGGACTGCTCATATTGTGACCTCCTTATCAAAGCAAAAAACTGTATGGATACCTCATCATTTGGTGAAACCATCGCATGGATGTATGAAGTCTGTACAGGTGGATTAAATAGCCAAAACTGCTCATTTGGATTTACTAACGTACTCAACTGCAGCAATCTCTTCTACTGCTCAATTGCGTATAGTTCTCGTAATTGTTTCGGATGCGTAAGTTTGAAACAAAAGGCTGAACATATGATCATGAATAAAGCCTATTCAGAACAAGAATACGAAACACTCTGTGCAAAAATTATCAGCCATATGCAGAGTACTGGCGAATGGGGTGAATTTTTCCCACATGAAGTGAGTCCATTTGGATACAACGAAACAGTAGCCCAGGAATATTTTCCAATGACAGAGGAAGAAGTGAAAGTAAGAGGGTGGAACTGGTATGACGGTGAAAATAAAAATACGTATATGGGTGTTTTTTATGCACCCCTTCCGACACGCGAATATGATGAAAAAGTTGTAGGATGAGAAGTAGCTCAGAAAAATATCGACGCCATCAATGCTGGCATTCTGCAATGTGAAGTGACCGGGAAACCTTTCAAAATTATTAAACAAGAATTGGCATTTTACATTGAAAGTAATCTCCCCATTCCGACGAAACATCCAGATATACGCCATATGGAACGTATGAAAATCAGAAATCTTCGCGAGCTCCATGAGAGAGATTGTAGTAAGTGTGGCGGGAAAATCATCACGACATACAATCCAGACAGACCAGAAAAGATACTCTGCGAAGAATGTTATCGTAAAAAAATTTATTAAATAAATAATTATGACCTATATACCACCAGACGAAAAAATTATTGAGACCAAAAACTGTCGCCTTTCTGGAAAAGAGTTCTTCGTGACAGATAAAAGAGATGTCGAACTCTTGGAAAAAAATTCACCTGTTTTTAGTGGACAAAAATACAACCTCCCCACACCCACTGTTTGCCCAGAAGAAAGACAGAGGAGACGCCTCTCTTTTAGAAATGAACGGAAGATGTATAAAAGAAAATGTGATTTTTCTGGAAAAGAAATTATTTCCGTATATTCTCCCGATAAAGAATATCCGGTGTATGACCAAAAAATTTGGTGGAGTGATGATTGGGATGCTGCCCAATACGGAAGACCATTTGATTTTAACAGAAATTTTTTTGATCAATACAATGAGCTTTTAAAAGTTACTCCAAAAGTATCTCTCTACAATGTTAATTGTACTAATTCTGACTACACAAACTTTACTCTCAATTCCAAAGATTGCTATCTTTGCGTTGGAACAACACGAAGTGAAGAAGTCCTCTATTCCAATTTTGTACGGGATGTGAAAAAAGTACTTGATTCTACCTTTTGTTATGAATCTGAACTGATATATTACGGGATCGATCTGACAAGGTGTTACAACTGTTTTTATGCAAAGAATTCTGTGAGCTGTCGGGACTGTTTTGGTATAGAAGAATGTGATAATTGTATCAACTGTATCGGATGTTATGGTCTAAAAAATAAAGAATTTCATGTGTTCAATCGACCTGTCTCAAAAGAAGCATTCAAAGAATTATGGAACAAGGCTCTTGCTCAGGGCGGATCGCTCACTATCCTTCGTGACTTAAAGTCCTTGAGAGAGAAACAATATGTACGAAATATTCATTCCATCAATTGTGAAAACTGTTACTGAGATCAAATAGAAAATGGAAAAAATGGTTTTATGTGTTTTGACTCAAAGAATATAGAGCACGCTCGATATGCTTATTTTAGTCCAAAAAATATATATTCTCTGGATGTTACCTATACGGCGCCCTTTGGCGTAGAGTACTGTGGTGAATGTAATTCAAATACCCAAGCAAGTAATAATTTTTCTACTTTCCAATTCTCAAATGGTTCTCATACACTCTATTCCGTATGATGCAATAATTGTGATTATATATTTGGCTCAGCAGGTATCAGAAAATGAAAACATATCATAATGAATACATCATATTCTACTCAAGAATACGAATCTCTCTGCGGAAAAATTATAGAACACATGCGAGCAACAGAAGAATGGTGAGAATTTTTCCCTCATGAACTCTCTACATTTGGCTACAATGAAACAGTTGCGCAGGAATATTTCCCCCTCTCAGAGTCAGAGACAAAAAAAAGGGGATGGAAATGGTACGATTGAGAAATCAAAAATACCTATATTGGTGAATACTACTCCCCCCTCCCTATCGGAGAATATAATGAAAAAACTGCAGGGTATGAAGTGGCTCAGAAAAATATTGATGCTATTCTAAAAGGTATACTACAATGCGAGGTCACCCAAAAACCATTTAAAATCATCAAACAAGAGCTTGCTTTTTACATAGAAAATGGCCTTCCAATTCCAACTAAACACCCTGATCAAAGACACAAAGAAAGAATGGATTTGAGAAATCCGAGGCAGCTCTATGAGCGCGATTGTTCAAAATGTCAAAAGCCTATCGCGACTACTTATCCCCCAGAAAGACCAGAGAAGATTGTGTGCGAAGATTGTTATCGAAAAATAACGTATTAAGTTTTTCTACCTGAAATCATGGCATGGTCGAGAAGAAGATGGATAACATGAGCAAAATGTTGGCTCTCAAACTTTATACCAATAGGTTTATCGCGGTAGATAATAATGTAAACAATATGACCCAAAACAAAGAGATGTGTGCTTGATTCTGTAAGAGGTAAATCAGTAAATGAGGTATTTGGGTGTTTTTCGATACGCTCCATAATGAGAGATCAGGTGCCAAAAAATGAATCAATTGTTATCCGTTGTTCAGAAAGAACCTCAAGAAAATGACGAAACTTCTCATGCATATGATGGGAAGCGTTTTGTTCTTCAAATGTATTACTCCCAAAGAAACGTATCGTTCTCAGTGAGGAAGCACGAATGGTTGTCATCATATCGGTAAAAAGACTCTCGAGTTGTTCACCTTCATAAATACGAATTTCTGGAAGAGAGAGGTCTTTGCGACTAATAGATTGGAGGAGTTCGAGGGTATTTTTTTTCTGAGATTCTAGGTATTGAACCTCCTGTTTTTTTTCTGTCAAAAGGTTCTCCAATCCAGAAAAATCAGCCACAAAATACACTTTAACGCCCGTTTTTTGAGAGGAAACAATAAGTCATTTTTCCAGTAAAATGCCTAAAATTCTATAGGTTTTTGTTCGCTCAAATCCAGAACGTGCTGCAAGAATAGAGGCTGGCTGCGTTCCGAGTTCGCAGAGAAGCAAAAAGAGTGCTTGCTCTTCTTCTTGTATACCGAGTGAAAAAAGGTATTTTTGTATTTTTTCTTGAATTTTCATCGTTTTGTGCAAAAAAATGCACAGTAAATTTTATCTATAAATAGATAAAAATCAATATATTGTTTTTTATATTTTGACATATTTTATTTTTCTAGAAGAATGGCTATGAAATTAAAAATGAAAAAAAATTGCCCCATTTCCAAAAAAAGCTTTCTTATAACAGAAAATGAAAAAAAATTTATCGACCAAATTTCTCCTCAATTTTGTGGAAAAAAGTACCTCTTCCCTTTTCCAGAAATTTGCCCAGAAGAAAGAGTCCGTATGCGTGTGCTTCATCGTAACGAACAGTATCTTTACAAGAATTCCTCAGCATTCACAGGAAAGCCACTCATATCACTCTATCGTCCTCATACGTGAATCAAAGTAGTCACACGCGAAGAGTGGTTTTCAGACACATGGGATGCTATCGAGTACGGAAAAGAATACACTCATGAGCAAGCATTTTTTCAACAGTTCTCCACACTGCAAAAATCCATACCACGGGCCGCAACAGTAACAGTCAACAATGAAAATTCCGACTACACAACCGGGACCTGATACTGCAAAAATTGTTACCTCATTAACTCCTCTGAATACTGTGAAGATTGTTATTATTCAAAATTATTACAAAAGTGTAGGAATTGTATTGATACAAGCTATGCATTTGACTCAGAATATCTCTATGAATGCTTTAACTGTGAGAAATGCTTTCATTGCGAATACTGTATCAATACAACAAATAGTTCTGATTGTTTTTATTGTAAAAATTGTATCGGTTGTCAGAATTGTTTTGGGAGCATAAATTTGAAAAATAAATCCTATTACTTCATGAATGAAAAATGTTCTCCTGAAGAGTACAAAAAGAAAATCCAATCACTCTGACTATCAGACATAAAACAACGATCCCTCATCTGGTCTCGTTTCCGGGATTTTTTCAGAACTCAACCACACAAATACGCCAATATAACAAACTCTGAGAATTGTACTGGGGATTTTATCATCAACTCTCGTAACTGCGAAGAATGCTATGATATCTCAGATTCGGATGCGTGTCAGTATGTACAGGTATGAGTAAAATGCCGATCACTTATCGATTGCTCAAATATGTACGTTAATCCAGAATTTTGTTATCAAACACTCGGAACTATAGAAGTGCACAACTGCCATTTTTGCCTCTATGTTTTTCATAGTCGAGATCTCCTCTATTGTGAACAATGTTTTTCTTGTAAAAGTTGCTTTTGATGTGTCGGGTTAAGAAATAAAGAATATTGCATCCTCAATAAACAATATAAAAAGGAGGAATACGAGAAAAAAGTCATTGAAATAATTACCGATATGCAAAAAACCCATGAATGGGGTGTGTTTTTCCCAGCATGGATGTCACCCTTTGCATACAACGAATCGCTTGCGCAGGATTATTTTCCTCTTACATCAGAAAAAAATGAAGAAATAGGTGGAATTCCTGGAATATATACCCGTACAGAAAATGGTCAGACTTATTTTTGGTACGAGAAAGAAAATTCTGAATTTGAGTGAACATGGTATGAGCCACTCCCCATCGATCAATATGACGAAAAAAAAGTTGGTTACGATAGGGCTGCAAAAAATATACAAAACTGCCTCAGTGGAGTACTACGGTGCCAAGAAAGTGGGAGGCCATTTAAGATTATTCGACAAGAACTTGCCTTCTATATACAGCACTCGCTCCCCCTCCCTATTTTATGTCCAGATGCTCGGCATGCTCATCGTATGAAACTGAGAAATCCCAGGAAACTTTACCCGGGCACGTGTGCAAAAACGGGAGAAAATCTACTTACCTCATATCCTCCAGGAAGTCCGGAAGTACTCTATAGTGAAAGGGCATTTCAGGATTTACTAGAATAATTTAGGAAAGATCGTAATGAGCTTCTTTCCCGAGGACTTTCGTAACAGAATTAACCTTTGGATCGTAATAGCTGATGAGGAGCTCAATAAGTTCATCTTTGTTTAAGACTTGAGAACGAAGACCTACAAAATCTAGGCTTCATTTAATCATTCAGGCTTTTTCTGTGCAACGTTTTTTGAGATAATCAACACGAGCAATGTTCCTACGAACTTCATCAGAAGTAACTGTTTGACTAATTCATCCAAAAAAACTTTTTACTATCTGAAACATGCTACGGGGAGACACACTCTGATCATTAGTCTCATCATGAGGAATAATAATATAGAACTCTTTTTTCATGATCTGCGCGACATTTACGAGGTTCGTCAGAAACTCAATATATCGTTCCGACTGGTCTCGAAGAAGAGGATTTTTCTGTCCCGCAGTGAGTGCCTTCAGTCTATTGAGGTATCACTCAATATCGACCTTTAGAGACCGGATCAATATCTGTATTGGGAATTGTAGGGCATTGAGAAAATGCTGGAAAGAATAAATAATAGAATCCTGCTCTTCTTCTGATTTGAGGAGAAAATTCACCGCTTCCACCCGCAAAACAATTCTTGCTGAACCATCTTTCATGATAACAATATTGTCACGTACTTCAGAAAAAGGAAGATATCGCTGGGTGGAATCATCCTCATGAGTGACACGATCGGGTCTGACGGATTTCAGGGTAGTATCCGGCGAACTCTTTGAAACAGCATCAGTAATCTGAGTAGTTTTTTTATTGTTAAGAATCTTTGAGAAAGGATTTTTCATACTATATCTTTTTTAGATTTTCTTGGAGTTTCTTAGTGTCTTTTTTTCGTTTTTTCTCGGTTTCCACACTCTCATCAGAACGAACATATCCAATTTTGAGAGCCGAAAAGCTGTCTACACCCCTTACCCAGACTCTTCCGGTATTGTTGGATCAGTTACCATTGATTTTATACCGAGCTAAATTTAGAAGGAATGGGAGAAACGTCATCTCATGAGTACGAAATCTTGCTACTACGAAAAATACCCCTACTATCAGCACACACACAATAAAAAGAGGAGTATTTGGGACAGTTCATTGAAATTTATTGAAAATACCAAACGCCAGAATCAGTCCTACTATAATAATCCCCATTTGACGCAAACTAAGGTCAAAAATAATGGTATCTTCGTTCTCAATTTGTATAGGAATCTTGTACTGCATGGAATAATTCTGCCATAGATTTGCAAAAAAAGCAAAGATTGTATGATCTTTTTATGCCAAAAACCCTCGTTCTTCATGACACTTTCCTCTACCGGGGAGGTGGAGAACGTCTTGTACTTATGATCGCCAATGCACTGGAGGCAGATATCGCTTCCGGATTTTTCAGTTCTGGAAGCTACAATCTCCGTGATCAGGGCTTCAAATGAGCCATGATATCGCTTATGCCAACATTTTTTTTGCACGAATTTCTTTGGATGCCCAAAAAAATGGCTTTTATATGCAAAAATGGTCTTAGGCATTTTGGATTAAAATGGGCTTTTTCCGTAAATGCAAAAAAATTAGCACAAAATTACGATACCATCATTCTGAGCGGTGATTGTCTCTCCTCAATAAAACATTTTAGAGGGAAAAACATCATATATTATTGTCATACCATCCCCCGATATCTTTTTGATCAAAGAGAACAATATGAGAAAAAAGTTCCAAGAATTATACTCCCCCTCTACCAATGGTTAACATCTGTTTTCCGAAAAGAATATCTCAAAAATTTATGACTCATACAACGCCTTATCACGAACTCAAAAAACACACAAAAACGAATAAAAACCTATACACATCAGGATGCCCAGATACTCTATCCTCCCGTTGATACAAGTTTCTTTTCCTCTCCAGAGAAAACAATTCAAAAAAACTACTTCCTATCATTTGCACGGCTTTCATCTATCAAACGAGTTGATCGAATTGTCACAGCTTTTCAAAAAATGCCCCACGAACAGCTCATTATCACTTACTGAGAAAATGACCCAGAAAAAACAACCATCGAAGCCATGACCAGATGATATAAAAATATTACCATGCGAAAGTCTCCTACAGACCAAGAATTACGTGATCTCATACGCGGAGCTCTTGCCACTATTTATGTACCCGTGGATGAAGATTTTGGCATGAGTCCAGTAGAATCTATGGCCTGCTGAACACCTGTGATAGGAGTAAACGAGGGTGGCCTACGTGAAAGTATCATGGATGGAAAAACAGGCATACTCATCGATCCTCGTTGTTTGCCAGAGGATATACAAAATGCCGTTCAGAGGATTCAAACAGTCTGAAATATGTCTCCGGATTGTATAAAAAGAAGTTATGATTTTAGTCTCCAAAAATTTGAACAAGAACTCAAAAAATTACTTCAAAACTAAAATCGATCTCGATAAAACATAAACCATGCAAGACCTATCCCACTCCCCAAAGAGGCTGACCAGAGTGGTGAAATATGCTGGCCTATCATCCACGCCCCTAATAATGGTCCTAAAATGGCGGTGAGGCTTCCAAGCGAACTAAAATACCCCGTCACCTCTCCTCGCCTCTGAGGATCAACATGCTGCATTCCTTCAGATTGCATCACTGGCCACATAGCCACCGTAAAAAATACCATACAAATTTCTGCCAGAAGCCAGATGGAGATCCTTGGAGACAGTGATTGATCATAGAAGGCAACAAGGGTAAAAAGGAGTACAGAAACAGTCAGGCTTATGCTCAAAATTTGTCATGGACGAAATCTTTTGAGCCAAAAATGATTAAGGAGATATCCCTGACAAAATGCCATAAACAAACCAACCAAAGCAAGCACATATCCTATATGTGTTTCACGAAGATGGTAAAATGCGTCCATATAAAGACCAAAAGAATGGCGGTACACACCCGCTCCAAGGCCAATAATAAAAAAGAGCCAAAGATACATAGCTATGTTTGTCTGAAGGAGAGCACGAAAGACAGCAAATTTTTCGATCTTATGAGTAGCAGAACGATTTGTGTGCGTTTCCTGAAGAGTAAAAAAAATAAAGAAAGCATTAATAACAGAAAACATTCAGGCTGCTAAAAATGGAACTGGAAAACCAAAACGAAATAGAAATCCCCCCAACAATGGTCCTACAACCATTGCCATACCAAACATCATCCCGAATACACCATAATATTTCGCTCGTTCTTTTGTATCTCGTGAAATATCAGAAAGTATTGCTTGGGCAATCGTGATATTTCAGGCAGTAATTCCATCAATAAATCGTCCTGCAATAACCCACCAAATATTGGGTGCAAAAGCCGTCATAATCCAACCAATAGCTGAACCAACCACGCTCCAAAAAAGTATATTTTTTCTTCAAAATCTATCCGAAAGTCTCCCAAGATATGGTGCTGAAATAAAGCTACAGAGCGCATACACGGCCCCCACAACACCTACCATCATCGTTGAAACTCAGAACCGATCCATAAATGATGGGAGAATGGGGAAAATAATCGTGAGACCGATGAGATCGAGCGCAATAGTGAGAAAAATCGCACGTTTCGGGTTTGTTATATTTTTTTTCATACGCAGTATTCTACTCGTAAGCATTTTTTACCCAAAACTATATTAATGCAATAAAGTTGCATTTACGATTTCGTCATTATAATTCGCACTATGCGCCATACAAAAACACGAGAAGATATACTGCAATTTTTGGAAGAAAATAAAGGCTCTTTTACTCCATATGAACTCGCAGATCTTACAAAAATAAATCCTGTAACTGTCTATAGGGTTTTAGAATTCCTCCGAACAAAATGACTGGTACACCATATTCCTTCTCTCGGAAAATGGACAGCGTGTCACTCGCATGATAAGAATACAGATCATGGATTTTTAATTTGCAAAAAATGTCATTCTGTAGAAGAATTCGTTTTACCTCATCAATGCATACATCCTAAGGATTTCAAGTGTGAAGAACACATAACAGAGGTCTTTGGTGTGTGCAAAAATTGTCTCTCATAATTTTATGAAAAAAATCTTCTCTACTATCTTTATTGGACTTCTGATATCTAGTTGCACCTTTTCACAAGAAAATAGAGATACTCAAAAAATACAAGTTTCTGCTTCTTTTTACCCGATATATTTCATCGCAAAATCTATTGGTGGCGATCAAGCAAGGGTGGTCAATATAACTCCTATTGGAGTTGAACCCCACGAATATGAACCCAGTATTCAATCCAAAAAAAACATATTCGAAAGTCAGCTTTTTTTGATAAATGGTATTATGGAACCCTGGGGAGAAAAGCTCATTCCAGAGATTAAAAAAAGAAATGTTACAGTTATAAAATTAATAGACAATATACCCAAAATTGAAGCAGGAAAAAACAATCACTCTGAAGATCATAATCAAGAATATAGCTACGATCCTCACATTTGGCTATCCCCAAAAACAGTCCTCATTATGATAGACAGTGTGCTTGCTGGTTTTAAAATATCTGATCCAAATAATACTCCTTATTATGAATCAAACACAGAAAAATTAAAAAATGAAATACAAAAATTGGACATACAATTCCAAGAAAAGCTTGCCACATGCCGTCTACGAGATATCGTAACTTCTCATGCTGCATTCGGATATCTTGCTCGAGATTACGGCCTCCGTCAAATCCCGATTGCCGGACTATCACCAGAAATGGAACCTTCCGCAATTGATATTGCCCATATAGTAAAAATAGTGAGAGAAAAGTCGATACCGGTGATATTTACTGAAAAACTCATCTCTCCTCGATTCGCCGAAACAATTACACGAGAGACCGGGACGCGCACTCTCACCCTCAATGCTCTCGAATGACTTACGAAAGAAGAAATAGATGCTGGAAAAGATTTCATCAGCATCATGCAAGAGAACCTCTTACATCTCTCTCAAGGACTTTTATGCCAATAAACGAAAAACAATTACTCGTCCAGCTCAAAAACATTTCCTTCTGATATACTCCAGGAGAATATATACTCAAAAATATAAACCTTGATATATACACACGTGAGACTCTCATAATTACATGACCAAATGGAAGTGGGAAAACAACGCTCATAAAGATATTGTGTGGATTATTGCCACCAAGTTCGGGAAGTGTTTCTTGGACACAAAAAAGAGCAACAGGCCTCATAGGATATGTCGGACAAGATGCTTCTCATTTCACCAATACCATACCCCTCTCCGTGTATGAATTCGTATCTTACAGTTCTATGGCTCACAGGAATGATCACCACATCCATAATGATTGTTGTTACGACACGGTAGAGTACGCTTTACAGCATGTCGGTCTCGAAGATCTCAGAGAAACAGATATTCGTAAACTTTCCTGATGACAGAAGCAACGTCTCTGCATCGCTCGAGCACTTGTAGGTGATCCCAAAATACTCATCATGGACGAACCTCTCAATTGAGTAGATCAGAAAACACAAGAAAATATACTCGACCTTCTCCAACACCTGAACGCAGTTCATAATTTGAGCATTATCACGGTCTCTCATGATGTGTGATTATTGAAAAGGTTTTCAAGGCACATGGCCCTCTTATCTGAAACTATTAATTCATAAAAAATATGTCTGAATTACTCTGACTTTTTAGCTATGATTTCTTCCTCAAAGCTCTTTGAGCCGGAATCTTAGTTTGAATCCTGTGCCCTCTCATTGGCGTATTAGTTGTTTTGAAGCGATATTCCATGATTGCTGATACACTGGGACATATATCACTTATGTGAATTGCCCTGGGTTTATTTCTTTGAATACATCCCATGGTCACGACAGCAAGCTACTCAATGATTTCAGCCGTCGCTATAGAAAAAATACGCTGAAAGAAAAAACTCCCTGATGATACAACACTTGCAATATTTTTATCAGGAAATTTGGCAGGCGCCATTCTGCTGCTTTCTCTCTCAAATTCCTTCACTGTAAATTTACATAGTTATTTATTCGGAAGTATTCTCACGGTTCATTGGCACGATATTTTTGTACTTATTATGCTCTTATATGGTGTAATTCTTTTGGGGATAAAATATGGAAAGTACATTTTGAGTGCAGCTATAGACCCGGAGAATGCCAATGTACAAGGGATACATGTAGGACTTATAAATTATCTTTCCATAGTAATAATTTCTCTCGTTATCACTGCATCTCTGCTTATAGGCGGCATATTGCTCGCAAGTGCTCTACTGGTAATCCCCGTACTTTGAGCCATACAAATCGCAAAAAATCTTTCGCAAACTTATATATATTCTATTGGTATTAGTGTATTAAGCACCGTATCAGGAATTATATTATCAGCAACAATGAATTTATCACCGAGCGCAATAACCACTCTCATACTTGTAGCTATTTTCATTACTACAAAATTTTTGAAAAAATATATTCAGGCTTAAAATTTCTGCTCAATATTGATAACCTGCTTATTCGATGGACGGTACAAGACGTTCATATCTTTAAACTCAAACACGAGGTCATCTTGCGCTACGTTCGAGAAGAAGATAGGATTTAATTTTTTTGAATCATCCACACTACTTACCGGAGAAACATTTTGCAGTACATCGCCATCCCGAAAAATAATAACCTGAGAAAGGGTCTCAATTCATTCTACTATCTGGGGGTTTAGGGCGACTCCAGCAGCCACACTAATACGCTGGGGAGAAAGAGTTTGTTCTTGGTACGTACTGGTCGTATCTAGTTTTTGAAATCTTCGAGCATAAATATACCCTGCCAAAACAACAAAAGCCACAATAAAGACGGCTAAAATAGTCGTGAACATCGTGGTATCAACATCAGGAGAATTTGAACGAGCAACTTCCTCTTTGAGAGGAACCTTTTGAAAATGAGAAACGGAGGATTTTTTTACCGCTTTACGAGGACGGGAATTTTTCTTCGAAGAAGAAGATTTTTTAGAAACAGGACTCTTTACAGGTGCGGGAGGGGTCTTTTTTGCTACTGGAGATACACTCTTCTTTTTTGATGGAACAGATGTTTTTTTTACAGTCTTTTTGGCAGTAGTTTTATTACTTGGTTTTTTCTGAGCGGAAGCGACCATAAAAAGGGTAGAAAATGAATAATGTTTCAAAGATACTCAGAAAATATTTTTTTCAAAGTCTAAAAAAATAAATACAGGTGACAAAAAAATATTTTTTTATATAAAATGTTTTATAAATATCTTTTATAAAATACCATTTTTCTGACATTCTTCAGTCGTGGTCATACCAAGAAGTACTTTTGCCTGAGCATCTTGCTCAAGAGTAATATAATAATCCTTTCTTGTTTTTCGGAGTATATCGGTGTGCGTAGCACCGAGTCGTATAGCGTCGCGAATTTCATCTGTTATACGGAAAACTTCATAAATTCCTATACGTCAGCTATACCCAGTAAATCAACACGCCTCACATCATTTTCCCTTCTGTGGAAAACTCTCATGGGAACCATAGAGCTCAAGAAGTTCCTTGTCTTTTTCGGAAAAACTATACGCATGGGGTTGTCAACATTTATGGCAAATTCTACGAACAAGTCTTTGCGAGATAATGAGATCAAGAGACGCTGCGACATCAAAAGCAGAGACACCCATATTTTCAAGACGTTCCAGTGTTTCGAGCGCACTTTTTGTATGGAGCGTAGAGAGAACAAGATGTCCTGTCAAAGACGCCTGTATAGCCGTACGAGCCGTATCAAGATCACGAATTTCACCTATCATAATGACATCTGGATCATGCCGAAGTACCGAACGAACTCCGAGTGAAAACGTATATCCCTGTCGTTCATTTATCTCAGACTGCAGGATTCCTGGAATTTGATATTCGATAGGATCCTCGAGAGTAATAATTTTGTCTTCAGGGTTTCTAAGAGTATCGATGAGAGTATAGAGCGTGGTGGTTTTACCAGATCCAGTTGGACCAGTAACCAATATCATTCATTGTTTTTTCTGAACTGAGCTGAGTATCAGAGATTTTTGGGTACCAATGATTCCTAAACTATCCAGTGTCATAACTGTCTGAGATAAATCAAGGATACGGCAAACAATACTCTCTCCATATCTGGTTGGCATGACAGAAACACGTACATCTATTTCTGCCTCATGACCATCCCTTCAAAAACGAAATTTCCCATCCTGCGGAACATCGTGAATGTTGAGTTTGAGATTTGATCGGTATTTCATCCGCTCGACTATGGCGGCATGATCATGACTACTGAGACTTCCAACAGACTCAAGTGATCCATCGATACGAAAACGTATTTGAGAATCATTTTCATGAAGCTCAAGATGGATATCAGATGCGTGGAGCTCTATCGCTCAGCGAACCAGTGCTCATAGTGCTATATCAGAGTCCTGACGATCGAGCGCTACTTCAATTTCATCCAAAATATGCCGAAACTCTGGTCTATGCAAATCACCAACAGTTTTTTGTTTATGGAGGATGTTTTCTAGATTTTTTATGTTCTCTAAAACTTGATTCATACCGACAGCTTACATGATTTTTTATTAATTTGCAAAAATAGGTATACTTTTCAGGCATGCCTTCAGAAAAAATCACACATACATTTTTTACCACCGTTTTTGCTGATCTCAGAAATATCAGAGGAAAAGTTATACTCTGATGTTCTGGCTGACCAGATTCTATGGCCTTACTCGATATCGCACGACAGGCATGTTGATGAGAAAATATCATTGTAGCGCATATCCACCATGGGCTACGAAAAACGGCGGACAAAGACCAGGATATTGTGAAGTGTTACTGTGAAAAACACAATATATCGTTCGTGACAAAAAATGTAGATATAAAAAAGGAGGCAAAAAAAACAAAAAAAACTCTTGAAGAGTGCGCACGGGATGTAAGAAAAGAATTTTTCCTTGAACTCAGAAAAAAACATCAAGCTCGGTATATTCTGACTGCCCACCATGCTAATGATCAAGAAGAGACGATTTTATATAGAATTATCAAGGGATCTGGACTGCATTGATTGCGGGGTATAGAAAAAATAACAGAAGAATATTTCCGACCATTTTTACCATTCAAAAAAAAAGAAATTCTTGTATACGTTCAACAAGAAAAAATCCCATTCTGACTTGATGAAACAAATGACGATGTAGAAATACCACGGAATCGTATACGAAAAAAGATTCTTCCCGAAATAGAAAAAATCAATCCCCAGTATGGGAAATCATTCCTAAAAATAGCTGAGCAGTCAACCGAATTAAAAAATAGTTTCCTGGTTTTTTTTAGCGATGTCCTACAGAAAGGTCACTTTGATCTCAATTGGTACTATCAACTCCCTCTCTGATTTCAAAAGGAGCTTCTCCACACAATATATACCACCATACACGGATCTTCTCATGGCATATCCCACAGTCTCATCATAGAATTGATACGATTTTTATCGACTAGAAGAGGAGGGGTGAAAGAAATCAAAAATATGCGACTTGAGAAGAAACAGGGAAAGGTTTTTATCTCACATGTGCACTAATTCTTTCCTTTAAAATATCTACTCACTCACCAGTTTTTGCTGAAACAAAAAGAGGGTCAAGATGTTCATATTTTTCTTGGAGGAATATTCTTCTTTCTTTATCACAACGATCAATCTGGTTAAAGATATACCATCGTGGCTGGGTCGCACCAATACGTTCCAAGATAGCATCCGTAACATCTATGCGATCCTGGATATGACTATCACTCGCATCAATAGTGTGAAGGAGGATATCGCACGACAAAGACTCTTCGAGGGTGCTGGAAAATGCATCAACTAGTTCTGGAGGGAGATCTCGAATAAATCCGATTGTATCATAAATAAGAACTTCTGGTGCATGACGGAAATTACCAGATTCATCCGCATATAAATGTGATGGAAATCTTAATTTTCATACCGATGTCCCCAGAGTTGCAAAAAGTTCGTCTTGCTCATAAACTCATTTATCCGTTAAGATATTCATAAGGGTAGATTTCCCCGCATTGGTGTATCATACGATGCCAAAAGTCCACATATTATTTCGTTTTCGGGAAGATCGATTTTGAGTACGTACTTTTCTGTAGTGATCAATCTTTCAGCGTATTTTCCTCTCCATTTCACGTAAATGTCGTCTCATAATCTCAGTATTTGTTTCCCCGATACCCTTATTGGAAGTTCCCCCACCACCACCCTGTCTATCCATTTCCATGCCCATGCCAAATATACGGGGACCCATGTGTTTTATGGACGCAAGTTGGATCTGCAATTTTGATTCGGGAGTTTTTGCGTGAAGCTGAAAAATTTTGAGTATTAAATCCACTCGATCCCACACCTGTAATCGCATCTTTCTTTTTTCTACTTCCTGAATAATGGTAAAAATTTGTCTTGCTTTGAGTATGTTGCCAATGATAAGAGTATCTGCTCAAAACTGAGAAGCATAGTCCAGAACCTCATCCAATTTTCAACGTCAAACATATGTTTCATAATCCGGTTCGTCCCGTTTCTGAAATGTCTCCAAGATCACGATACCCTTGTAGGTAGCTACCAGTTTTTGTAATTCTACCAAACGGTCATCAAGACTGTATTCAGCCAGGAGTGTCGGGTTTTTTGGTGCTATATCAAGAAGGATGGCTCGCATGATTTTTGATACATAGTATAGACAAAATCATATTCTCCAAGACTTGCATTGGAGAAAAAAAAAGTGTATGATGACATATGTATGAACACAACAAGCTCAAAAAAGACCTCAAATTTTCTTTTTACCACATGTAAAAAATGTGGCTACATCATAGACCCCGAACAAGAACTCTGTGTCGAATGTCAGAAAGAACGTCTCAGTAATCCCTCTCTATGGGCGAAATAATTGACATGCACACTGGACAGACTTTTGAATGAGAAGAAGACTTAGAGGAAAGAAGGTCAAAGGAAATTCTCCGGAAAAAACTTTATTTGCCACGAACAAGAAGATTTACTATGAAGATAGAGGATACAATATCTTGGATCTTAGGACATGAGGAAAAAAATTTTTGACCAACACAACCGAGAGAACACTCGAAGATTGTGAGAAGTCTGCGGATTCATGTGTACAGAAGAAAACGAAAGGTAAAACGAAAAAAGATACAAAAAGATATAGAAGTAGAAGAAGGACTACGAGATACGTTGAGCAGATGGCTCGGCTGGTAATCACAATTTTATGCACAAAAAAATACTCCCTTCTCTTATTCTCGGACTCTTATGTGCTATTGGTACACATGTAGTACTTTTCACAGACCAATGACATAGGCTACAGAGTGCCATAGTAGAAAGTGATACAACTCGACCTGCTGAAGCAGAGCTCGTATACGAAAAAGGTCTGATTTTAGTGCGATGAAATATCAAAGCTACCCAAGTAATACACTTAACTGGAGAAATACACTACGATCCCGAAAGCATAACTCTTTGAGAAGTTCAGTCATGACGTGGAAAAGTAACTACTCAAAAGACGGTCTCTGGAATACGTTTTGAGCTCACCTTTGACCAACCAGAAACAATTACGCTCGGACATAATCTTTTATCATTCCCCGTGACTCTACAAACAGGAGAGGAACATGCAGTTAATCTCAGTAACGTGCTCCTCTCAATGAATGACGGTACCACACATCTCTCAACCGCTGGAACAGGAGAATTTTAATGCGTCATATCCAAAAGCAAATCAGGCTGAAGGAGCTTTGATGGGCATTCATGTGTAGTTATTTTTGGATTGAAAAAATTTTCCAATGCATTTTTCTTACCCTCACCAACAACACAGAGGCATGAATATGCGATATCTCAGAGAGAAGATGGGGAAAGAGTAATTCTTTGGGGAGGATTTTTTGGCGCATGATCAATAGCAACAAAACCCTTCTCTTTTGAATCTAGAACTGGATGGTGTGGAAAAAGCGATGCGGTATGTCCGTCAGGCCCCATTCAAAAGAAACCAATATCAAGAGTAGGAATTTTTCAAGAATACCTCTTACCATCATCATCTTTCTCAGGGAAAATAGCTATCATTTTCACCCCCAGACGTTTCTCAAGTGGCAGAAGAAAAAGTTCTTGTATCCGTCGATCATTTCTTTCTTCTGGAGAACAATGTATGCGTTCATCAGTCACACACCAACGAAGTCGATCCTGAGCAATTGCCGACCACTCATTCGACAAAACAAGGGATGCATACCATACATCAAATGACGTACCCCCTCAGAGACCTACGAAGACATGCTCCTGATTCTTTAGTAAGGTATGAAGAGAAGAAAAGAACCACGAAGTTACGTCATCAAAAGAAATCACAATTTTCATAATTCTATTGTCTTGCCTTCAGGATAAAAATCAAGATACTCACTCCTATATGCAATCCTCCGAAAAAACACCAGAAGCCTACATTCATTCCCTTCCGGAAAAAAGACAGAAAATACTGCAAGAACTGAGGCAAGTTTTACAAAAAAACTTACCGGATTGATTCGAGGAGACAATGCAATATGGGATGATAAGTTACGTAGTTCCTCACACGCTCTATCCAGCCGGATATCACTGTAATCCTTCGGATGCTCTCCCTTTTATCAGCATTGCATCTCAGAAAAACTATATCTCACTGTATCACATGGGGCTTTACGCTGATGAAGAAATTCTCAAGTGGTTTCAAGAAGAATACACAAAAACCTGAAAAAAACTTAACATGGGAAAAAGTTGTATACGATGGAAAGAAAATGATCCTCTACCTTATGATATCCTAGGCCAGCTCGCCACAAAAATCTCGCCGAGAAAATGGATACAAACTTATGAGAGCAAGATACGATAGTATATGAAAGTATATCTCTACACTTGTCCTTGTTGTTTTCCTCTATTTTTCGCACAGCACAGTTGGTTCGAGGTAGAATATGAAAATAGAGTACAAAGATACGAAATTCTCTTTTTCAAAAATAAGGAAAAGAATAACATACATAGCAACTATTATCCTTCCAAGAGTGGCATTGAGATTTTTCCTCTCATACACTCACTCAGATCGAGAGGAAATCTTCAGTGTGAATTTTTTTGAGAAGAAGCAGAAAAAATAGCCAAAATGCTCACTACATCTGTAAAATCTTATCCCTACCGAAACACATACAAACTCTTGTGACCAAATAGTAACACATATACTTCTTGGATTCTTCAGAAATGTTTTCTGAAAAAAGAACTTCCTAAAAATGCATTTGGAAAGGATTTTATATTTCCTTCTGACCAATAGAATACTGACGTAATAATGGACAATTATCAGTACAATGAAGCAGGTCGTTGACGATTTGCCACGCCGAACGGATACTATCCCAACGAACAAAATATGTCGCATCACGACTGAGGGCTTTGCCAATAAGCATCTCGTAAGCATTATTTTTATTCTCCAGTGACTCTTCAAATTTCTTCTCCGAGCCATCACGAAATACAAATCGAACAGAGCTTTCTTTTCTATCAAGCGCCTTCCCAGTCTCCAGGACGACAAATGTATCCATCCACAATGGAGAATCAATCGTAAGATGAGCCCGTACATACGTTTCTGTTCGTGATCCAGATTTCACTCATGAAGACTCACGATATCCAATATATTGACCAAAGACTATATCGTGCCGCGGATCAATGAGAAGCGGTGCAATAGAGCTCATAGACTGAAAGACTCGGTCTCGGATTTCCTTTGGGTCCTGTCCATGTGGCATCTCCATCGTTGCAAGAGCAAGTACTTGTAAAAGATGGTTCTGGAGAAAATCACGGGTTGCTCCACTTTGGTCATAATACTCTCCCCTATCCTCGACAGTGATTGTTTCACGGGCAGTGACGTAGAGCTCAGCAATTCGACCGCCATACCAGTTATCTCATTGAGAAAGACGATACTCAATCATATCGCGGACAAAGTTTTTCCCTAAGTAATGATCAACACGGTAGATTTGGTCCTCATGAAAAAGACGCTGTAAAGCAAGATTTAATGTAATAGCCGACACGAGATCGTGTCAAAATGGCTTCTCGATCATGATGCGTGCATCAGACGTATTCAGACCAACTGAGGCTAATCCAGTTGCGACAGGAACAAAAAATTCAGGACTCAAACAAAGATGGTATGTCACCTCTACATCACGACCAAAAGATGCTATATGAGATTTGAGCGTACTATAATTATCTCGGGTTATATCAATCTGAAGATAACTCGCAGAATTTTTTTGATTCGAAAAATACGGATATGGGGATAAAAAATTATAAAAATCTTCATCCTTCCAATCGCGCCGACCCACACAAACAAGGTGATCATATGCCCCTCGAGCCAAAAGAGCCTCAAGGGCAGGAAGCACGTATCTACGAGCCAGATCACCTGTAGAACCAAAAAGAACAAATATCTTCATATGCGTATTATATCATTTTTGTAAAAAGCGAGAAATGAATACACTCTCTGCATATTTTCCATGTCTTTCTATCTGCCTTTCTGAATCATTGGCGTTCTATTTGGACTTACAGCGTATACTTTTTACTTTCGCGCTATTTTTCGATGAGAAACCCGTCCACATTTGTACACATGGCTCATATGGTGAACACTTGGAACAACTGCTAGTATCGTATCTTTTCGAAATAATGGATGATGGTGAATGCTGGTGCCTACTATGATGGGTATTCTCAATACTACCATCGCTATAGTGGCAATATTTTACTGAGAAAAAAGACTCAATCAAAAAGACAAGATTCTGCTTGGCATGTGCGGTCTCATGTTTCTTTTCTGGTTCATCACAAAAGATGACCTCATAACTATTCTCATCGCTTGTATCATAGAATCCATTGGATTTTATTTTACGTGGAAAAAATCATATTCAGCACCCCTCTCCGAAGATCTCAAATCATACATTATTTGGACTTTTGAATTTTTATTCGCTATTTTAGCTATCGAAAACATAAATGTGACTAATGGACTCTATCCAAGTTATCTTTTTATAAGTGAATTGGCTTTTGTAGTCTATCTCATCTGGAGGAGAAATATTGTAAAAAAATAATATGTCCTGGATTAACAACTTCATACAAAAACAACAACCCATCGTTGCTCTCGCTCCTATGGACTGATATTGTGATAGTGCATTTCGTTCGATTTGTAAAACTGTGGCACCAGATATTGTTGTTTTTTCAGAATTTTATAGTGCCGATGGGCTGCATCATAACCCTGAACTTGCTAAAAAAGTTCTGACCCATAACTCCATAGAACATCCTCTCGTTTTTCAAATATTTGGAAATACGCCAGAGATATTTCTTTCTGCTGGAAAAATCATTGCTTCATATGGAGCACAGGGTATAGATATCAATATGGGGTGTCCGGCAAAAAAAGTCGTAAAATGTTGATACGGTTCAGGACTCATGATTGACAGAGAACGTGCCATGAAGATCGTCAATATTTTAGCAGAAAATCTCTCCATACCAATATCCGTGAAGACGCGTCTCTGATGGAACGATGCGCAGGACTTGGTAGAATTTTGAAAGTCTCTCGTCCAAGCAGGAGCTCAGCTCATCACTGTTCATGGCAGAACATACCAACAAGAATACCGGGGAGAGGCTAACTGGGATCCTATCTATGAACTACAGAAACAGGTCAAAATTCCCGTCTTGTGAAATGGAGATTGCCAATCATACGAAGATGGCATGAATAGGAGAAAAAAATTAGGAGGCTTTATGATCGGTCGTGGGGCACTTGGAAATCCATGGTGTTTTTTACCAGATAATTATTCACCATCATGGAATGAAAGAATACATACGATGAGTCAACACATGAATATGATGAAGGATTCAAAATGAGAACATCGGGCATGTTTGGAGATTCGAAAACATTTCACTCATTATCTTCATAGCTTTGAGGGGGTGAAAGAATACCGTAGTCGACTCGCTCACGTGCAGAGTGTCGAAGAAGCACAAAAAATTCTCTACGAATTATCCCAAATGAGCATATAATATTTTTCATGAATTCAGCTCATATACACATGATCATCGTGCATCTCCCTATTGTTGGGGCGACTCTGTCCATCATACCCATGATGTGGGGATGGGTAAGAAATAATCATGAAATTCAGAAAATTGGACTTTCTCTGTTAGGCATAAGTCTTCTAGGTATGCCTATAGCAATATTTTCGGGTGAAGCAACTTTTGAGAAATTTATCACTGGAACCATCTCACCTGACATAGATACTGGAGGTGCTCACTATGCTTTTCTGCATTATCAAGCAGCGGAATTTGTATCAAAAATAGGATATTTTGCGCTGATACTTGTCTGTTGGCAAATTTTTCTCGGAAGAAAAATAAGACACTACAAAAAGCATCTTTTCCTCACCACATTAATTCTCAATGCTGTTCTCATTATATGATTTGGATATGTTTGATATCTTGGAGGAAAAATTCGTCATCCTGAAGTACGAACAGAGACATACCAGCCTATAACCTCTGGAACCATTGCAGAATCGGAAAAAACTCTACAATAGAGCCCTATATGAACCCCGACCCCTGACAGGCCTTTATTATAACTCTCTTCCTTATAGGTTTTAATGCCTTTTTCGTTGCTACAGAATTTGCTCTGGTAAAAGTCCGACAATCTCAGCTTACCCTCAAGGCAAAAGACGGAAATGCGACGGCACGTCTCGCAAAGCATATCGTCGAAAATCTAGAAAAATACCTCTCCGCAACGCAGTTAGCCATCACATGAGCTGGACTCGCTCTGGGATGGGTGGGGCAAGATATTTTAGCACAAACAATAACAGAGGTGATGCAATTATTGGGTTTCGCACCAGAGACAGGGATTATTAATACACTAGCATTCCCTTTAGCCTTTGCACTTCTGACGTTCATACAAATTCTCATCGGCGAATTATTACCCAAGTGTATCGCGATTCAAAACCCCCTCAAATACACACTCATGGTAGCATGGCCACTCAAAATATTTTATCTCATTTTTTCTCCTTTTATCTGGCTCCTTCAGAAAAGCTCAAAAATGCTTATGAAAATGATCGGCATGAATGAGGAACAGCAACACACTATTCATACAGAGGAAGAAATAAAATTACTTCTAACCGAGTCAGAAGAATGAGGCGCCATAGCGGAATCTAGCAACGAGCTTATCCAAAATGTGTTTGAGTTTGATGACCAAACCGTTCGACAGATCTATATTCCCAGAAGCCGTATTTATGCGATAAATATCGATGATGACTTTGAAAAACAGTTTGATACTATTGTTCGTGAATGATATTCCCGGATACCTGTCTATAGAAACACTCTCGACGATATTGTCGGAATCGTATACCTCAAAGATTTTCTTCCTGCATTGAAAAATACTGGTACGGTTGATTTCCGTCGACTTATCCGCCCAGCACACTTCGTTCCACAGAGCCAAAAAATCGAGCAATTGCTCAAGGACTTTCAAAAACTTCACATACAGATTGCTATTGTCATCAATGAACATGGGGAAACTGCAGGAATTGTTACCCTCGAAGATATCATGGAGGAGCTCGTTGGAGAAATACATGATGAACATGATATAGAGGAACAAATCGTTATAGAAAAACGTGCCGGAACATATATAGTCAAAGCAGAAGCCACGATTTCGGATGTGAATGATCGTCTCCCCTTCCCGCTTCCCGAGAGTACACAATATGATACAGTCTCTGGTCTTATAAATACTCTTTTTTGAAGAATCCCCAATGCTGGAGAGATCATAGATTATGGTGAGTATGAACTCACGATTATGCGCCGAGGGAAGCAGGCTGTGGAGCTCATAAAAATGCAAATACAGAAATAAGATAAATTATTTGATTTTTTTAAAAGAATATGCTTTCATGTATATGGAATCCTATTTTTAATGCTGTTTTATGTCTGAAAATGAAAAACCCAAAGTGATTAGTATGGAAGAAAGAGCAAAAGAAGAATTGAGAAAGAAAGCCAGGGACGATCTAAGGGCAGAAAATCAATGAAAAAAAATCGATATTCAAACCCTTGATGCTGATAGAAAGAGGGCTCTTTCTGAGAAATGGATGCAAAAGGCTGGTTTGACTCAAGAAGGAGGGATGAAGGAAATATTACAAAAGCTCTGAGATCCAAAAGACAATGAATCATTTGTAGCAGCTGTAACAGCTATACAAAAAAAATATAAACTCACTCCAGATGGTGTTCTCGGATGGAAAACTTTAGAAAAAATGGAACAAGAATTTGAAGCTACAAAAACAGAACATTATGAAGTAGATACAAATGAAACATTTCTCGAAAGATCAGAATATAGGGCACAAAGAGAGAAAAAAGAAAAAGAAGAGAAAAAAGAAAAAATGCTTACAGATGCGAACAGTCCAGAATATAGAGATAATCTCAATTCAGCATTAAACGGAACAAGTAATGATTTACCAGAGGGTGTATCCGTAAGTGATGGAATGGTGATAATGAAAACTGATCAAATATCAGCCACTTGGAATAAAGATAGATGAGTATTTGAATGAACAATCACATATGATAATTGAACATATACAGGTGAAATAGTTGATGGAACTGAGAATGGAACATGAGAATACATTGATAAAGAAGATGGAAAGATATATAGAGGAACCTTCAAAGAAGGCGATATTGTAAGATGAAAAATGGAAGATACTTCGCGTAACTGGGTATGGGAAGGTGATTTTGTTTCCTGAGAGCCCTTTGGCGAATGAACCTGGAACTTAAGGTGAGATAATAGAATTATTACATGATTTTATAATGGAGTGAGCTATGAGGGATTTAAGACAATAAGGGATAACTGAAGAATAACTGAAGAAGAAACACTTGGAAGTGAGGGTGAGGTTTTCGCGCTTCTTAAAAAATATCCAAAAACACCTAAGATTGAATATAATGGCTACTATTATACACCCGAACAAAGTAATACCGGACCAGTAATAGTAAAAACAAAAAAGGATTGAGGCTGAATTGAAAGATATGAGTATGCTAACAACGCTTGGAAAAAAGTAGGTAATGATTCTGGGACAAGCGTCTAAAATCTAGCTCACAAACCTATCAATCACGGCTCGATACTCGAGTCGTGATTTTATATCATTAAAATGATCAGTTCCTGGTTTTGCCATCTCCATAAGGCGCTTCTCGAAGTCTGGATCTCCAGCATATCGAGCAAAGACCTGCTTCATTTCTTTTATAACATCCTCTTCAGTAACAGTAGGGGCATAGTGTTTTTTGAGAGCTTCCAGTATAAGCATCGACTGTATCCGTCGAGTTGCGGCTGGCTCAATGTGTTCTTTTTTAAAATTTTCTTCTGTCGTCTTGAGATGTTCTAGATAACTTTTTTGGTCCATTCCCTGTCGTTCGATCTCGCGGTTGTGATGGGTCCAGAGATTTTCTACCTCTCGCGCAAGCATCTTTGGTCCGACCTCAATCGCATGAAGTTGGATCAGTTCTGTTGAGAGTTTTTCTTCTGCATCAGATCGAGCTTTATCTTTTCTATCAGCGAGCATGGCCTCACGGTACTCGACCCGAAAATCAGATACGGAAAGTTTCTTCCCCCAGAGACGCTCAATAAACTCTTCATTCCAATCAGTCTTATGGGGATATTCTACAGAAAGTACAGTAACAGAGAAAAATGCATTTTTTCCAGCAAAATCAGCACTATGGTAATCTTTTGGGAAAGTAACCTCAAACTCGACAATATCCCCTTCTTTTGCTCCAATAAGGGCTTCTTCAAAACCCGGAATCATGGACCGAGAGCCGATTACAAGTTCAAAATCACGAAGTCCCATGCGTTCATCCGGAGTGCCTCATTTTTTATCATATCCCAGAGCATTTACTCGAACTCGGTCTCCTTCATGAACACCCATGTCTGCGACCGTCTCAACTTCTCCATTCTCATCATGATGATGACCATGCTCATGACCACGGGGATGATAATGTGTGTAGCGGTCAGAGATTGCCTGCATTTCTTTCTCAAGCTCCTCATCAGTAACATCAACTTTTGCTTGTGAAATACGAATTTTTTCTATCTTTTTTAGGGCCAGTTCCACATCAGGAATAACTTCTGCTTCGAGGACGACATCAAGAGGAGAAGAGGAATTAATCTTCTTGATCTCTCCGATATCAACTGGATGAATCCCGAGTTTTTTGAGTGCCTTTGGATACAATACCTGTAGAGCTGACTCAAGTGCTTCTCCCATCAGTACAGATTCCCCTATTTCACGGGCAACAACTTCAACTGGAACATCATCTCCTTTTCGAAATCATGAAAACTGTCGAGATTCAGCGATTTTTTTTGCTGCTACTTTTTTATAATGCTCCATCTCAGCAGCACTCTCCTGAATGGTGATTTCATACGTGTATGCATTTGTCTTTTTCCCCGTAGATTTCATAAAAGAAAATAAAATATAATGGGGGGATTATAGCGAAAATCATAAATGGGCAAAGTTTATCTTTTCTGAAGGCGGAAAATAGGCATAAAAATGAGAGAAATGGAAAGAATGATGACCACCCTCAGGAGGAATGAGCTCAGAGGGTCATTTTCTCTGTATCATCACGAGCCTCCGATATCCTGCGGAGTATCCTTTAAATCAAGCGTGTAGTGCGATCATGACGAGGAAGAAGAAACCTTGGGGAGAGCATGGTGCACAATGAAGAAACTTTGTTCAACTTTTTCTTGTGTAATACTATCTATAGCACGCAAAATGAGAGCATGTCTTCCATACGGAACAGAAAAAGCAGACGGATTTTTTGTTCGGAGAATATCTCCATTCGGTAACACCCATTCATATTCCACCGAGTCATCTCTATTTGATTCCGCTGTAAAATTCACCGTACATGACCCTCGACTAAAACAATAAAAAACACCCTCTTTTTCAAAACGGTTTTTCGTTATTTTCCCCTGAAAACGTATAGAAACATTGAGTGGTATTAAAAAGTGTGACGATATACTCTCAACGTCTACTTTTTCCTCAATTATCACTCGGTTATCCAGATCTCCTAGTACGAGACGAAGAGTATATTCCCCTGTATTTTTCGGGAACCATGTGTATTCATATTCGCCATATACATCGGTGACAAGAACTCTGGAATGAAGCTCATTTCATCCATGTATCTCTACAAGCACAGGAAAATTTCCCCACGTTCTCCCAGAAATATGGAGTGCACCTTTCTTGGTTTTTGAGATACGAAAGGTCGTTATGTCTTCCGTTTGGTTTTTCCAATCAATTTCTTCTTTTTCACACACCTCTCATTCTTCCTGATGACAAAATTCGAGGAGTTCTTGTTGCAAATCCAGATATTCTTTTTCTTGTTGGTCAGATAAAAATTTGGTATCCTCTCAATTTAACAGAAGCATTTCAGAAGCAATCTTTTTCTCACCCCAAACGCCAAAAAGATTTTTCTTTGCCTCTCATTCTTTTATATCAAACATTTCATAGCGGAAAAATGGAAACCGTCTTTCCATACGAGCATACCCAAGATCAATTAGGTGAGCATTGAAAAGTACGCATTGATCTTCAGAAAATACACTCTCTGGACACGTCCAAACATACGCCAATCTCCGTCCATAATGATCAATTGGGGCAGAATCAAAGGTGAGCCATACTTCTTTTCCTTCCAGATATTTTTTCGTAAACTCACTCACCTCTTTTCATAAAATCTCAAGTGGCTTGTAGGGATGAACAGTTTCTGGTGTATCGACTCCAAGAAGACGAATCTTTATTATATGGCCATCGATACTCCCCTCAATGGTATCCCCATCAATCACACGAGAAACAATCATTTTTTTCGTTTCTGGTTGGAGAATTTCTGGGCGAAGAATATAGGAAGAAGGAACGGGAAAATCCCATGAAAAAGTATCAACAAGAACGTCTCCGCAGAGCAAAGTGAGTGATTCTCGACTATTGTGGAGACGGAGTCATGAGAGGGCCTGTCGTATACGAAAAGTTTGTTTGGAACGGAGAGTGCCAGAAAGAAAATATTCTGAGGTAGAATTCTGGATACGACACTCATCAAGTATGATATCTTCATGGGAAATATTTTGTATTTCAATCCATTCAACTGTATCGGCATGAGGTGGATTTGGTAAAATTGCAGAAAAAATAATTTTTCATTTTATATCTTCCCTGCACTCAAGGCAAGGATCAGTCTGATCAAAATTTTCTACGACCTCTACTTCGTACTGAGTTTCTGAAGTTATACTTCATGAAGAAACAGTAAGTCTGATACTATATTTTCCGGGAAGGAAATTATGGCTTGGTGGATTTTGTTTTTCCGAGATTGTCCCATCACCAAAATCCCAATGCCAATGAGTCACTCATGTCTGATCCAATGCAGTAAAATTAAGAGAGCAAAATTTTGCCTTTCAACGAGCACACACAATTCATGCTGGAAGAATTTTTTTATTCCGCGTAACTTTTGTTTGTAATACAATTTGTGCTAGTACTCAATCTTTCTGATCTCATTTTTTCCGAGTAAAAATAGGAAGAATCCTTTCGATACTTTTTTCTGTATCATGAGGATAAAAAATTCGGACAGATACGTGGGTGTCTCAGAAAAATTGCACATATCCTGGATTACATTTTTTATCTGTTCACGGGGTCTGGAAAATTCCTGATCCAAAATTCCACTCACACAAGGCTCACACTGGAGCTTCCACAAGAAAGTTTACAAAACAAGTATCAGTTTTACATGTACGAGACTCATCAAGGCCACTTTGCACTTGGATATCTATTCCTGATAAGTCGTTCCCTTGGGGTGATACACTCCCATTGCCTGGAGGAAATCACACAAAAGAAAGAGAACGAGTCACAAGAAGGGTGTTATTTCTTGTGTCGAGAATCTGGACAGTAATCATGTGATTCCCTTCAGGAATAGTAAAAGTATTTGGATTACAATCATTTTCTTCTCTTCAAAAATCTGATGTTATTCTACAGATTAGCTGTGCTGAAGGGTTACCATCAAGTTTCGGTATTACTAAAATATTCACACGACATTCGCCCTCTCCTGTATCGCATGTATACGTGTCCAAAGTGCTATTTTCTTTCCCAAGCAGATACGTTGGTTGCTGAAAGACAAGGTCGAGAGAAATCCTTTCTGGATGAATTGTAGTATCCAAAGGAAGATTCTTTATATAAATGAGTTCCTCTCGCAGCCTCTCTCCTGTCACACGATTTTGTATTTCTATACGGAGGATGTATTCTCATACAGGCACAAGAGAAGACACAGGATTGCACGGATCACTTCCTGGTACCAATTCAAAATCTGCTGTTATTTTACATGACAAAAGAGCGCTCTCCTGTCCATCCAGAAGAGGCGCGACGAGAAGGTTCACACGACACTCATTTTCCTCTGGATCACAAAAATATTCATTTTTATACACGTCTTTTTCCAGAAGGTATGTCGGGGTTTGCCAATTTCGACTGAGCGTTACCCGGTCAGGACTGATCACAGATTCATCTTTCCGTACAATAAATATATGTCATTCAACCACGGTACTATCGTCAGAGATTCTTTTCACACGAAACCAAACATCTGAGGTTCCATAAGGAAATTCAATAGTATTTGGATTACATTTATTTTCTTCCCCTGTCACTCCAAATCAAAAATCTATAACACAAGCATAGTGAGTAGAAGGCTCTTCTGTGGGTATACTTACACTAAAATCAAAATTCACTTTACACGTATCTTTACTGCTATCACACGTATACTGAGTCAATCCAGGAGTATCTTTTTCGAGAAGATAAGTTGGCTGCTGAAAATGAAATTGAGGAGGATCTCCGAACACATAATAATACTCCACCAGTCATAGACCGATTATTCCTGCCAAAACAAATCGACAGAACTTCGGATACATAGCTCAAATATTATACAAAGAAAAATAAAATTTGTATGACCCTATATTTTTGTACAATATGAGCATGAAAAAATTCCTTCCCTACGCACCTCTTGCAGCTCTTTTGCTCGGCTTAGGCGGAATATACATCGCTCAACCAATACAGCATTCTTTACCTATTGATATAACACAATCTCAGTGAGCAGAATTGTCACTATGTACACGGCCAGCAGCATTTATAGAAGAAAGTTCCCTACCTGCTTGGTGCCAAGAAGGATACCAAAAGAATATCAAAAAAGAAAGGAATATATGGTCATGGGAGTGCACATCAGAAAAGGAAACCACAACCTGTAATTTCGTAGAAACAGGGAATTATCCACGCCGTTGAGGAGTATTTTTTCGATAAATATGCATATATCAGGCTTCTATATTATTATCGCTTCCATGATTTGGTGAGTTGATGGATATATTCGCCAGAAAATTGGTGTTTCAGAAGAGTTTTTGATTGCCTTTGAATCAACAGTGACCGGAATATTTTTCCTGCTTTTTGTCCTCCTTTTTCACAAAAATGTCATCGGAAAAATACGTCATACATGGGCAATGATCGGTATGATTCTTTTCGAAGGAATTGCCGGCTCCTGGTGTTTTATGCAAGCAATATCCAACACCGAATCTCTCTGATTTGTTTTTATTTTGATTGGACTTCAACCACTCTTTACCATACTTTCTTCGGCAGTATTGCTCGGAGAACACCCCCGAGGCTCATTTTATGCTTTTGCTGCAACAACATTCTTCGCCAGTATTCTTCTCACCCTTGGTGATACAGGTTTCACACTGACAGACTGATCGATATCAACCTATCTATACGCTCTTTTGACTGCCCTCTTTTGGTGAATGTCTACTACCCTCAGCAAGATAGCCATCACTGATAACTCTCAACTCTATATCATGACTCTGAGGTTTATTTTCACAGGGCTGATCGGCTGGTGTCTAGTTTTCTTTTTACCAGCAGAGGCATCTGTTACAGAACAATTCTCCACACTTTCCTATAATCTAGGAAGTATCATTTTTATCATTTTTATCTCCGATATTATCGCAACGAGTTTATATTTCCGATGACTCGATAATACTCCCGCAACACTCTCAACTATTTTTGAACTTGCATTTCCACTCACAGGATTTGTCCTCGACTACATACTCTACGATGTGATACCTACTCCTATGAAAGTCGTCGCCGCTTTTGTCATTCTTCTGAGTATCGTGATACTTCCTCATTGTCACTTTCTTGAGGGAAAAAACATGAAGAAAAATACCACTGTATATAGTTAAGTCTTTTCTTCTGAGTAAAGAAGGGCCTGTTGTAAGCGTATAAAAAAGGCTTTCTGGATAGTCACATTCCCGGTATATCAAGATTGTCACAGAACATTAATAATTGCAAGCCTTGCTCTCTCTTCTACTGTTCAAGAAGTTAATCAGGATGCAACATCTATGCAACGAATAAGAATATCATCCCCGAACTCTAACATAAATTTTTCTTAAAATAATCCACCAGCTCGCTAATGCCTACTATTTCTTGTTCCATAGTATCTCGGTGACGAATTGTGACCATATTTTTCTCAAGAGTATTGTCGAAGTCGATAGTCACACACCACGGCGTACCAATCTCATCAAATCGTGCGTAGCGTTTGCCAATAGAACCTGTCTCATCATACCATGTCATGAAATGCTTTGAGAGCATCTGAAATACTTCTTCAGCTTTTTCATTCAATTTTTTCACGAGTGGAAGAACAGCAATTTTAACCGGTGCAACCTCAGGCTTTAATCGAAGCACAATTCTCTCTCCCCCCTCATCACCATCCGGTACTGTATCATAAGCATCACAGAGAGTCGCAAGGAAGAGACGTGTAAGGCCGATGGATGGTTCGATGACGTAAGGGACAAATTTCGTATTTTTTACTGGATCAAAATAGCTCATATCTTGACCACTTTCTTTCATATGGGCTTTAAGATCAAAATCTGTGCGAGACGCGATACCCTGAAGCTCTGAAAAGCCAATACTTGGGAAATCGTATTCGATATCAAACGTTCCATCAGAATAATGAGAGAGCTCGTCTTTCTCGTGTTCACGAAATCGGAGATTTGATTCTTTGATACCTACAGTATCCAGGAGAAATCTCTTGCAGTCAGCTTTCCACTTTTCATGCCACTCAAGTTGTGTCCCCGGTTCACAGAAAAACTCGATTTCCATTTGTTCAAATTCTCGAGTACGGAAAATGAAGTTACCTGGAGTAATCTCATTGCGGAATGCTTTACCAACTTGCGCGACACCAAACGGGACACGACGACGACAAGTACGAACAATATTTGGGAAATCGACGAAGATGCCCTGAGCTGTCTCAGGTCGGAGATAGACGAGGGCTGAAGAATCTTCCGTGACACCTTGTGAAGTCTTGAACATGAGATTAAATTTTCTTATCTCCGTCCAATCAGCTTTCACTTTTGGATTATTTGGGTTTCTAATATCTTCACCCACCATAAAAGCATGTTGTTGTTCCGCTGTCCATGATTCTGGAATAAGATTATTCACTCCGTATTTTTCTTTGAAATATTCATATGTCTTGTTATTTCCTGCAGAAATATCTCCGGTTGCTGTAATGTCTCAGCCTGCAACTATTTTTCCTCAAGCCGAAATACTACCATCTTTCATAGAAATATGAATAATTTCTTTTTGTTTTTCTTCAATTTTATTTTCAATCAACTTATCTGCTCGAAATCGCTCTTTTGTATTTTTATCATCGATCAGTGGATCAGAAAATCCCCCCACATGTCCTGAAGCGACCCAAACATTTGGATTCATGAGGATAGCGGCATCGAGGAGAACCATATCAGGACGACGTTGGACGAATTCTCGTATCCAGAGATTTTTGAGATTTTCTTTCATGAGGGAACCCAGAGGACCATAGTCCCATGTGTTGGCGAGACCGCCGTAGATCTCTGAGCCCTGGAATACAAATCCGCGATTCTTCGCAAGGTCAACAATGTGTTTCATAGAATGAAAAGATTAATAAATATTATTTGCGGTTGATAATTATCTCGGAGATCTCCATATTCTTTGGAAGTTTAATAATTTGCAAAAGTAATCACGCTACATCTTCTGTGTTCATAAATGATGATCCCATTTCTTTTCCCGATATGGCTCTTATTTGGCCTCCACGTTTTTCATTTCATTTTGTATGCATACCTCCAGGATACACACCTATAACTCGTGATGAAGTTCCTTTAAGTTCTAATTGGAGATTTTCTGTCCACATCCGAAAAGCCCCTTTACTCGAACCATAAACCGAAAAATACTGATATGGCTTGAGTGCAATAGTTGCGCCCACATTGATAATGTCAGCTTTATTTTCTTTTATAAGTGGAAGAAGCTTGCTGGTCAAAATAATAGGAGCAATGGCATTGAGCGTAAATGTCTGTTGAACCTTCCTCCAATTTAATTTATCAATTTCCTCTCCATCACCATCACCAGCACACTGTATCAAAAGATCAAAATGAGGATATTTTTCCTGTATATGTGTAGCAGCGTTATTTACACTTTGTTCATTAGATAAGTCTGTTTCGATCCACTGAATATTTTCGGCTGGGCGTGATCGACAAAGTCCTATGACCTCATAACCATCCTGGTGAAACACTTTAGCGAGAGAAAGACCCAACCCGGATGAAGCTCATGTAAGAATAATACGTTTCATAAAATAAAATTAATATTACTTTTTAGCAAAAATACGAATAAATGTGTCTCTTCAGGCAATTCACTGATTCTTTGAAAAACTTACAATAGTAAATCCAGCATCGCGTATATCGCTCAATATGTCCTCTTCAGAATAGAAAAGATATGATATAAATTTCCCTGGCATACTAATACTCTCCTTTTCTATAATACACGTTTCATTGGCATGACATTTTACTGCCACAAAAAAGCATCACCCTTCCCTGAGACTCAAAAAACAATTCTGTATGACAATTTTTGCTTCGTCGCGACTCACGGCGATGAGTGATGAATTCGCCCATATAACATCATAATGTACCTGATATATTGGACTCTCACTATCTACGATATCATCAATAACATACGTACCTTTGAGCGTATCTTGTAGTGCAAGGATGAAAGTCTCACATATATCACAACCAGTCACCTGGAATCATTTTTCTTCAAAAAATTTCGCATCACGACCAGGGCCGCATCAAAGATCCAAAATATGAGCATCTTTTGAAAGCATCTGACAAAACTCTTCCCGTAAAGTAAGTATATCCATATTATCCTGAGTCAGCGCACCCTCACTTGTACGACGAGAAAAATCCTTCGCACCAGATTCGTAGGTCATTTTGATTTGAGAAAGTCTTTTTGGATCGGTCTTCATAGAGTTTTTAATAAATATGTTTTTTGAAACATTCTTCGCAAAGAATCTGAAGTCCAGAATCTGGGGGATAGCTCGTAGAAATTGACTTCCGACATTCCCGGCAAGAGTCGTTATGAAGTTCACGGGGATTACGGAGCTTCATCAATATTCTATTTCTCTCCCGTGAGTGTAGTGTAGGAAGAGGTATGCCATTTTCTCTATGAAAAGCGAGTTCTTGCCTGATAATCTGAAAAGGTTTACCACTCACAGAACAATAAAAGACCGTCCTGAGAGCTTGATCAATATTTTTCTTGGCTTCAATTTCTCCAACAATTCTCTCATCATATTGAGATATATGAAGTGGAGGGGTTCAGGAATTATTATAACTTTGGACACCGGCTCACCATCGTCCACCCAATTTTTCTACTTCTATTTGGGATAAAGGATACCAATCATAAGCGGCCGTATCTTCATAGGGATAGGGCGAAAGATGTAGTGGAAAGAATTCTCACCACTCACCAGTACTCTTCATATGATCAATAATTTTTGAACGAAGTACTTCAAATTCTTGTTGGCTATAGGTTTTATTCAGGATAGAAAATTTTGCATGATTTAATCAGATACATCAAAATAAATCGGAGGAATTTCGACAACTATCACAATACGTGAGATTTTTTGAATCAAAAATATAGAAACTGTATGTTGTATTAAAAGTATTTGTAATAACACATGTGTATGCACATAACTCAGCTGCTGTAAAGCCAAGAGAATAACACCACAGGCAATCTTTGACACCACCAAAGCTCATAATATGACGAGAATTTTCTGAGCCCCAGCCATCAAAACAATCAATACATTGAGTACAATTTTGAAGATGATCTCCTGTGGAATTATCTACATGTGTAAACTGACTTGCAGGACGAATGCTCTCGGCACGAATTTTATTAAAAACAGCTTTTGCTTGGTCCCAAATAGTCTGACTTGATTTGAGGAGTTGGAGGGTTTTTTCAAATTCTTCTTTGGTTGATTGCTTATTATATATGCAATATTGTTTCCCGACAAGACCAGAACAGGCAATGCAGTTCTGACAATTTCGGAGTTGATATGAGAAATAACATTCAGCACAATCTCGACATTCCTGACATCCAAAACAGAATTGGCAACGAATCACATCAAGACAATTATGAATATTTTCACATGCAGTGCTCATGGCAGAATCAAATATATTCTTTCATTCTACAGTCCAATAGGAATAATACACATCTTCAGATTTCGTAAATAGAGAACAAAGATAGCAATTTTTCGAATAACGAGCATGACTATTGTACTCGCAATTTTCGGAACTAAAAATAGTTGTCCCTACTCGCGGTACAACATCTTGAAGAGATTTATACTGTTCAAAATAGGTTTTAGAAAAATCAAAATTTCTTCCAAATTCAAAGGCATTCCAGTCATCTGACCACCAAAGTTCATGATTATATACTGGAAAAATAGTATCTGGAGAATACTGTGAAAGTATATTTTGTCATGTTTTGCTACATTTTCGGGAAAATAGATTCCATTCATTACGAAATGCAAAAAGATTTCTCCAAATTTCCCGTGGACATAAAGTAGGTGCTGGGATACCAAACTTCTCATAAAAAATCATATCACGGTCAGTCACGACAAATTCCTCCCCAGTTATGCGGCATTTTTTTGTTTGTATGATATTTTCGTTTGGTGGTAGGTACATATTTATTATTTGAGTAATTCCCACATTTTACGAATCACGGGTAATGCTAAAGTCGACAGAAAATAGCCACATGTAGGAACAAAAGCATGCAAATACCAGTTCTCAAGACCCAAAAGCATCATGTAAATACTCAGAATCACATAGGTTATGAGAAGAACAGAAATACGTCGTGTCCAGGAAATTTCCCATGCTTTATCACACTCCACACGAACGTTTCGAGATTCGAGGGCCTGTATACGAGATTCTATATTATTCATACGTTAAAAATTATGATGCGTTATTTTTTCGGATAATTGTTTATCAAAAGTTCAGTATCAAAAATACATTGGGAAGAAATCCTGCGTTCTCTGTGTAGGAACGAGCATAACATACCAATCGCGAACTTTTTCAATAGCAATACAATCATCAACATCATAGATATCATCTCTATGGGGTTTCTGGTTGCCAGAACATAGTTTTTCGAGAGCACGTTGAGAAACTTCTTTTTGATCCGCTCATACGTAAAAACCTATCTCATGAAGTTCTCAAAATTTTTCCGAAATATACCCTCCAGCATTCACAAAAAAGAGTTTTTCATTCTGATTTTCTGGTAACTCAGAAGAAAGACATATCTCATACCCATCAACGTATTTTAATTCCAAAAAAGCATCAATATGACACTCAGTTTCTCATCCCACCCATTTTTTACGTAAATCCTCATAACATTCTTCAATAGTTTCACCAACAGAAAATTGGACATCATGCATTTCAATATGACACCCTTGCACTCTCCCACCCAGATAACAAGCAAATAATTTTTTCATAAAAAGTTCTAAAAACCCCAATAATCACGCTCATGCGGATTATCGGGGTCTAGGGTATAGACGGTTCCACCCGAATGTTTCACTTTTTTATGTCTCTCACAACTCCGTGCCACAGGAGGTATGCTCAGTATACTCCGAGAGAAAAAGTTGCAAGTTTCGAAAAAGATTAATGAAGCAGAGTCTCTATTGCTTCTTTTATCTCTTGTATAGTGACTGGTTTACCTAAATACGCATACTGCCTTTTATGCTGGACTCAAAAAGCATCATCAATTTTTTTACGATTTGTCGGATCTCATGTGATAAATATTACCGGCTTCCCTTGCTGTAGGGCATACGAACCACGACGAAGACCTCCATTGCTATTCGAAACATCATTTGTATCATTTACATCAGTAAAAACAATATCGGCCTCATCAATAATAATTCTTTCTCTTTCTGTTACTTCTGGGCTATCTTCTTCTCATGCATGTTTCGGTGTAGTATCGTGATCAGTTAAGGATTGAAAAGATGCGGCACCCCGAATTAATCAAGATCATAGTTGCCGAAATACTCTTTCATTCTCAAAGAACACGGCTCTCATGGTCTTTATCCTTTCAGTATGAGACATCTTATTTTGCTCCCCAGGAGAAGAGAAAACAAGTCGAGCAATAGAGTGATCAATATCTTTCCATCCAAAATAATGCATTGTAGAGCAATATAAATCCAAAACTTCATCAGTTGGTTCAATATTATCCGAATTACCAATTACAGCAGAAACGCCTTGAATAGTGGGCAACACAGCATTTGTAAAGATGGGCAATATACTTCAATCTCAATTTCCATTTTTAGAAATATTGTAGAATTTGAGTCGAGTCCATATCATAACCTTCAATTTTCCATCTCAAATAAGAGCAAAAAGGGATTTTAATCTATCGAGAACTCCAGTTGGCCTATCCGACGGTTTAGCTCAGAAAGCTATTTCTTGAAATCAGAGGATGAATGGTTCTCTGTCTGTTTCTTGTAGGGTTCCTTGAATACTTTCTAGAGAGATGTTTTTACGAGATATCTCCGGGAAGTTGGAATCAAATAATTGTGCATTCATAGATATAATTTTATCACATAAGTCCTGGTAAATCAAAAAATCTCCCTTTTTCCAAGAGAGATTTGCAAGTTTTTGGTGACCCCATGGAGAATCGAACTCCAATTGCAGGAATGAGAATCCTGTGTCCTAGCCGTTAGACGATGGGGCCAAGATGGGGCTTTACGCCCCATAAACTACTCACATTCGATACCCATCGAACGAGCTGAACCACGGACAATCATCATAGCCGCTTCTAAATCATTTGCGTTCAGATCAGGCATTTTTCTCTTGGCAATATCAGTAATCTGTGCTTTTGTTAGTTTACCAACTTTTACTTTATGAGGTGTAGCAGATCCACTTTCGAGGCCAATCGCTTTTTTGATAAGATTGGTCATCGGTGGTTGCTTCATCTCAAATACAAAACTTCGATCTTCATAGATAGTGATAATCGTTGGGAGTACCCAGCCAATCTGATCACGAGTTTTATCGTTAAACTGCTTACAAAAATCAGCAATCTGGATACCCGTCGGACCAAGAGCTGTACCAATTGGAGGTGCAGGATTAGCTTGTCCAGCGGCTATCTGAAGCTTAACAATTTTTTTGATTTCCTTCTTTTTAGCCATAAAAATAAATAAGTAATAGGCATTCGTGAGAAGCCCTCTTTCGAGGCACGAAAATGGTGGGTCCTCTGGGGATCGAACCCAGGACCGCCGGCTTAAGAGGCCGTTGCTCTACCAACTGAGCTAAGAACCCGTATAGAGATGGTACGCGTGAGTATAACTGAAAATACCAAAAGGCAAGAGAAAAATACACATGATGAGTTGCTCGAAATGACCCTCAGAAATATTATGTTTTTTCGATGTATAAAGGTACTAC
Source organism: uncultured Candidatus Peribacteria bacterium (assembly GCA_964413195.1). Lineage (GTDB taxonomy): Bacteria > Patescibacteriota > Gracilibacteria > BD1-5 > JAGOOR01 > JAGOOR01. The sequence goes on from CAYPRD010000001.1 coordinate 62,204, forward strand.
ACGAAAACAATCAGGAGGTATTCATAACAAGCGAGAAAATGGTTCTATCATAAATTTTGAAGGAACAAAATGGAGAGGTATTTTTTTTATTTGAGCTCGGTACAGACTTAGGAGAATAAACTTGTAGACTAAAAAAAACTTTCTCAGCAATGTTGGCCTTCTGAGAGAATGATAAAAATCAATAAATCGCCATCTTTGAGGGATATCATCCAGAGTTTTAATATCTTGAGCAAATGGACTAATGATGCCAAAATCATGGTGCATAGCTACCGTCGGGATACGTTTTTGCAAAATAGCTCGTACCCCCAGAAATCACCATACTCTCTGCATACTTTGTATCCAGATCAAGTCCGGATTAAACCTCTGTATCTCCTTGGATATTTTCAAAATTCCAAATATATTTACGACACTTACAATCACATTCATGCATCGATGAAAAAAAGTACTTTTTTTTGATCATAAAAGACCTACATTTTTTCACTTATAATCAAGCGTGTGCATAAATGTGTGTGTAGTTTTCTCCAGCCCACCAATAACCTCGGCATAATCAGATATAAAGAGTATATTTGAAGCATAGGGAAAATGAGTATCAAAAACTCTCAGAAATTCATGTGGATTGTAGTGAGCGACGATGTTTCATATACAATTTTTGAGATTCAAAAAGTACTCATCATCCCTCAAAACAATATCTCCCATAAGCTTCACAAACGCATCACTATTACTTTCTGGTAATATGCTAAGTTCCGGGAGCAATAGTTGAGACAATCCGCCTTGTGAAAAAGCAATAGTAGGAACTCAAAGGTACCCCATCTCAAGAGCAGAAAGTCCGAAAGTCTCCAAGAAACATGATGGCATAATATGTATATCGCATTGTCACAATATATCGATCATGGACTCAGGGTGTCTCCAGCCGAGAAAAAAAATACCAGATGATGGAATACTATGATTTGTTGCTGGAGAAATGTCCTGGAGCCCCACAGGAATAAGAGAAGCTTTTAATGATTTTTCTCTACTTCATTGCCCACATATCAATAAACGATGTTGTTTCCAGAATCATACACGCTCCAATTTATGAACGATATCAATCAACATATCGATTCACTTTTCTGGTTCAAGACGTGAAAAAAATATGAAAGTCCTAGGTCGCATGATCCTGAAATGAAGCAATCGCAGCAAGCAGAATAAAAAGAATCAAAGAAGAATGCATAGACTCAAACGAATGTAGAAAAATATTCATCACCAGAACACCAATAAATGCTCCAAAAATAGGATGAAAACGGTATATTTTTATTCCAATAAGACCCAAAATAAGGAGAAATAACATTCCTCCAATTATTCCGCCCTCTATAAATTGTTGTATATACCAACTTTCGGGTATGTAGTATGTTTCTGAAGTATAGATAAAATCTTTATTCTTTTTTCTTAAAAGACTGAGTACTGATTGAATTTTGGGATCATCCGGATGTTCAACCGGCTGATCATTCACCGCAAAGCGTGATCGACTCGCTGGACCAGAAGAAGCTAAACCAGATCCAAATGGCGTTTCTTGGAATCGAATAATACCGATATACATTCTCTCAAAGTGCCCAGAAGTAGATGCTTGACGGCCCATGATGGACTGCAAACGAGAACCATAGAAGAAGAAAACAAGTCCACACCCTATAACTCAGATCAAAAAAGAAAGAAAAATGATACGCAGAGTTTTTTTCTTGTTTTTATTCCGAAAAAAGAAAAAAAGATACGCACAAAATCCTACAAATAACCCTAACATTGCACTTCGACTGTATGTCTGAAAGAGAAGAAAGCCCAGAATGATGAGTATACAGGTGGTGAGGAAAAAATATTTCTTCTTTCTTCTCATAAATTCCCAAAATGATGCTATATAGATCAGAAGAAAAAAAGCCATCTGATTAGGCCCCTCTAAAACTCCTTGAAAACGCACCACAGAAGCACCATGTATACCATGGTAAATTGGTGGTACAGCCCCGTCCCAGACACTTACTTTCCCACTAAAACCAAAAACAGTGAGCAATGTTTCTCAGAAAATATATCGGATGAGAATGCCAAAAAAAAGCATCAATCCGCCTGATATGAGAAATATCTTTAACAGCTGCTGAAAAGAAATTCCCCACCAAGGCAAGGCTCTTCTAAAAAGAAAAAATACATAGAGAAAGAATACATCATACCTCAGTCAATACACATATCCTATAAAGGAAACTTTGTTAATATAACTCACAATCAAGAGACAAAGAACGTAGAGTACAATGCTGACATCCAAAATATCAAATCGTATTTTTTTCCTGACGCCGTCTCTTGGTGAAAGAAAGTCGAATAGAAAAAAAACAGAAATAAGTATCAGGATTACTTCCTTGAAAATTTTTACTTCCCCGATGCCAAGTACTTGTGTAAAAAATACAGAGAAAATGACTGACCATGGTAAAAATCCAACAAGAAAGAAGATAGACCAAGAGCCCGCTTTCCGGAAATCGATATATCTCATCATAAAACTATGGGAGTGTTACCTCGGATGAAACTGGAGGAAGTGTTGGTGGGATGAAAGTCATCCACGCTGTTCCAACAACTCACAAAAGTATTCCTGCGAGAGCGAGAAGGGCTATAATTTGAACCCAGGTAATTCGAAAACGTTTAACCATAAAACAAGAAAGTGTAAGAATTATAGCGAAAAAAACGTTCTGTCACGCTCACTATTTTGTTGTGCGGCACACTCGAGGGTTTACCTTGTATTCTTCGTTGCGAGAAAATATACAATTAAACCACGAGAGCTGACTTTTTATCGTTCGAATTTTTTCCTGTTCTAAATTTTCTGAACGAAACAATGAAGATTCATTCACACTACGAAGGAGTTGCTCTAAATGTTCTACCAATATCTCAGTTTGAACAAGGTTTCATTCTGAATCCCTGATATCTTTCCGGAGCTCAAACCAATATTCTTTTTTCGTAAAATAGGTATTCTCTAGAATACTTTTCAGATTTTCAAGGGATGTCAAAGCCGACGTCAACATTGTTCTTTTCAATTTTTCATCAGTTTTTGGATCAGAAAAAATATCTCCTCAAACACGGATCATTTCGTTCATTATTTGCAATGAATAAGCACTTCCCATTTTTTCATGAGCAAATATATAGTTCAAATATGTCCACGATTCATACGTAGATTCACTCGAGGAGAGGCGTACCATATCAAGAATTTTCTTATCACGGGTCACCTTTGCATTTTTGTCTCCATTCATCAATCATGCATGATAAAAGTAAAAAACATCTCTCCAGGAGTTCTTTATTTTCTGAGCATTGATATCAAGCTGTATCCAGGATTGTATGGCTCGACGCAACGGAACAAAAACTTCTGGGAACGTAGAGACATAGCGATTCAGTGTTTCTGTGAGGAGTGAAAAACAACTCACATAATCAGCTCCACAGGGCTCTCCAACATGGATTTGCTGGATAATGAGGGTTATTTCTTCGAGGCTTGTACGAACTCGAAGATCATGATGAAATCTATCTTTTCGAATTTTAGGCTCCCGCTCCAAGAATGACTTTATCATTTTATCAATATCAGACTTTGTCACATTGCCAAGAATCCTGACTCTGTCACGAGGGAAAAATGTTGTATAGAGCATCCAGAGATCTTCGGGGAGTAAATCCTTTTGTTCAAGAATATCAAAAAACTCTACCTTACCTTCTCTCGTTAGAAAAGATGGCAAAATTTCTCCAGATGTTCAATTCAAAAGAACTTTTCCATCAAAATTAGCAAGAATTTTTTTATTCGTATCGAGGAAAACTCCACCAACTCCCTGAAGAGTAGATTCGACTCAAGATCCTTTGATAATAACATGCATGGCAGGATCTATTGTTCGTACAATCCATTGTCCTCATTCGGGGAAAGTGATATGAATTTTTCCAGTGGTTCACAATTTTGGTATTGGTCATTGACCATATATGAGGATTCATGTATCTTGGTAGCTAACAAAACCACTTTTTTTGGCATCAAATGAACTTCTTTTCCATGAACCATTATTTTTCTCAATCGTTCTCCAGCCGACATCAATCTGAGAGGATGGAATATGAATAGGCGAATGCCAAGAATTCATCCATACCACAAAAAGGACTGTCCCTAAAACAGCGGAAATCAGAGGAATCCATATCTTTTTTCACATACCACGGTTATAGTACACTATTTTTCGCTACGGAGCAACTTTTGCGGCATTCCAATCGATTTCAAAGATATTTTTGACAGTTTTTACCTCTGGACCTTGGAAAAAAATACCAATTTCTCTATTTTCCTCCAAAGAATTTTTTGTAAAATTAAAACTTCCCACAAAAGCACGATCACCATCGTATATTAAACCCTTTGCATGCAAATGTGGTTTTGAGATAATTTTCATACGTAAACATGGCTTTTTAGGAAGAGCATCCTCATAAGCAAGCAGTATCCGAACGGATACCCCTGATTGGCAGAGCTGATCAAGTGCATCTATAAAAATCTCATCGGTAAGTGAGGGAGCATACATCATCACCTCCTTCTCTACTGTGGCAAATATTTTTACCAACTGTTCACGGGCATGACCCGGGCCAACTAGGAGAGAATTGTGATAACTTTTTTCGAGTCGAATATTTTGAAAATCAGCCACAAAAATTTCTTCCAAACTCTTTACGAGAGCTTCTTGATTGCCACTGAGAATCAACTCTCTGTTTCGAGAAAAACTACTCCGGGTCCAATTTGATGTTCCTATAAACCATTTATCATCAATAATGGCATATTTTGCATGCATAAAAGTCATTTTTTCTCCTGTGTTTTCCCGATAGGAGATACGATGGGTAGAAAGGAAATTCTTCGTTTCTCGATTGATAGTTGTGTTATCAAATGGGTATCATTCCAGAACAACACGAACATCTATTCATCTTTCTTTGGCAGTCAAAAGAGCTTCTCGCAAAGAAGGAAGAGTAAAAGTATACACACCAACCCACACTCTTTCTTTTGCTTTCTTTATAGCATCCAGAAAAAAATCTTCCGCACCAGGAAGTACACGGACAGCCACATTTTCTTCAAAATTTACCTCTGGCAGAGTTTCGATCTTATGATGTTTTTTATAACGATCTACATCTATATTTCGGACCGCTATGACCAGCATCACAACAATAAGTGTGACAGAGAAAAATTTTTGCAGTAAATCACGATGACCCATTATCGAAAATGAAGATGGATCTCATGATCAAATCCATGATGAGCGAGAACCTTCACAATGGCTTCTTTGAGGCCACCCTCACAAGAACGAAGTTCAAAATTAATAATTGGCTTACCAGTCACAATCGTCACAACATCTCGAAAAAATGTTACCGTAGAAATAACTCCCGCAAGATCCTCTCTTCCTACCTGTGTTAAATATTTCCTTACTCCGGAAAGCAGCAAAGAAGAAAGTACGAGAGGACTATTTCGTTGGACCGCCTTGGTGTCAAGAATGTAGGATCGGGCTACCATAAAGGCGGAATAAGATAAAATATCAACCCACATGCTGATAGCAGAGCACCTATAAGCCAAAATTTCATAACTATAGTCTCTTCCATCATACCCTTCGCTTCCAAATGATGATGATACGGTGCTATAAGAAAAACTTTCTTGCCTCTTCGAAGTTTTTTACTAACAATCTGAATAATCACAGAGACCACTTCTGCAATGTAAATGAGCGAGATAATCGCTAAAATAAATAAAGTGTCTGTCATAAGGGCAATGACGGCTAGCCCTCACCCAAGTCAGAGAGCTCCGACATCAGAAAGATAAAATTGAGCTGGTTTTATATTGAACCATAGAAATGCTGAGAGTGCAGCGGCAATCACGGTACAGAGAGTTGAGAGCAAAAACATGCCCTCATGATACGTGATGAAAGCGTATAAAAAATAATTCTGTGCCAAAAGTCAGCCAGCAAGACCATCAAGTCCATCAGTAATATTTACACTGTTTGCCATGGCTGTTATAACAAAAATGCTCAATACAATGTAAAACCAGCCAATATTAATCAGGCCAATTCATGGTATTGTAATGCTATCATGACCTAACTTGTTACTAAACCAATAAGCGCCCAGGAATGCAAAAAGCGTCAAACCAAACATCTTCACTCGCGCGCTCATTCCTTTTTTTCCTCCAATATTCCGGACATTTAAAAAATCATCCACAGCACCCAGTGCCCCCATGGAAAATATAGCAAAGAGGGGAAGAAAAGTTTCTGATCGATTCCAGAGAGTATGATGAATATCAAGACCAAGTGGCTCTTGGAGTGGTTCCCCCAATATGGTCAAGAGTACCATAATTGCCACGATAATAAGTACTATACCGCCACCCATAGCTGGAGTGCCCTGCTTATGCGCATGAAGCTCATGAAAACGGGTTGCCTTGCCTCATCACATAGATGCTTCAGTACGAATTTGTTTTCCAAGTCTGAAATACCTCAACAACCGTATATATGTTGGAGCGATCAACATTCACACAGCAAAAGTGACTAATCCAAAAACCACTATTCGCAAAATATGATGATCCATATAACTAAGAGACTGAGGATATAATCGATTATTAGAGATAGTATAAAGAGAAGTAAAGAATCTGACGACAAAAAGCTTGACTCTAAAAAACAAGAGTTCCATTATATTTTTCGTTTTATGAAAAACACCCTCTCGATCGAGAGGGTGTTTTTATTTGAAAAGAGAAATTACATCATGCCCATTCATCCCATTCCCCCACCCATTGGTGGCATTGGTTTTTCTTTCTCTGGAAGCTCATAGATAACAGCTTCTGTAGTGAGAAACATACCCGCAATGGACGTAGCATTTTCGAGTGCTGTGCGTGGAACTTTTGTTGGATCAATGATCCCTTCATCCACGAGGTCAACAAAAATATTTTTCGCAGCATCATATCCATAGCTAAAATCTTTGTGCTCAAGGATAGTATTCACAATAACTGCTCATTCTTGACCAGCATTTTCAGCAATTTTCTTGGTAGGATAACGTAGTGCTCGCTTCACAATCTCAACACCGATTTGTTGATCAGCATTTGGTGCTTTGAAAGTATCGAGTACTTTTGCAGCCTTGAGAAGAGCAACCCCACCACCTGGAACAATACCTTCTTCCACTGCAGCACGTGTAGAGTTAAGAGCGTCTTCGAGGCGAAGTTTGAGTTCTTTCATTTCCACTTCTGTTGCCGCGCCAACTTTGATAACAGCGACACCTCCTATGAGACGTGCCAATCGCTCAGACATTTTTTCTTTATCATAATCAGAGTCACTCTTCTCGATCATGCGACGAATTTCAGAAGCACGAGATTCGATATCTTTTTTACTTGCCTGAGTGGCAACGATAGTCGTTGTTTCCTTCGTAGAGACAACAGAGTCAATCTTTCCAAGTACTTCGAGACCAACAGTGTCTAGTTTGAGACCAATTTCTTCGGATACTACTGCTGCACCCGTAAGAAGAGCGATATCAGCAAGGTTTTCTTTGCGACGATCACCGAATCCAGGAGCCTTGATAGCCAGGATAGAAAACACTCCTTTGAGTTTATTGAGAACAACAGTTGTTAGTGCTTCTCCATCAAGATCTTCACAAATGATAACCAATTCTCTTTTTCCAGATTGCAGGAGCGATTCAAGGATCTTTAAGATATCTTTAGTAGAAGATATTTTTTTGTCAGTAATAAGGACAGGGATATCCGAATAACGAGCCTCCATTTTTTCTGCGTCATTTACCATGTATGGAGCAATATAGCCATTCTTGAATTGCATACCTTCAGTAACCGTTACAGTCATACCGAAAGTCTTTCCTTCTTCGACGGTGATAACACCATCTCGCTTCACCTTGTCCATAGCATCAGCAATGATTTTACCAGCCTCTTCATTCTGAGCGGAAATAGTAGCAATAGCTGCAATTTCTTCAGAAGATTTCACAGGACGAGAGTGCTTACCAAGTTCTTTGGCAACTTCAGCAGCAGCTAATTTCATACCATTCTTAAGCTCAATAGCGTTGATACCCGAACGAATTTCTCGGAGACCCTCTGAAATCATTGCATAGGTAAGAACCGTTGCCGTTGTCGTACCATCACCAGCGGCATCATTTGTTTTACTCGCAACATCTTTGATAAGTTCCGCACCCATGTTTTCAATTGGATCCTCAAGATCAAACTCTTTTGCTATAGTCACACCATCGTTAGTAACCTGTGGGGCACCATAACTTTTTGGGAAAACAACATTACGACCTTTTGGTCCAAGTGTTGCCGATACTGCCTCGTGAAGTTTTTTCACTCACTCGAGCATCTTGAGACGTCCAGCATCTCAGAAAAGTACTTGTTTTTTAGCCATAGGAAAATGGAAAATTAAAAAATAAAATTAGTCTACTTTTGCCAAAATATATTCTGCAGCTACGATTGTCAGATTCTCTTCGCCTTCAATTTTTATATCATCACCAGAATATTGTCCTTTGATAACTTTATCACCTTTTTTGAGCTCATAACCTAATTTTTCAGTAACCAGTGGACCCACTTCTTCAACAATGAAGACATTTGGGCTATCGTTTTGTTCTTTTGGAAGGATGATACCAGAAGCCGTTTCTTTCTTGGCTTCGAGTTTTCTCAGAACAAGGCGATCTTGGAGTGGCGTAATATGTGCCATAAGAAAAGAAAAAATTAAGAAAATAATATAATCTGATACACCAGATTAGCACCGGTAGTATATAGGTGCTAACTTTCTTGTCAATAGAATTTTATGAAGGGGTTTGGTGTGGTATTTCAATTCGTACAGTAAACCCTTCTCACTCAGCACTAATAAGATCGACAGCCCCCCCAGCGTCACGAATAATTTTATCAATAATAGACAGTCCTATACCCAGTCCCCTATCACGCACATCGCCTGATTTTGATTTATCAGCCTGATAAAATTTTTCTTTCAGGTACGGGAGATCATTGGATGTGACTCATCTCCCGTTATCCTGAAAAATGAGGATATCGGTATGCTGTTCTCGGAGAAAATTCACACGAAGTTGTGTATCTGGACCGGCGTAGCGGAGAAAATTAGAAACAACATTATGAAATATTTGTACCAGATTATCGTGATCAAAAACAACCGTAGCTCGCTTTGGTCCAGCATATGTCATAGATTGTCTGTGGTGAGAAAGCTCACCAGAGTGAGTTTCTTGTACAATATGAAATATGTCTTGGATATTTATTTTGGTATGATGGAATTCGGTGGGACGGCTCTCAAATGTCTGAAAATGCATCAAACTTTCCACAATACGTATGAGGCGTGCAAGCTCACCGGCAAGTGCATCTATGTTTTTTGCATTTAGTTGTATGACGCCATCTTTTATTCCCTCAAGATAGACGCGTATGGCTGTCATCGGGGTCTTGAGTTCGTGACTCATATCTGTCAAAAATTGTGTACGTATTCTTTCTTGATGATCGAGGCGCATACGCAAACTATTAAGTGAATCAATGAGCGGGCGGAATTCATCGTTTCGATCGTAATCCAACATTCTTCCGCCAGAAGCAGTGAAGTTGTCCAGAATATCGGTAATGGCCCGAATAGGTTGAAAAGATTTTCTCAAAAAATACAACACAAAAATAACAATCAAAAGAACGAAAAGGAAATTAATTCCCAGCATTGCAACTCACACTTGTGCTACAAACTGACGCTTTGGGTCATTTCACTCAGTAAAACTAAAACCCAGGGGAGCTTCTTTTAAAAAGGCAGAGAGGGCATTAAGCCCGATAACGTCCTCTACTTGTTGCTGTTCAACACCAGAATTTTCTAAATATTTTCCAACAGAGTCCCTGTTAAACTGCGGATTGGAATCAATATATTTTTCTAAACCGGAAGCCAGAAGCCCCAGATCGTTGTCAATATCAGTGTACTGCTCCAGAAGTTCTAGAGCATTATCTGGAAATTGTTTTATAAGTCCCAAAATCTCAGCGTCAATCTCATTTTTTTTTGTTTCTGTGTAGAATTGCTCCAAGAAATCAAAGAAATACCGCTTGGTCACCATCGGCAATATCGTCAGATTCAAAACTAAAAACAATGTCACTATTCCAGCAACAAGCAAAAGTATTTTTCGCGTAAGGGTCATAAAAAATTGAAATTTGTGGAATATCTCTAATGTGTTAGGTACTATACGAAGAAAAACTATTTTGTAAAAACCTCGTACAATGCGCTACGTCACACCAGATGCCGACGATAGAGGTCAGCGACTCGACCGTTACACAAGAAAAATATTTCCCGGAGCAAAACTGGGAGAAATATACGAGGCTATTCGGACAAAAAAAATCACCATAGGAGGAAAAAAACTGCCAGAAAGTACGCGTCTCAGAGAAGGCGATATACTAGAAATCTGACTCTCAGACGCATTGTGGGAAATTTGGACACAAGAAGAAAAAACATCCAAAAACATCCAAAAAAAACTTCATCCCGAGCGCATACTCTACCAGGATACTCATCTTTTTATCTATGATAAACCCCCTGGACTTATCGTACATAGCCCGGATCATAAAACAGAGGAAGTGTCTCTTATAGACCAGATAGAAGATTATCTCACTTCACGAGGATGGAAACCTACTGGTACGTTTGATCGCCCCGCTCTCGCACACAGAATTGATCGAGATACATCGGGGATCATCATCACTTGTCTGGACCGAGTATCCTATGAACATCTCGCAGAACAATTTCGCACAAGAAAAGTGGAGAAAACCTATCTTGCTCTTGCCACAGGGGTACCAACACCTCCTGAATGAGTCATCCATGCTCCCCTCAAACGGATCGATGAACATGAAGATACGAGGGCAAAGGTTATCGTAGATATGAGCGGAGAAAAGGCAGAAACACGGTACAAAGTCTTGATTCATTCACCTTCAAAACAATGGAGCCTCGTGGAACTCTCTCCAAAAACAGGACGAACACACCAGATTCGTGTCCATATGTCACATATTGGACACCCCCTTGTGGGAGACCGCCGCTATGGATGAAAAACTATTCTCCATTTTCCCGAACTTATCCATACATGCCCAGAATTATGAGATCATCATGGACACATCCTTCACGCAGCATCTATACGTTTTAAAAATATAGACAACACAGTCATCACAATTGAATCAGTTCCCCCTTGGCTTAAGGCTGTGCAGCCTCAAAAAGTTTCTGCGCCAGAGTAAGTTTATTATTTCGAACGTTAACATCATTCAGGATAGCATCAGGGAAGAGTTTTTTCAAACCATCCTCTGCCTGAACGCCATTCGTTGGATTATTTCCTCAAAATGCCTGGCGAATATCATTCTTCTCATCGATAGTAAGTTTGGTCTTATCGATTGTAGGATTAGTAGGATCAATAACTTGTCGGTTACTTCCGAAAGCAATCTGATTTCACTGGACGCTAGCAGCACTAAATCGAAGTGTTGCAGGCGTCGATGAAGATGAAGATTGTCATCCCTCTTTGATCACCTTGAACAATTCCTGGGATTTAGTATCCGTAAATACCGAATTAAGATCTGAATCAATAATTTGAACTAATTCACCCTGAGATTGAGAACCTTGTATTCTACGAATTATGTCCGTCTTCTTGGCTGCATCTATAGTTGATGCTTTAACCATTTCTTCTAGAGCTATTCTTTGTGCTTCAAGTGCTTTTGCTGTCACACGTGCACCTTGAGGAATATTTCGTAGAGCATTAGTAAACCCATCTACGTTCGTCGCAGCATTTCTCGCTGCAGCATCCAAATTAAGAAGTCCTGGCGTTTTGAGGATATCTTGCAAATTCTTTCGTTCATTGAGCTCATGTTCATCGACGGATCGACGGAGAGACTCAGCAACGGCAGTCATACCAGAAGGAGTGAGAGCCTTAAATGCAGGATGCGGAACCGGGATATGACTTGGAAGGTGTTGGACAAAGTGTCCAACGCTTTCTCCAAATTTCGCAAAAGGTTCAAATGCCACACGAGTAATCTCATCATGTTGAACCGCGGCCTTAACTCACAACCAAATAATGACGAGTGAGATAAGGGTGAGAATAATATGCGCAAAAATATCTTCCACACTCGAAATCAATCCTGAAGCGACTCATCCTACTCATGCTGCACCTGTACCAAGTGCACTAGATTTTTCAGCGCCTCCAATAAATCATGAAAGCATATCACCAAATTCAAATGTTATTGCATACTCTCCCGCTCCTCACCCATTCTCAGCATTCGTCGTATCCGTGCCAATAATAAGTCGAGAAGTGTATCCTTGTTCTGATTGCCCATCCGCTGTGATACAGTATTTCACAAGGAAATCACCCGTCGTACAATGCACGCCAGCTGTCGGCGTTCCATGAATGGCTCATTTAAAGGTATTACTGATAACTCATACAAAAAGCAGTCCAAATGAAAGTACAGCAGATACTAATACCGGTACCATAGCAAGCTTGAAGAATGGAACAAAACCAAATTCCCCCAACGATGCTCCACCACTTCATCATCACTCAGAATTGAGCGTCTTCCCGGCTCATTCATCACCGACGGCATACGCTAGCCCGAAAAGAGGGGAAAACATCACATAAATCCAGAGTTTAAATGCCCGCACAAGCAGTACCCAACACAGTGCAACTAAGAGAATAGCAAAAAACATCGTGGTCACGAGAGCAACACCAAATTTTCGTAATACGGCCATCAAATTCTTCACACAAGTTTTAGAGTCTTGGTAGGTAGTTCATTTATTTTCCGAGGTGGCTGCACTACTGCAAACATTACTGAGCTCTATAAGTGAGGTTTTCTGGATTTTAAAGATGTCATATGCATAAATCATAATGATGAAAAAGGGACCGGCCTGATTGTAGCTCACAAATTCAGCAGCAGAGATACATTTTCCTTGTCCATCTCGTTGATTTCCGCTCTCATCACAACCGACCTGTGCAGGATCAGAGCCGGGACTGGTGCTCCCCATAGCAAAACTGAGTTTTGTCGGGATCACTTTTTCATGAAACATCCCTTTATCTTCTCCTGGTGCAGTCGGGTCCTGCATACGAGCAATAGCACCCATAGGAACTGAAAGTACTGCTGCTACAGCCTGATTGGCAAAGGAAAGTGTCCAGCTCACAATAAGCCATGTAAATGGCACCATAAGAATTCCAATCAGAAATCTTCCTATTTTCTGTTTAAATGCAAATTTATGCTCTCCTCCGCCAAAAATATTCATGACTGCCATGTAGAGCAGAAGAAGCGCAAAGATTATGTAGACGATATTTGATACCAACACCCAGACTTCCAAGAAATACGCTCGGAGTCCAAAGAAATCTCCCATAGTCCAATCAGGAGAAAGGAGCCAACCAGCAATGATAATTGCTGGAGTAAGTAAGATCACGAGTATCCCAAAAACAATATCCAATATCTGGATGATACCTCTCACCACATCACTATCTCCGCTACTGTCTGCTGCAAAAGCACACCCAAAGAGAAAGGTAGCAAAAAAGATACTTCTTTTTAGAGTGATAAGAGATCGGAAAGACGTGAGGAAAGAAGTCATATTATTGATTGTCGGTAGCAAAAAGTTTGAGTTCTTTCAAGGCAGCAATATTAACCCCTTCTGGTAATCGAACCGTAATACCCTGAGCCAGAGCAGCGGCATTGGCTCGTAGAACAGTAATACGCTGCTCCGAAGCCTGTATGAGGGCTGCATATTCACGAGCAAGACGACGAGAAAATACAGTATTATTTCGATGTTCTTGTTCCTCTATGCGAAGCTCTTCGAGCTGAACAAGACCCTTTATGATAGCGCTGCTATCTCGATTGTTGTAGGCATTCTCGAGAGAGTTTTGCGTATTTTTGATCTCTTCCTGAATGCTTGGGAGTATGCCTGCATGGAGGTCAGCCTGCTGTGTCAACGTATTCATTGCCTCCTTTGCATCATTTTTTGCACGATCGAGTTGATCAATATAATTTTCTAATCCGCTCAGCCTATTTGGCTGAAGACGCAAGTATTGAACAATATCAATTTGCAAAATTTCTGTTAATTCTCCTATCCGTTTGAAATGTTCTTGGAAAAATATCTCACCAGTAATCGGGTTCTGGACAATCGCTTCTTGGACACGGGCAGTATCTTCAGAAAGTCTTACCGGAACAGCATCGGCCTGAGGGATATCAGTCCCAATATTATTACCGAGAGCAACTCCTACAAGTGCGAGCGGCTCTTCTGGAGCACTGTTGAGTGTGAAAGAATTCGGACGGAGAGAAAGAGAAAACCCATACGCCGTCAGGGTGATGATGAGGAGCGCTAAGCACACAAATCCAAACCATTGAACTGCATCAGAATAACGTTTGAATCGAAAGGAAGAATAAAGTTTCATATCCAAATCCTACCATACTTATTCCAACAACTCAAACACAGAGACAGGAAAGTGAGAGCAAGAATACTTGACATATATCGTAAGAGTAGTAAATAAAAAATGAAAGAAAAAACGTGACTTTCCGAAAAATTTACAATAATTATCCTACTACATTTTTTCTTTTCTATGCACCGAACGCACACTTGCTGACAACTCAATGAGCACCATATAGATAACACCGTGACACTCGCAGGATGGGTCGCTCACCGGAGAGATCATGGAGGTGTCATATTTATCGATTTACGTGATCGGTATGGCTTAACACAGATTGTTTTTGATCCAAATGCTTTTCCAGAAGCGGCAAAAAATGGCGATATGGTACGGTCAGAATGGGTGATAAAAATAGAATGACATGTTCGTGCCCGACCAGCATGACAAGCAAATCCAAATATGGATACTGGGGCGATAGAAGTACTGGTACACAACTGTACCATCCTGAGTCGTGCAAAAACTCCTCCATTTGAAATAATGGATTCCACCAACGATGTCAATGAAGAAATTCGCTATAAATATCGTTATCTTGATCTCCGAAGAGATGTCCAACGCAAAAAAATTGAATTCAGAGCAACCGTTAATACCTACACGCGGAAATGGTTCCAAGATCGAGGGTTCCTCGAGGTGCAAACGCCTCTTTTCACGGTCAGCTCTCCTGAAGGAGCACGAGACTATCTCATCCCATCACGTCTCCATCCGGGAAAATTCTATGCTCTCCCCCAAGCACCCCAACAGTATAAACAACTTCTCATGGTGGCATGAGTCGATAAATATTTCCAAATCGCGCCCTGTTTTCGTGATGAGGATCCGAGAGCCGATAGACATAGTTGCGAATTTTATCAAATCGATTGTGAAATGAGTTTTGTGCAACAGGAAGATGTCCTGGATATCGCAGAAATATTTGTAAAAGATCTCGTCACCACTGTAGTTCCAGAAAAGAAATTAGCACAAAAAGTATTCACTCGACTCACACACAAAAATGCACTCGATATGTATGGCTCGGATAAACCGGATTTACGATTTGACTGTCACTTTGAAGACTTCACACATGATTTCGCGCATTCATGATTTGCAGTATTTTCTGATACAATCAAAAATGGCGGAGTGGTAAAAGCCTTTAAACTGAGCGGTGTATCCATGTCACGAAAAGATATAGATGAAATAACCCAAATCGCTCTCGATAATGGAGCAAAGGGGCTCGCCTATATTCTCTATGAGACAGAAGGTCCCAAAAGTCCGATACTCAAATTCTTAACACAAGAGGAATTGCAAGCACTCGAGACACGACTCAAGCCTGAAGTGGGTGATATGATATTTTTTGGAGCCGATAAACGTACAACAGTCAATAAAGTTTTAGGAATCCTCAGAAATGAGCTCAAGCACCGATATAATTTAGCCGATCAAAATAGTCTTTGCTTCACATGGGTAACAGATTTTCCTATGTTTGAGAAAGATGAAAAAACTGGAAAACTGGATTTTGAGCACAATCCATTTAGTGCCATCAATGCAACCATTGAAGACCTCCGTACGATGAATCCTCTTGATGTATATGGGTTTCAGTACGATCTCTCTCTCAATGGGTATGAAATACTCTCTGGCTCAATCCGTAACCACGATATTGAGCTTCTCGTAGAAGCATTTCGTATGGTTGGGAGAAGTGAAGAAGAAGTAAAAACGAAATTTGGCGGCATGTATGAAGCGTTTCAGTATGGTGTCCCTCCCCATGGATGATTCGCATTTGGAGTTGATAGGCTCATTATGATTCTCATGAACGAGGAGAATATTCGCGATATTTACGCCTTCCCAAAGTCTGGAAAAGCCCAAGATGCTATGATGAACGCACCCAGCTGCGTCGATGAAGAAAGTCTTCGAGAGTTACACATAAAACTGAGATAGTATACAATACTATTTGACAAATATTTTTATATTATTAAAAATATCATATTAATTGAATATTTATTTTAATTATATGGCTCCTACTGAAAGTGCTTTTAGCTGAGATAGAGACAGGGAAGGTGAGGTAAATCTTGATATCCTATACCCTACTTTAGAATCTCGCTTAAAAAGAATTACACAAGAAATCTTTAATAAATTTGCACGTTCCCAGACCATAATAAAGGCTATGTTATTAACTGCATGATATGAAGAAGATGATATAACAGATCCTATTGTAGCAAGCTACAACCCTCTCAATCTTAATCACTTGGATATACTTCTGAAAAAATGTGTAGCTAAAGGTGGCGTATGGAATAAAAGACAGCTAGAAGAATTTTATGCAGAGCTCATTAATATAAGAACAGCCATACTCCAATTAACAAAAAGTTCTCTCATATTATCCCGAGATTTGTGGATCAAAAAACACTGGTGGAAAATAATACTTATTCTTGGAGGTATTATGATAGGATATATATGTTTAGAGAAACTCCAAGAAGAAAATCCCCCTGCTGAAAGGTCAGAGCCAAAACAATTATTGACTGAGAGATAAGAGGAACAATACCACTGATCAAGTAAAGAGCACCACCCCCAGCATTCGCAATACGTAGGTTCCAAAAAGCTTACTTCCAAATTTCTTCGCAAGGCCAATTTTCATGATCGTATTCATGATGATGGCGATCAAGATGGCAGTTGTTGCTGCCAAGGTAGAGATAGATTGATTGTTGGGGTTGGAAAGCTCTGACATTTCTTGAGTAATTGCATCCACATCAGCTAATCCAGAAAAGAGCGCGACGAGATACAGAGAGAAATCTCCGAATTGATCTTTATACGCAAGTGCAATGGTAGAGAGGAATTTAATCAAAACAACAAATCCGGCAAATTTGAGGGCTGGAGCGATCTGAAATGGACTTTCATGAATTTCGGATATCTGAACTCCAGTATCATGCTTCTTGGATTTTCACCATGCCCACCAGAGAAGAACAATAGATGCCACAATCATCGAAAGTACTGGAAAAAGGAGTGTACTCAGAAGTTCTGGATTAAAGAGCATCACGATTCCTATGATACGAAAGAGCATGATAGAACACGCTGTGATTGTCGCAATAACCGTAGGATATAAAAACGCCTTCTCCTCACTCTTACTTTTTTCTGCCATCGCTGATGTGACAGCCGTCGATGACACCAATCCCCCAAGAGCACCAGAAAAAATGATACCCTTACTCGCTCCAAAAGCTTTACTCATAACATACCCAACGTAACTCACTGCCGACATGATGACGACAAAAAACCAGATACTGTACGGATTAAAAAACGGTATCGTGGTAAAATCGTTGTGTGGCAAAAATACAAACATGTCTGAAAGAGCATATTTATAGTCTGGCAAGAGAGGCAAAATAATGAGGGAAATAACAGCAAATTTCAGCGTCGTTGAGATTTCATCTTCACCAATTTTATCGATAAGTGGAGCAATGCGGGATTTGTAGTTGAGCATAATGGCTACAAATATTCCGATAAATACTGCTACCTGTACTTCACCGAGCATCGTCAGGGCTCACAAGAGAAAAACAGTAAGAGCCGCAAATTCACTCGTGACACCAAATTGGTGTTGTTTAAAAGCAGAATACGAATACGAGACAATAATGAACAAAAAGAGCGTTATCCCCGTAAACATGAAGACAAGGGGCATATGGCCCAGGACTTCTCCAAGATAAACAGAGACAGCACCAAGAAGTGCCATGAGGGTATAGGATCGGAGTCCTCCGAAAATCACCTGAGGCGAATTGTAGTCCGGATACAAACGATTGGATACCACTTCCCTCTCAAGACCAATAAGCGCTCAAATAGCGGCTGCCTCGAGAAAACGAATAACAATTTCTATAAGTTCCATAGATCCATTGTATCACGACTCAAAAAAAATCACAAATTTTATAATAGAAAAACCCCAGAAAATGTGTTCGGATAGTATTTTATATAAAAAACTTGCATTTTTTTAAAAATACCTACTATAGAACTTGTAGAGACAAAAAATATTACTTATCTTTTCCTTTCTATATGCAAAAAAACAAGTATTTTTATCAGACGATTCTCGGATGTATGATCTTCTGTTTTGGATCAGCATTTGCGTATACAAGTGCCGATTGTGAAAATGCATCTCGTCTGGCAAGCAATGGTATCATCACCTATCAATCATCTTGCCCAGGCTATGCACTCGATCGCAACATTACTCGAGCCGAAGTAGCTGCTGTAGGTCTCAAAATCGCAGAAACATGTGGAGCACTATATGAAACATGGAATACCTGTGAAGGTATTTATTGTGATGTTACCTCTACCGATCCAAACACATGGGCATGTCGAGCAGCAGAAACACTCGCACGAAATGGTATCATCTCCCTCAACACTCAATCAGATGGATTTAATCATTTTTACCCAACAAGAAATATTACACGAGCAGAGGCTTTAGCAATTATTCTCAAGAGTGGTAAACTAGATTTTCAGAACTCCACCTACAATGATTGGCGTTTCAATGGGACAGGGGCAAACAGTTGGCAAAAACCTCTCATGCAATATGCATTTAATAGTGGCTATATAACTTCTATAAATGGTTTCTGACCAAATCTTCTTGCTCGCCGCCATGAAGTATTTGGATACGCAGAACAAGTGCTCAGAACATGTGGTGGAGGTGGTGGAAATACTTCATCATGTGGTATCGGTCAATATTGGTCTGGAAATACATGTTACAGCTGTTCTGGAGCACCAGCAAACGCATATTATACCGGTAGAAATTCATGTGAATGGACCTGTAACAGTGGATACTACAAAAGTGGAAGTAGCTGTGTGAGCAATAATAACAATTACAATCCTTACGGGACATGTCCTGCATGACAATACTGGGCTGGAACCTGTATTTCATGTTTATCTGCTCCAGCAAATGCATACTACACAACCTACAACTCATGTGCTTGGACGTGTAATAACGGATACTACAGAAGCGGAGACACGTGCGTGAGCAGTGGTGGCTGATATGGATCATGTAGTGTAGGGCAATATTGGAATGGATATAGCTGTAGTTTTTGTGGGAACCTCCCTACAAATGCGTATTATAATAGCCAAAACAGTTGTGAATGGACCTGTAACAATGGATATTATAAGAGTGGTAATAGTTGTATAAGCACGTATAACACCGCTTGTGGCGTCGGACAATATTCATCTGGAAACACCTGTTTCTCTTGTAGTTCTGCTCCAGCAAATGCATACTATACGACACAAAATTCATGTGAATGGACTTGTAATAGTGGATATTATAAACTCGGAAGCAGCTGTGTCAGTTTCAACAATCCATCAACATGTGGAGTCGGACAATACTCGTCTGGGAATAGTTGTTATTCTTGTAACACACGTCCAACCAATGCCTACTACACACGAGAAAATTCATGTGAATGGACTTGTAACAGTGGGTACTACCGAGATGGAAATTTTTGTGTCCAAAATTATCAAAACTGTGGTATTGGACAATACCTCACTGGAAACATGTGTCTTGGTTGTACCAACAAGCCATCATACGCATACTATACAACCGTTGGATCATGTGAATGGACCTGTGAAAGTGGGTATTATAGAAATGGAAACACCTGTACACCTTCGTTTAATCAAAACTGTAGTATCGGACAATATCTGGTAGGAAACAGTTGTGTTTCATGTGGCAATGCTCCTTGGAACTCAACCTATACAACCGTTGGATCATGTGAATGGACCTGTAACAGTGGATACTACAGAAATGGGGATAGTTGTATACAAAATGTCGTCAATTGTGGTATCGGGCAATACCAACTCGGTAATACGTGTCATAGCTGTACAGGCTTACCTGCAAATGCCTATTACACGACCACCGGCAGCTGTGCATGGACATGTAGTTCAAACTACTACGCATCAGGAAATCAGTGTTTCCCATACGTAACAAATTGTTGAGTAGGGCAATATCTTTCTGGCAATGCCTGTGTATCATGTACTGGGCTGCCAACAAACGCATACTATACCACACAGAATTCATGTAGTTGGTCTTGTAGTAATGGCTATACCCAGAGCGGATGATCATGTGTTCCAAATACGTATAATTTCTACGCATGGTACACGAGTAGTTATGGGACATGTTCAGCAAGCTGTGGTGGAGGAAACCAATACCGCACTGTAGAATGTCGAAATAATCTTGGAATAACTGTAGCTGATGCGTTTTGTTCTGCAACAGCAAAACCAGTTACAACACAATCATGTAATACGCAGGCATGTACTAATTATGCGTGGTATACAGGAAATTATGTGACATGCTCAGCAAGCTGTGGTGGAGGAAACCAATATCGAACCGTGGAATGCCGCGATGGAAATGGAATGACGGTTTCTGATAGTTATTGTTCTGCAACAGCAAAACCAGTTACAACACAATCGTGTAATACGCAGGCATGTCAAACAGTTACTTATGGATGGTTTGCTGGAAGTTATGGTTCTTGTTCTGCTGTATGTGGTGGAGGAAATCAATACCGCCCCGTAGAGTGCCGAACAAACACAGGAAACACCGTTGCTGATAGTTATTGTGCACATATTACTCGTCCAACCAATATCCAATCATGTAATACGCAGGCATGTACTAATTATGCGTGGTATACAGGAAGCTATGGGACATGTTCAGCAAGCTGTGGTGGAGGAAATCAATACCGCACCGTAGAATGTCGAAATAATCTTGGAATAACTGTAGCTGATGCATATTGTACTGGGACAGCAAAACCAATCAATGCACAATCATGTAATAGTCACGCCTGTGCTGTGGCGACACAATGTAGTGGATTTCGATTTTGTACAACAGACAACTTTGGTGAGTGGTGCGAGACACCAGAATGTCCCGTAGGATGCACCGCCGTTCTTTCTGATGCAACAGATAACTACGCAGATATTCGATCCACAAATAATGGACGAAGTATGAAAGGGAAAAATTGTGATGCCGGAACCGAAACCCTCAAAGTATTTTGTCGATAAGAAATAAAAAGCCTTCACAAGAGGCTTTTTTCTTGCAAAAAAACCAGATTCGATATACTGCGCTCGTCACTCGGAAAATGAGTGACCCGCTTTGGAATTATCTACGGAATTTTCCTCTCTAAGAATGAAAAATTAGAGCCTCAATTTCCGGCTATGGTATTCAAAGTTTAAGGATTATTTTTTATTTTTTTCTATGTCTCTCATTAAAGACATGCTGCATAATGCAGTCCACATCGGTAGTGACACCCGCCATTGGTCTCCTGCCATGAAACCCTATATTCACGGGGTTCAAAATGGTATCCATGTTTTTGATCTTACAAAAACAGAATCACATCTCATCGAGATGCAAAAAGCCCTCGAGGAATTTTGCAAATCTGGGAAAGATTTACTTATCGTTGGGACAAAAGTTCAAACACAAAAAATCGCACAAGATTTAGCAGAAAAAACAGGACACTCCTGCATCACTTCGGTATGGGTTCCAGGGCTTCTCACAAACTACAATACCATCAAACGCCAAGTACGTGAGTACAACAAAATCATGAAGGATATCGAAACAGGTGAAATCAACCGTCTTTCCAAGAAAGAAAAAGCAATGGTTATGACCCGTCTCAGCCGTCTCAAAAAGCGATATGAAGGTATCAAAGAAATGAAAAAGGCTCCGGATGGAATCTTTGTCATTGACGGACATTATGAACTGCAGGCAATCAAAGAAGCAAATGTTTTGGGCATTACCGTATTTGCCATTCTTGGTACTACTGGGCAACCAAAACTCTGTGATTACTTTGTACCAGGAAACGTCAACAATCTCAAGTCACTTTCCTTTGTCACAGGAGAACTCGCTGCCTCTATGAAACGTAGTGCTCGACAAACTGTTGCGGAAAAGATCGCAAAGGGTCCAGCACAAAAGACAGAAACCCCAGAAGAAACAGCATAATATCTACCACTAATCATCCTCTATGACTACTATTACTCTCGAACTTATCAAAGAACTCCGAGACGCTACCGGGGTTTCTATCACAGAATGTAAAAAAGCTCTGGAAGAAACTGGCGGAGACATCCAAGCTGCGATCGATGAATTGCGAAAAAAAGGTATCGCAAAAGCAGGAAAACGTGCTGAAAATGCAACAAAAGAAGGTCGCATCCAGATCAAAAATATTGGAAACAAAGCCTACGTTGCTTCTCTTACCTGTGAAACAGACTTTGTTGCTCGTACAGATAATTTTGCAAATTTCATTGCTGAACTCATGGAAGTTCTCGTAAAAACCGGTAACCCTGAGGAAACAAAATCAGCTTTCACACCTCGTATGTCAGACATCATCCAACAGACTGGTGAAAACGTTGTTTTCGGACCCCTGGATGTGATCGAATGACCCGTGATCGGAAGCTACGTGCACTCAAATAACAAGGTCGCTGCAGTCGTTTCAGCAAACGCTGGAACTGATGAGGAAAAAGTACGACAGGTTGCCATGCATGTCACTGCAACCAATCCCAACGCCTTGCGTGTATCAGACTTCCCTGCTGATGTTGTCACTCATGAACGTGAAGTACAAATGGAAACTATGAAACAGGACCCAAAAAATGCTGGTAAACCAGAGAATATCCTCGCAAATATCCTAGAAGGGAAAATGAAAAAATTTGTCGAAGAAGGAACACTTCTCACACAACCTTTTGTCGTCAATCCTGATCAAACAATAGAGCAGTTTCTTGGTGGAGATGTTCTTACATCATTTAAGCGATATTCGATTTAGTATTCTCTTTTCTGAGGAAGTTAAAACAAGCCCATTAGAGGGCTTGTTTTTTTGAGTACTCTTTCTACAATGCCCAAGCACATATCGTGAAGGGTGGTAGTACAATGGTTAGTATAGGGATCTCCAAAGTCCTTGATCTCAGTTCGATTCTGAGCCGCCCTGCCAAGAAAGATTTTCCATCGAAATTCCCTCAGGGGAATTTTTATGAGTCACCATATTCAACACAGAATCGAGGCCTTTCTCAATCAATGTTCAATTCATGAACGATTTTATATCAAAACCGACCACACACCCTCCCTATAGGAGTACGGAAAAAGTTCTTTCTCCCTCATAAAGTTCTTCTGAAAATACGCTCATTATCAAAAGCAAGTTCACCTATGATCATAGTTGGGCTATACTCACGATCAAAAAAATCAAAGAGTGGAACTCAAAAATCCCCACATTCAGCAGTGTTTTCATAGAAAAATATTTCCAGGACACCTGTAGGATCATCATATGAAAAGATGGCATATCCTAGTTCTGAGCCTTGTTCATCATAAATATCAACACGCCTTTTACCATCAGTTTCAGCATTTATGTGATATTCATAAACAATATTGCTTTCATTCATGAGTATATTATAAAATATAATATAATTAATACAATTTTATTATTAAATATTTTCCACCCACATAGCATCACCAAAACTGAGAAATCGGAAGTTGTGGTCGAGGGCATATTGGTAGGCGATTTTCATGTTTTCTAATCCCATAAAAGCAGCGACGAGGACGAGGAGTGACGTGCGTGGTGCATGAAAATTGGTAATGAGTACATTGACGAGCTGGAATTCATAGCCCGGCGTGATATAAAGATTCGTATCACCCGAAACGCCGTAGGCTTGCTCCTGGAGTTTACCAGCTGCGTAGGATTCGAGTGAGCGCAGAGAGGTCGTACCCACGGCTATCACTCTCCCCTTTCGGTTTTTCAGAAGATCAAGAGTTTCGGCCGGAATAGTGACAAATTCAGAGTGAATCTGGTATTGCGTGACATCATCTTCATAAATGGGTTTAAATGTTCCTGGGCCTATATGGAGCGTGACGTGGGCAATCTTGACGCCCATATTTTTGATTTTTTCGAGAAGCTCAGGCGTGAAGTGGCGACCTGCTGTGGGTGCTGCGGTAGAGCCGAGATTTTTCGCATAGACGGTCTGATAGAGTTCAGAGTTAGCAAGATGTTCAGTGATATAGGGCGGGAGCGGGACTTCACCATATTTCTGGAGGACTTCCAACCATTCGTGATGAGGCACAGGAACTCGGACGAACCTCCCTGCGTATGTCTCCCCGACAACCCCGAGCGTCATTCAGTTTTCGAGAATAATTGTTCGTCCGATCTTGAGTCTCTCTCCTGGGAAACACATGATCTCCCACATATCCGCGGCGGTATTGCGAAGAAAGAGACATTCCACATCTTTTTTTCTTCCATTTTGGAGAATCGTCTGTCATCTGATACGTGCTGGCATAACACGAGTATCGTTGATAACAAGGATATCATCAGGACGAAATAAATCCGTGATAGTATAAAATATTCTTTCTTCACATATGCCGTTCCAGAGAGTGAGAAGCCGGGATTGGTCTCGTATGGAAATCGGGGCCTGAGCAATCCTCTCAGGAGGAAGATCGTAATCAAAGAGGCTTGTCTTCATATACATCTGGATATTCTCCATTTTCAAATCAAAATCAAGAAAAGATATCGGTACTTCTTGCAATTTTACAAAATCCATTTGCATTGAGGGGAAAATGGCCATAATTTGCAAAATTCATTATGCGTTATCAAAAGCAGGTCCCCTGCTCTCTCAAATACACTACCCCGCTGATATGCGAGAGAAATTCTCTCTCGACGATCTCCCCACTATATCCCAGGAAGTCCGACAATACATCATCGATGTGATCTCAGAAATTGGGAATAGTCATTTCGGCGCGAGCCTCGGTGTAGTAGAATTAACCGTTGCTCTACACTACGTCTTCAACACTCCGGACGATCAGATCGTATGGGATGTATGACATCAGGCATACGGTCACAAAATTCTTACTGGGCGCAGAGAAGTCTTTCACACCAATAGGACAAAAGGAGGTATTTCTGGTTTCCCAAAAAGAAGTGAAAGCCAGTATGATACCTTCGGCGTTGGGCATTCCTCAACTTCTATTTCTGCTGCTCTTGGGATGGCTGTTGCTAGTCACTACAGTGGAGTCAAAAACAGACAGCATATCGCCGTTATAGGAGATGGGGCGATGACCGCTGGTCTTGCATTTGAATGACTCCATAATGCAGGATCTCAAAACGCAAATCTCTTGGTCATACTCAATGATAACAATATGAGTATCGACCCGAACGTTGGTGCTCTGCGTGACTATTTCACGAAAATCACGACCTCTCACACATTCAATTTTGTTCGTGAAGAAATCCGTGATCTCTTTGATAAAATCGGCAAACTCTGAACCGTAACAAAAGAATTTCTCGAACACACAGAGCAGGGCCTCAAAGGAATCCTGATGAAAAATAGTAATCTTTTTGAATCACTCCATTTTCGTTATTTTGGGCCCGTTGATGGACACGATGTTGTCGGTCTTGCAAAAATACTTCATGATCTCAAGCATATTCCTGGACCAAAACTTCTGCACGTGCTCACAAAAAAATGAAAAGGCTACAAATATTCAGAAGAAGGAAACGAAACAACCTGGCATGCGCCTGGCGTATTTAACAAAGAAACAGGAGAAATTTTAAAACCTATTTCTGCTACTCCTCAACCTCCGAAATATCAGGATGTTTTTGGTCATACCATTGTCGAACTCGCTGAAAAAAATCCAAAAATCATGGGGATCACTCCCGCGATGCCATCAGGCTCATCGCTCAATATCATGATGAAAGCGATGCCAGAAAGAGCCTTTGATGTCGGTATAGCTGAACAACATGCAGTCACATTTTCAGCAGGTCTTGCAACGCAAGGCATGATACCATTCTGCAACATCTATTCGTCTTTTATGCAAAGAGCATACGATCAAGTCATTCACGATGTGGCTCTTCAAAATCTCAATGTCATTTTTTGTCTCGATCGAGGAGGTCTCGTAGGAGCTGATGGAGCAACACATCATGGAGCCTACGATTTAGCCTACATGCGCTGCATCCCAAATATGATTGTCACAGCACCCATGAATGAATCAGAACTTCGCAATCTTATGTACACTTCTCAAAAAGATAATATGGGGCCATTTTCTATCCGCTATCCTCGTGGCAATGGTGTCATGATTGACTGGAAAACACCTTTTGAAATCATAGAAATCGGAACAGGTCGATGTATTACAGAGGGGGAAGAAGTTGCTCTTCTCTCGATTGGGCACCCAGGAAATTTTGCGCAAAAAGCATGTGCCGAATTAGCAAAAGAAAATATCTTCCCCGCTCACTACGACCTACGTTTTGTGAAACCACTGGACGAGAAACTTCTCCATACTATTTTCCAGAAATTCAAAAAAATCATCACTATAGAAGATGGGTGTATTATGGGTGGCATGGGCTCTGCTGTACTCGAATTTATGGTCAATAATAATTATTCAGCAGAAGTTATTCGTCTTGGTATACCCGACACATACATACATCACGGAACTCCCGCGGAGCTCTATGCGGACTGCGGGTTTGATGGTGCAGGAATAATGAAGGCTGTAAAAACCCTCTCGATATAGGTATTTTTGAGAGGAGAGATATTGCATTCTGATGCGTTTCTCTATACTCTCAGCGTGTCCTACGCCTCTCCTGTCATTCTCAGTTTCGATAAAGCCAGTTTCTCCTTTAATGATGGGAAACGAGTCATTCTCAATGAAGCCAGTTTCTCCATTCGAGAAAATACCAAGATTACTATCATGGGTCAAAATGGTGCCGGGAAGTCTACGATGTTCAAACTCATTATGGGAGAACTCAAGCTCCAGTCAGGCAAAATGAACCTCGTCCCGGGAAAAACTGTTGCCATAGCGCGTCAGGTTATCCCTCGAGATCAGATGTATCTCACAGTCAAGGAATATTTTGCAACAGCATTTAAACATCCAGACAATAAACTCGAACGAAAAATTGCCGATGTCCTCTCAGAAGTAAATCTCGTAGCCCCTCTTGACAAAACACTCAAACAATTTTCAGGTGGACAGCAGGCTCGTCTCCTCCTCGCACACGCCCTCATCCAGGAACCAGATATTCTCCTCCTGGATGAACCAACCAATAATCTCGATACTGCCGGAATAGGTCATCTTATTAGTTTTATCCTTGGGTACGAAAAAACAGTGGTGGTTATCTCGCATGATGCGGATTTTCTCAATATGTTTACGGATGGTGTCCTCTACCTCAATGTCCAGAGACAAACGGTCGAACAATACTGGGGAAACTACTATGATGTCATCGAACAAATCGCTGCTCAAATCGAGAAAGAACGTCAGCAAAATGCCCGCATGGAGAAAGAAATCCAGGATTCAAAGGATAAAATCAATTTCTTTAGCAACAAAGGAGGGAAAATGCGAAAACTTGCCAGCAAGATGCGAGATGATGTCGCTGAAGCAGAAGAGAACAAAGTCGCTGTACGCAAAGACGACAAAACGATTCCAAAATTTATCATAGAATTCCCAAACCTTATTGGACCAATCGTACAAATCAACAGCCTCAGTCTCATGAGCCCACTCACACACGACGTCGTCCATGTTCCATTTTCTCTTACCGTAAAAAAACGCGAGCGCTATATTCTCAAGGGGCCAAATGGTATCGGTAAATCAACCCTCCTCAAACGACTCACGAGCGGAAAAGATGAAGATGCCGTTATCACACCAGAAGTCTCTATCGGCTACTATAGTCAGGACTTTGATGCACTCGATATGAATATGACAGTGTGGGATTCTCTCCACTCAGCCACGGACGAATGTACCGATCAAGACGTCTATAAAGTCGCAGCACAATTTCTTCTCACGGGAGATCTTCTCAAAAATCCCATTTACGCTCTCTCAGAAGGCCAAAAAGGACTCCTCTGCTATGCTCGATTTGTTCTTCAAAAACCACACCTCCTTATCCTCGACGAACCAACAAACCATATCAACTTCCGTCATCTACCTGTCATCGCTGAAGCACTCAACGACTATCAAGGTGGTATTATCATGGTAAGTCATGATGACACATTTGTGGAGAAAATTGATAACCTCGAAGAGATTGATTTGAAGAGGCTTCTCGGAATCTAATTCATATTCATTATGACTCACATTGGCACTCGCGACGAATACAAAAAAATCCTCTGAGAAAGGAAAATGATTGGAAAAGAAGGATGTCCTTTTTGTAATTTAGAAGAACAGAAAGATATGATCCTCTGGAGAGGAAAACACTGGTTCATTATCCAAAATAAATTCCCCTACACAGGAACAAAAGATCACATTATGGCCGTCCCCTATGAACATCACATACATGCCAGTGAATTTGCTCCAGAAGTGTGGGCAGAGATGGAGAGCATTCATTCATGGATAAAAGAATTTTATGGCGAAAGAGGATATTTTTCCTTTACCCGAGAAACGATAAATGATGGTGACAGAGATACGAGGAGTATCGAACACTACCACACCCATTTTTGCGTTGGAAGGCTTCAAGGAAAATATCTCAGAAATATGCTCCAAAATCAGGGATTTCCGATTGAGCAGGGTTTATAGGTTTACTTTTCCTCATTTACCTATACATTTCAAATTATGAATAAATTCGATACCCTTATTGTCACCGTACCAAACAGAGCACTCTTCCCAACTGGGTCTCATCCAGAAGGATTTATTCCGCATGCAGACAATGATCTTCGCAAGATTATCCTCGAAAATTATACTTACACCCGCAGGGGCGATGCGGAGATGGATTTCACGATGAAACAGCCTATTTCCTATGCAATTATTCGCAATACGCAAGGTAAGATATTTGCCTACCAACGTGGAGATAAACGCACAGAAGCGCACGAGACGCGCCTCGCTGGGAAATGGGCATGTGGTATCGGTGGTCATATCGAAAAAGAGGATGAGACAGGTGATATTCTCGCTGATTCCCTGATTCGTGAGCTCGAAGAAGAAATTACCCTCCACGGAAAAATACTCTCTGTCGATCCAATCGGCTATATCAATAGTGAAAAGGATGAAGTGAGCCAAGTCCATATCGGAGTCCTCTATGTTATCACCACCGACTCTCTCACGGCCACTGGCAGCGAAGAAGTTGTGAATGAAGGGTTTTATACACCCGATGAACTTCACATAATGATGCAAAATCCTGAGACAATCTGGGAAGAATGGACAAAAATAGCCCTCACAGCTATCGGAGTCCAATAATACCTGATCAGAGCACCTGATCGCCTTGGTAGAGTACTGCTACTTGCCCTGGCGTTACCGCACGTTGAGGCTCTTCGAAAACAAGTTCTAGATCTCACTGTGTATTTCTTTGTACAAAACATCTCTGAGGGGCCTGACGATACCGGATTTGTACCAAACAACGAAATGGAAGAGATTTTTCTTCCAACCAATTCACACTCCGCAAAAGACATTGTGAACAGAATAAATTCGGATCATCTTCGTATGCAACAGTGATGCTATTCTTATCGACATCTTTCGCGACTACATAGAGCGCTGGCCCTCATCCAACAGCGATTCCCTTTCTCTGACCCAGAGTATATTGAAAGGCTCCATCATGTTCCCCAATGCACTTACCATGAGTATCCAAAATAGGACCCTTTTTTTGTGGTATATGTTGTTTCAAAAATTCAGAAAAATCCACTTTCCCTATAAAACACAATCATTGAGAATCCTTTCTCTCCGCATTTGGGAGACCTATATCACGTGCAATCTGTCGTACGTGAGTTTTGAGGAGATCGCCCAGAGGAAACAGTGTCTGTTGTAATTGATCACCATGAAGGGCTCCGAGAAAATAACTCTGATCTTTTGTCATATCCACCCCTCGGAAAAGTCGGTATATACCATGAGTATCATTTTCTATACGAGCATAGTGTCCAGTTGCTACCAGGTCATATCCGTAGGAAAGTGCTTCCTTTCGAAAAAGATCAAATTTGATCCATGTATTACAAAACACATCAGGGTTGGGAGTAATACCCGAAGCATATCATGAAACAAGATAATCCAGGACTCGTTTCTCATACTCTTCTCGAAAATCAAACGTAAAAAAAGGGATATCCAGAAAATGTGCCACCTGTTGTGCCATCTGCATATCGATACGTGTGGGGCACGAGTCATCATCCGTAAGATAATTAATCATAAAACCAGCACTTACCTCATAGCCCTTTTCTTTGAGAAGATAAGCACTGACAGCCGAATCTACACCTCCGGAGAGTCACACAAGCACTTTTTTGAGCATGAAACATATCCTATGAGAAAACCGGTAAAGGCAATGGAGAAAAAAGTTGATTTATCAGTCTTTCCAATAGTATAGCCACATGCTGCGCATACAATGACTTCACGCCCAGGTAGGAGAAGTAGAAATTCTTCATGATATTACTCTCACCTTACAAAAAGGAGAAAATACATGTATTTTGGGGAAAAATGGCTCAGGGAAATCCTCATTAGCCAGTATTCTCATGGGGCACCCAACATATACGATTACTCACGGAACAGTCACTCTGGATAACAACGATCTTCTCGCGATGACTCCTGAGGAACGATCATTAGCATGAATATTTCTCTCGTTCCAGCACATACCTGAGATCAAGGGTATCAAAGTGGTGGAATATCTGAGAACAATTTATAATTTACACCTTCCCCGACTCGCTCCAGGAACACCACCTCTCTCTCCGATGCTTTTTGGACGCTTCATTAAGCCCATGTTAGAAGTATGCGACATCCCCGAGTGATTCTTACAACGCGATTTAAATGTGGGATTTAGTGGTGGAGAAAAAAGGAAACTCGAAGTGCTCCAGCTCCGACTTCTGGAGCCAACATACATCATCTTGGATGAAATCGATTCTGGACTTGATCTGGATGCATTCAAGCTAGTTGCACAGATGCTCGCTGAGTACTCTGGACCAGAAAGAAGTATCATTATCATCACGCACTACTTTGAAATATTGGAAAAAATGCCCATTCACCAGGTGATCCTTATGCAAGACGGAAAAATAGAGCGACGTGGAGGACCGGAAGTCGTGCAAGAAATACAACAAAAAGGATTCAGAGAGTAAAAGGATAAAATCGATCAAACCTTAGCTCTGTCAAGAGAAAAAAGGATGTAAATATTTTGCACTCATAAAAAATGTCTGTTAGGATGAGCATATATGACATCCACAGACTATTCCCTTGCTCGAAGTGAGCGCATCATTTCTCAAAAAAATACTGCCAAAAAAACTCTTCTGACGCGCTATAAACTTCCGAAAAATACACGATATGTGTGTTGCATCGATCTGCACGACAGTAAAACGCGTGATTTTGTTATACAATGACTCGCTGATCTTGGTATAGCGGTTTTTATTACCGGAAAAATACCAAAAAAGAGCCCACTTATTGTGAGCGTATCTGACTTTGATAATGATTTCCTCTCTGGATGTGATTTTCTCGTTTCTGATAGTCACACAAGTCCATCAAGAATTACCGCGTGTATTTTGGCCGGCATTGTCCCCATTGTACCAAAAAATACTCCCTTTAAAGGCATGTTTGCCCAATTTGATCCAATTCAATTCACTGGAAATAGTTTCGTCTATGATGGGGGACAATATCAGATATTCGCATCGGTTGTCGCATTACTCGAAAATATGAAATTTCCTGCTGACCGAGAAATATTGCTAAAAAACGTGGTAAAAACGCTCTAAATGGAGGCATAAGAACTTTTTTGCCATCTTGGTTGTTTCCGATATTATGTCGGCGTGAAATTTCGTCTCCCAAAAATATCAGGAAAAAAAGAGGAATGACCACAATGGCACATCTCCACAAAGATATATTCTGCTCCAGAAGAAGAATTTCTCAAAGAGCGAAAAAAGAAAACACCCTGGCACGAATATTGTCTTGTTGTCTTAAAATGGGTAAAAAACTATGTTCGGACAGTTGGATGGCTTTTTTGAGCGGGAATGATCATCGTCCTCCTTTTTGTGATATTTGCTACTCCATTCTTCTCCCTTCATCCAGATAAGATCGAGATTGTTCTCAAGCCTGAACCCGTCTTTGACCGATCAGCTATTGAGTCATTAGTAGCTGATTTTTCTGGGAAAAATATATTTTCTATATCAACAAAAGAAGTTTTTGATGCTCTCTCTGGAAATATACGCCATATAGCATCTGTCGAGAAAACACTCCTCATTCCTGATGGGATGCGCGTAACCATTACTTCATTTCCTGCGGCATACAGGGCATATATAGGAGAAGAGGTATTCCTTCTCACAGAGAATGGACAACTCATACCCGACATTGCAGAAGTAGAGGTACCAAAAATATCCATTTTTCATCTCGTGCAAGATACGAATATTGCAAAAAAAACACCCATACTACCCGAAGATATGCAAGCCATATCAACTATTATAGAATCATGGAGTATGCATATGAAAAAGAATATAGAAAAACTCTCTTTCTACGAACAAGAAAAGGAACTCCATATTCTGAGTGAATGAACTTCCTATATAGCCCAATTAACAAACGGAGCGGAACAAATAAAAAAAATGAGCCTCCTTATTACCAATAATACTCTCCGAGTAACGCGCCAACACTATATTGATATACGCATTCCTGGCAGAATATATACATGTTCCACAGAAGATGAGGCATGCCACCTCAATATGAATTTCATGTACGGAAAATAGCTTTAACTATATTTCAAGAAACGCGAAAATAAGGAGAAAAGTTCTGGTAAACTCTGAGAAACAAGAGCTATTTTTGTTGTGTCCCAAATACTTGCTGGGATAACATCTTTCTCATACTCAGTTCCTAAAAACGCTTCTCAAAAGAGCGTATTTTTAAAAAAATCATATTTTTGTTTTAGGAGAGTATTTTTTTCTGCCCGAGCAAGAAATTCTTTATTATGAAATATGTAGAAGGTGAAGCTTTCTGAAAAATCCTCATATTGGTTGGTCATCGCATATCCAGAAACAAAAGATGCCGCAGATATACCCCGTTTTATAATAGTGGGCTCTGACCAAGAAATCTTATAAAATTGTGTTGAGGGATCGGCCTGCAAACCTTTTTTCTTCAAAAAATATATATCAATCATATGGCCCAATTCATGGACTAAAACTTTCGACATTTCAGAAAGTGTTTTTATTTTACCAGAAATCATAACCGAACCATTTGCCATTTGTCCACGTGGACTCGCACGATCAATATCAACACGAAGGGGAAATTCCCAGAGCGTATCACGGAAGTACGTTCATCACAAAATCACATCAAGAGTTGCTTTGTATCCGAAGGGGAATTGACTTCATTCCGGAACAACAGATGTTTGAACAGGACTCATAAATGTTGATTCTTCTCAAATTGGCGGAAGAAAAAAGGCTGGTGAAGTATCCTGGATTGATGGTGTAGGCAACGGGGAGCCGATAGTAACGCGGATAGTATCGGCCGCTGAATATACATGATTTTTATGCAATCTTTCATACCGTTCCTCACTCTCATTGTACCAACGAACTGTGCCGAAAAGTGCTTGCAATCAAACAAGAGCCCCAAGCATTGCCAGAAAGGCGAGAATAAAAATCAATGGCGATGACTTAACGAAATACTTCATACAAGATATTGATAAGACCATTCACTATAATTGTGGCAGCAATCATGAAAAGAAAGCCGAGAAGTACGGAAATGATTTTTGCTTTGGATTGTTCTTTTGCTTCAGCACGAACAGGTAGTACCATCATAAGTCCTACCCAGACCAGAAACCCGATTGCCAAAATACTGGTAATAATCTGGACTCGACGTATAACCGTTGCAACAATAGTCCGAAAATCAGAATTTTCCTCTACTACATCGAGATTCAGTCGTTCATCTGACTTAACACCAATGTCGGGATTACAATTTTTGAATTCTTCACGGATATCCCCACCACTAAAGACACAATCAGCAAAGGAGAGGGAGAAAAACGAGAAAAACACACAGAAGAGAAGGAGAAATTTTTTCATATTTACAATCGTATGTTGATAAGAAATTGGATAATAAAATATGCGAACGGTATAAGGGCAAGACCGACAATGATGTAGGCAAGTGATTTCATGGCTACTGTGATTTCTTCTGTACTTCCCGGTGCCCATAAAAGTTTAGCACCAATATAGAGAATATAGGCCACAGATATAACTCCTATAAAAATAAAAATCCAAAATTGAATCTCTCGTGCCAGAGAGGCATAATCAATATTTTTCGTTTGAGTGGTGTTCACTTGTGGCATCGTTTCCTCTACTGCCCCCGTCAAAGAATTTTGCAAATCCGCAAATAAAGGAAAGAAGAAGAATACAGCAATGAAAAACAAGCGTTTCATACTAAAAACGAATAGTAGTAGGGATAAGATCAATCAGTGCTATCATAGCCCAAGCAGTCAGAGCGATGATGACTCCCACCAAAATAGCGATGAGGTATTTCTTGGCTCACTCAGTTTTTTCCTCATTTCCATGCGACATAATGTACATGATTCCGACCAGACATATACCAATAACCGCGGCAATGGCAGTAATATCTTGGAGCATAGTCACAACAGACTCAAAGAAACGTGCAATACCCGATTCTCCTGCCCCAGGGTCAACACTTTCACCAGGGAGTCCATGATTACTCTGGAATATATTGTCTAATCCGGCATACACAGGGAAGACAAAGAAGGCTATATATCCAATATATTTCATAGAGTAACGATGATAATGTAGGCGAGAAGACCAAAGATAATACCGATGAGGGCATCTTTGATAATACTCTTTCATTTTTCTGTTTGTTCTGAATTTGCTCCTCACAAAACCATTTGAAATCATCCCAGGACCACCATCAAGACCGCGCCAACCGCCATCAATGTTGTGAGGAGAGGAATCATGGCAACGATATAATCAACAACATTATCAATACCTTTTTCTCCGGGAAGTTTGCGTGGTGTTGGAAATATCTCATCCACCGGGAAAGTATAGCTCGGACGTCCGATATCTCCGGTAAATCCTTGTCAAAAAAGAGAGGTGCAGTATCCTAAAAGCAGAAAGAAGATATATCTCATGCGAACATGATGCCATATATGCTTCTGAAATGCAAAAAAGATTGCAAAAAAAAGACTTTTTATTAGACTCTCGAGGTCTTATATTGACGATTATGATGATTCTTACACTTTCTTCGGCTATTGCCCTTATTGTACTCGTACTTCTTCAGGTTCGTGATGGTGGCCTCAATGTATCCAGCACCAATACTCTTCAGGCACCTATTGAACGACGTTGACCAGCAAAAACGCTCCATATTCTCACAATTATCGTAGGCTGCGTTTTTGTCGTGAGCTGCATTGTGACATTCCTGTCATAATCCCTTATTCTCATCGGTATGAGTATATATTCTGAAATAAAAAAGTATCTTTTGTATCTCGTTGGATTCTTTTGTGTCGTACTTTTCGCACATATTATTGTCCTCTATGTATACCACGATGCTGAAAAATACCCGCTTCCCGGATGAACAATAAATATTGGAATTATAGGTCCAGAGCCAGTGCTCGACCCTTTAGCTGTGAATCCTGATATCGAAAATAACACCAATGAAGTTGTCCTGAGTTTTCTCTACCGATCTCTCCTCTCTTTTTCTCCAATAGAAAATAGAATCGTTTCTGATCTGGCAACTTGTAGCCTGGAAACCTTTCCAGTGGTTCGTTGTACACTGAAACCAAGTGCCCTTTGGAGTGATGGAAGCCCCATAACAACACAGGATATCATGAGCACTTACTGACTCTACGATGAACGTGGGAAAAATGAAAATCTCCAGACACATCTTGACATGGTCGTGGTCGAAGAAGACAAAGGCGATATAGTTTTCCGATTTAGGGCAAATGATGTTACTCTCATTGACACGCTCTTTATCCCAATTTTTTCCCAGAAAGAGGTGGAAAACATAGAGAAAGATACATTTGATTTCTTGACAGCCAACTCCAGTGGTCCCTATATCTTTATCTCGCAAGATGATAAAAAAAGAACCTTTCTTCTGAGAAAAAATCCACGATATAGAGAAGAATCTATCGAATTTTACTTCGATCAAGTACGACTCGGATTTTCCCCTTCTCATGATGAATTAGAAGATATTATTGATGCGGATATTACTCTGAGTGACACTCCGGGAAATTCCACTGTTGAGAATAATCCGTATATACGACCTATTTTTTATGGAGTTTTTCTCAATACAAAGACTGTTCCCCGCGATTTGCGATTTGCAATATTTGAAGACATCTTGAAAAAAATCGACACAAAAGACTCTTCTCTGAAATCTCAAGAAAATATATTCTTGTGAGAAATAACAGAGCAAAAAACATCTCAAACAGAAAGTATTTTTTATACCAATGTTTTTAATCTTGGATACCGATTTGGTTGATCTCCAGAAGCACAAATAGACGTGACAACTCTGAAAAAAGATACACGAGAACAGCTCAAATTCATTCAAAGGCCTGAAGGAAAAACTCCAATTTTTACAAGCAATGCCGCTTTTGAAATTTCATGAAAAACACCAAATAGGACAACCAGAGTTGTTATCAATGAATATACTCTCAAGAATTTTAATCCTCGCTCACAGCAGTTTTCCTACAATGTTAAGCAAGCATTTTGAAACCTAGTGGAAGGAAAAAATACCTATACCGTTTCCTTTTTCTCCGGCAATACACTTCTCGGAAAAGAAACTCTGGAACTCTACTATCATGG
>CAYPRD010000002.1:0-54870 GCA_964413195.1 uncultured Candidatus Peribacteria bacterium
CTATGTGACACAAAGTTAGTCCCATCTCATGGCGTATCGGAGTCACCCGTTCTTGGTCATCAACAGGATACTACGATAAGAAAGAATACACAGGAGCTATTGCTCAGGATGTAGTTATCAGGGATCTTATCCGTACTTTTTTCAAAGGACTTCCAGTCGGACACGTGACTATTGCGCACAGTGATACTGGTCTCAGAGTTGTGATTTACACCTCTCGAACTGCTCTTGTGCTTGGGAAAAATGGAGAAAATATGACAAAATTGCAAAAAAAGCTTCATGCACTTTTTGAAAAAAAAGTTCATGTTGATGTCAAAGAAATAAAAAATCCTGATGTTCATGCGACACTTATTGGTGATAATATTGCTCGTCAAATCGAAAGACGTCTCCCATACCGTCGTGTTATCAAACAAGCTATCATGAAGGCTATGGAGAAAGGAGCAAAAGGAATCAAGGTCCGTATTTCTGGACGTATCGGAGGTGCGGAAATTGCTCGTCGAGAAGTGTATAAAGAAGGAAATATTCCAACACAGACTATCCGAGCTGCGATTGATTATTCCGTTGAACATGCCCTGACACCCTATGGTATCATCGGTTTAAAGGTCTGGATTTATAAGGGTGACGTGACTAACGACTAATTTCTCTTTTACTATGCAACAACCCGCACGAACAAAATATCGAAAAGCCATGAGAGGCACTCAGAAATGAATTGCCACCAGTGGATTTATGCTGACTCATGGATCATTTGGACTGAAGGCAATGACGTCCGGATTCCTTACTGCTCGTGAATTAGAAGCAGCTCGTAAAACAATTGCTCATACACTTCAACGAGGAGGAAAAGTATGGTGCCGAGTTTTTCCTCATAAGCCGTACACAAAGAAAGCTCTTGAAGTCCCAATGGGTTGAGGAAAAGGAGGTGTTGAATATTATCACGCTTCTGTTCCAGCAGGAACGATCTTATTTGAGGTTGATGGGGTAGCTGAATCTCTCGCACGAGAAGCATTTACTCTGGCTGGACAGAAACTTTCTGTAGAAACATCTATCATTGATAGTTCATCACTTTTTGCCCTCGCTGCTTAATCATTTTATTTATGCCAACTAAAAAAACTCCATCGAAAAAAACATCTTCTGCTCCTCGTGAGCAAAAGAGTGATCTTCGAAGTCTTCGCGCTGAATTTTTCTCTCTCAAGATGAAACATGCTCTCCGTGAATTAAAAGAAGTTCATAAATTAAGAAATGCTCGCCGCGATATTGCCCGCCATCTTACTAAGCTTCATAAATCATAATTATGCCACGCACAAAAACTGGTGTTGTCACCTCAAATAAAATGACTGGAACCGTTACCATCAAGGTAACTGAGTATCATCGTCATCCAAAATATAACAAGGACATCCCTGTATCGAACAAATTTCATGCTCATACAGATGTTCCTCTCGAGGAAGGTGTCGTTGTTACTATCGAGGAAACAGCACCTCGCTCAAAGACTGTTTGCTGGCGCGTTATCCATCCTGCTGCATAATAATTTTCCTATGATTCAAAAAGAAACTCGACTTATTGTTGCTGATAATACCGGTGCCCGGGAGGTTCTGTGTTTCAATATACCACGTTGAACCCGACATCGATATGCACGAGTTGGCGACATCATTGTTTGCTCTGTGAAAGATGCTGACCCAGATGGACAAGTAAAAGCTCACTCTGTCGTACGTGCTGTTGTCATTCGTACATCTCGTCCGGTCAAACGTGCTGACGGTTCTACCGTCCGATCTGATGATAATGCGTGTGTGATTGTGAATGAAAAAGGTGAGCCTCTTGGAAGTCGTGTGTTTGGACCTGTCTTTCGAGAATTGCGTTCTGACAAACGTTTCAAAGCTATTATTAGTAAAGCTCCAGAAGTCCTTTAAGTTTTTTATATCTCTCCAAATATGCAGAAAATGAAAATACACACCTGAGATACCGTCCGCATCATAGCCGGAAAGGATCGTTTTCGAGTAGTAAAAAATAAGGATGGTGTAGAAAAGCGTACGCCTACCGAAGCAAAAGTTCTTCGGACATTTCCTCAGGAATCTCTGATTGTTGTAGAAGGAGTCAATATGGTGACTCGTCATGTTAAAAAGCAAGGAACTACTCCAGGTCAGAAGATTCAATTCGAAAAACCTATCCACGTTTCCAATGTTATGCTCGTTTGTCCAACAACTAAAAAGCCTACCCGTATACGTATTGAGCGATGAACAAAGACGCAAAGAATTTCTGTAAAATCTAGCAAAACTATCGATTAATATTTCACTATGTCACTTCAAAAGCACTATACATCTACTGTCATCCCTCAGCTTGCTCGAGAGCTTGGGAAAAATCTTCATGCCCTTCCTCGTCTCGACAAGGTTGTTATCAATATGGGTATCGGCTCGCTAGTTACTGGAGGTCAGAAGGATTATTCTCTTTTTGAGAAACACCTCACATTGATCACGGGTCAAAAACCTGTTCTCTCACGATCTCGACAAGCTATCTCAAATTTCAAACTTCGCGAATGACTCCCAGTTGGTCTTACCGTTACTCTCCGTGGGAAACGTATGTTTGATTTCTTGGAGAAATTTATCCACGTTGTGCTTCCACGTGTTCGTGATTTTCAGGGTCTTCGTCCAAAGAGTGTTGATCGTGATGGTAACTTTAACCTTGGTCTTCGAGAGCAGACACTATTTCCAGAAATTGTTCAAGATGATATTGTCAAAACTCATGGTATCCAAATAACTGTTGTCACCAAAAGCACCTCGAGCAGCGATTCTCTTACTCTCTTACAGGCTCTTGGCTTCCCATTTCATAAATAATTTCTATGACTCGTAAATCTCTCATCGCCAAATGTCGCCGTCGTCAGCTTCGTGCTGCTCGTCAGCGAGCTAATGGGCACAAAGTAACCTTCTCAACTCGTATGTATTCACAGTGTATTGTCACTGGAAGACGACGAGGAGTGATTGGCCGTTTTGGTCTTTCTCGTATTGAACTCCGAGAGCGTATCAATCGTGGTGAAATGTTGGGTGTTCGTAAATCTAGTTGGTAATTTTTTTCTTATGACTACTGATCCTATATCTGATCTTTTTGTTTCTCTGAGCAATGCACTCATTGCTGGAAAATCACACGTTATTCTTCCTTACTCTGTTCTGAAAGAAAGAGTCTTGGTTATTTTCCGTAAAAATAAGTATATTGTTGACTTTGCTGTGGAAGGGGATG
This sequence comes from uncultured Candidatus Peribacteria bacterium, assembly GCA_964413195.1. Lineage (GTDB taxonomy): Bacteria > Patescibacteriota > Gracilibacteria > BD1-5 > JAGOOR01 > JAGOOR01. The sequence goes on from CAYPRD010000002.1 coordinate 3,220, forward strand.
TCAAAAAATCTCTTCATATCAAACTTGATGATTCGAAAAACAGAAGAATACCAACATTTCGACGCGTGAGCACTCCTGGATCACGAGTCTATGTCGGATCAACTGCTATTAAAAAATCCAGAAGTGGTACCGGTATCTATATTCTTTCTACTCCGAAGTGAGTCATCACTGGCTATGAAGCTCGAGCACTCAATGTTGGAGGAGAAGTTATCTGAGAAATTTATTAATTCTTTCTATGTCACGACTCGCTAAAAAACCTCTACCAATCCCTCAAGGCGTTACTTGTAATCTTTCAGGAAATACCCTATCTATCCAAGGGGGGAAAGGAAAAATTGATTTTATTGTACCATCTACTGTCAATGTAGACGTACAGGAAAAGGCACTTGTTCTTTCAAGCGCTGTTTCTGAATGAAAAGAATTTGCTCAGTGGGGACTCTCTTGGGCTCTCATCAAGAGTAAAATGGCATGAGTAAGTCAGGGTTTCTCAAAGACACTTGAAATTCAAGGAGTGGGATATCGTGTTGAAATTGCTGGAACAAAGTTGACTCTCTCGGTGGGTTTTTCTCATAAAGTGAATTTTACGATCCCAGCTCATATCTCCGTTGTTCCTGACGCACAAAATCCAAATATTATCACTATTTCTGGCCACGATGCCGAAGCGGTTGGTCAGTTTGCTGCTAAAATTCGAGCCACTAAAACTCCAGAACCATATAAGGGGAAGGGTATACGCTATAGCAATGAATATGTTCGTCGCAAAGCTGGTAAAACTGCTGCTAAATAATTTTTTTTATGAATACTTCATCTCAAAAACGCCTTGTTCGTCACCGTCGCATCCGCTCTCGTCTTTCTGGGACAGCTGCATGCCCACGTCTTTCAGTATATCGATCAAATGCCTATATTTATGCTCAGGTTATCGATGATACTACAGGAAAAACTCTGGCAAGCGCCCATGATATGAAAGCAAAAAAAGGCAACAAAGTAGATCATGCTCGTCAAGTTGGTACGGAGATTGCTCGTAAAACGCAAGATCTTGGTATCAAAAATGTCGTCTTTGATCGCTGAGGATTTCTCTATACTGGTCGTGTCTCAGCTCTTGCTGATGCTGCACGTGAATCAGGATTATTATTTTAATTTTTTTCTATGTCGGAAGAGCTCACAACACCTGTACCAGCATCACCAGAAGCCTCAACTGCTCCTGAATCACCAAGACGTCCTCGCGATAATTGACGAGGAGGTCGAGGAGGTCGAAGAGATGACCGTCGAGGAGGGTCTGGATTTGAGCCAGTAAAAAAGGAATTTGAAGAGGTACTCCTCGAAGTAGGACGTGTTACCAAAGTTACTCGCGGTGGTCGACAGCTCCGATTTCGTGCTGCGGTTGCCATTGGTGATCGTAATGGTCGTGTCGGTTTTGGTCTTGGTAAGGCTCAAGAAGTTTCTGTTGCTGTTGAAAAAGCTGTCAATTCTGCCAAGAAACATTTGGTGAAAGTTCCACTGAAAAATGGTACTATCCCATATCAGGTTTCAAAGAAATTTAAATCAGTCCGCATCATGATTCATCCAGCGGCTGAAGGAACAGGTATTATCGCGGGAGGTTCTGCACGTCGTATTCTGGAACTTGCGGGATGTCAAAATATTCTTTCAAAAAGACATGGTGGTCGTAATATTATTACTACTGCTTATGCAACCATGGCAGCCCTTAAATCTTATACTCGTTAATTTATGATTAATCACGCTACTATTCGTCCTCGATCCTCTTCTCGTACAAGCTCCAAGAGACTTGGTCGTGGCTCTTCATCTGGTAAAGGTGGCTTTTGTGGTCGTGGCTGCAAAGGGCAAAAAGCTCGTACTGGTAAAAAAATCCATCCCCTTTTTGAATGAGGACAAACACCACTTCATATGCGTTTGCCAAAACTTCGAGGAGGTGCCTTCTCTGCGAAAGTTCCTTTTGCTGTCATACATGTGAGCGATATTGAAAAATTAGCACAAAATGGACATACAGATATCTCCATTACTCTCCTTGCTGAAAAAGGATATATCCGATCAAAAGATCGTGTGAAGTTGTTATCCGGGGGGAGTATCAGTACTCCAGTGACCCTTTCTGTACATGCTGCTAGTGCATCTGCTCGATCAGAACTCGAAAAAGCGGGAGGAACTCTTAATCTTGTTGCATAGTCTTGTATGACAAATTGGAAACAACTTTTCCGTTCACAGGGCCTGAAGAAGAAGATAGGTGTTACACTTGCTTTGATCGCTGTGTATAAGCTTCTTTCTGTTATCCCAGTGCCAGGCGTTTCACCAGCCTCTCTTGAGAGTATGAGAAATGTCTTTTCAGACCAACCAGGGTTAGCGTTTTTTAGTTCACTCATGGGGGGAAGTTTGGAACGTTTTTCCATTATTCTCATGGGACTTTCACCGTACATCAATGCATCTATTATTCTTCAGCTTCTCACGGTTGTGGTACCGAAATTGGAGGAAATCAAGAAAGAATGAGCGCAAGGGCAGAAGAAAATCAACACCTATACTCGTATACTGACAGTTCCTCTGGCATTTATCCAGAGTTATGGGATGATTCTTTTATTAAATAGTCTTGTTCAGGGGACTCCAATTGTTGATACAGGAAATTGGACGAATCTCCTTTTCATGATGTCAGTGATTACTGCGGGAACTGTTTTCTTGATGTGGCTTGGCGAACAAATTAATGAAGCTGGTATCGGGAATGGTATTTCTATGATAATATTTGCTGGAGTCCTGGCTGATGTTCCTTCACGGATCGTTACACAACTTGCTCCAGTTACTTGGAATGGTGTGGGAGAGAGTCTTCGACAGTTACTTCCTTTTATCGGTCTTTTGTGTGCAACACTGGCGGTTATATACATTATTATCCGGTTTACAGAATGATATAGACGAGTTCCTCTTGTGTATACTCGTACTGGTCGTGATGAGCGTTCGTATTTTCCAATACGCGTGAATCAGGCGGGTATGATACCAATCATTTTTGCACTTTCTCTCGTTACATTCCCCTATATTATTGGACAGGCCCTCACTCTCCGAAGTGCCTCATTGCCTCAATTTATGAAGAGTGGTGCGAGCCTCTTAGTACAGGTATTTGATCCAAATTCTCCTACGTGGTGGTTTGTTGGTATATTTATTGTTCTTGTAGTAGGTTTTTCTTTCTTCTACCTTTCTATCACTTTTGATACGAAAGAAATTTCAGAAAGTTTACAGAAGCGAGGAGGATATATACCTGGTATTCGCCCTGGACGTCAAACAGCTGATTATCTCCGTACTGTTTCGAATCATCTTAATTTCTTCGGAGGATTATTTATCGCACTTGTGGCAGCATTTCCTTATATCGCTACATTGGTCAATAACTCTCTCAAAGCAAACAATATTCCCTATCTGAATGTTGCCCAAATTGATTTTCTTATCTCAGGAGCAGGTCTGATTATCGTTGTTGGTGTTATCTTAGAACTTTTGCGACGATTTAAGTCCGAGGCACAATCGTACGATTATAAACGTTTCTTTTAACTATTTTTTTATGGATTCACAACTTATTGCACACATCCAAAACCTTGCTGCTGGAAAGAAAGAATTTCCAAAGCTTGCTACCGGTATGCAGGTAGAAGTATCTCAACGTATCACTGAAGGTGATAAATCCCGTATTCAGAAATTTGAAGGTGTTATTATTCGTCTTGGGGGGAAAACCCATGGTGAGAAATCCTATACTGTTCGTCGTGTTGCAGCGGGACTGGGTATCGAAAAAACTTTTCCTGTTGCTTGTCCTACAGTAGAAAGTGTAAAAATCATACGACAGTACAAAGTGAATCGGAAAAATATCAGATACGTTCGTGAATTAGATGGAAAATCTGCACGTCTCAAAGAAGTTAAACCTCAGAAGGAATCAACACCTAAGGCGAAAAAAACGAAAACGAAATCGTCTTCGAAATCAGAATAAAAGTATTTTTGACCAAAAATACGCGTCTTGTTTTCTCATTTTTTCCCCTAATATCATAGTATGAATATTTTGATTACTGGGGGAGCTGGTTTTATTGGATCACATTTGGTCGATTCCTGTATTGATGCGGGCCATACCGTGTGTATAGTTGATAATTTTTCTTCTGGCTTGAGAGAAAATATTGTCCATCATGCCAATAATTCTCGCGTTATTATTTGCGAAGCAGATATCACAAACCGTGACAGAATGGATGAAATATTTAGCACATTTCTTCCGGGTGCTGTTTTTCATTTAGCGGCACAAATTAATGTTCGTGAATCAATGAAAAATCCAGCGAAAGATATTTCCATAAATATTCTTTGAACCATACATATCCTTGATCTCATGAAGAAGTATGAGTGTAATCGTATAGTGTTTTCTTCGACTGGATGAGCACTCTTTTCTGGTGGATTGCCGCCATATTCAGAAGACCATACTCCTTCCCCAGAAACACCATATGGAATTTCAAAATACACAGATGAAATGCTTCTTTCTTTTTATCAAAGACAGCATGGAACGCTTGTCACTATTTTGCGTTATGCAAATGTGTATGGACCTCGACAAAATCCGCAGGGAGAAGCAGGGGTGATTTCTATTTTTCTTGAAAAAATACGTATCCAAGAACGTCCTACAATCTATGGTAACGGAGAACAGACTCGGGATTTTATCCACGTATTTGATGTTGTTGCTGCAAATATGCATGTACTCAAAAATGATATTTTATGAGTCTTTCATGTCGGTACTGGAGTAGAGACATCGGTAAATCAAGTCTGGAGTCTGTTGGGTACGTCGAGTGGTTTAGAACCAATATATGTTCCTGCACTGGGAGAAATTCAGAGAAATTCTCTCAACCCTACCAAGCTTCAGAAAACAGGTTGGGTGATCAGATATCCAAATATTACTTTCTAGTATGGCGTATCATCACCTTAATGTTCTTACGATTTTTCCTGATCGTCTGCATCATAATTTTTCCTATCTTCGTTCACGGAGTTCACATATCATACCAGTTCCCGTTTTAAAAAGTAACGCTTATGGTCATGGCATCAAGACCATTGCACCTCTTTTGTTCGATTATCGTGTACCATTTGTGTGTGTTGACTCTCTCTATGAGGCATACGAATTGGAAAAGTATGGGTACGATGAAGATATACTTATTATGTGATATGTTGATCCACGTGATGTACCTTTGAGAAAAAATTTTCATTATGCTGTCTTTGGCGCTGAATATGGGAAAGCTCTCATACGAAAATATTCCAAAATACGACTGCATCTTTTTCTAGATACAGGCATGCATCGAGAAGGCATACTGGATCTAGACCTCACAGATTTCCAACCTCTTATCAAAAATACTGTTGGACTTATGTCTCATCTCTCAACTCCCGATAATATCTTGGTGAGCGGTGAGCAGATCACGAGTTTTAGTGCGACAAAAAAAATTCTCCAGTCTGCTTGATTTTCATTTCTGTATACACATATTCATGCTTCTGGAGGACTTCTACAGTCCACTTCACTTCACGATGATATAGCCCATGCAAGAGTGGGATTAGCATATTATGGGTATGGTCATCCAGACCTTCTACCCGCACTTCGGTGCACGACGCGTATTGTCCAAATAAAAACATTGCAACCTGGTGCGACCATAGGATATGATGGAACATATCATGTGACACGAGTCATGAAAGTTGCTGTCCTTCCCATTGGATATAATGATGGGCTTGATCGTCGGCTGTCTTCTGGTGGTGAAATGATGATTGGAAATATCGTCTGCCCACTTGTATGAAGAATATCGATGAATGTCAGTGTCATTGATATCACCCACGTCCCTCAGGTTACCCCAGGGGATGAAGTGTGTTTTATAAGTGAAATTCCTGGGGCACCAAATGCCCTCGAAGTGCATGCAACAAAATGTGGCACCATTCCTTACGATATGCTCGTACATATAAACAAAGAAATGCATCGAACTACCAGAGTCTAAATCTTTACATAATAAATTTATATTTATAATATATTTACTATGTGAGATATATACGCATCATCCTGACCTCTCCGTTCTTTCCCGAGAAGTAACTGAATGTGCGATACTGCTAGTTGTCTTACCTGCAACTGTCCATTTCGATCTCTGGTGTTGTGCCGTATTTTAGGTATACATCCGGGCTCTCTCTCTTCTACTAATGTTCCTCCAGATGTTCTTGAGCTTGTTCGGCGTATACCGAGAAATGTTTTTGAAGTTGTTATTCACACTGATGAGTTTACGGGGCATGAGCATATAGTACGTGGTGTACGACCACTTGAGGCTGTTTCTGATGACGATTTATAAAAAAATTTGACAATACGGAGAGCCTTACTATACTCCCCGCATATCACATTTTTTCTGAATTTTCGTGCACGAACCAATTAGATAACTTGTCCGTGTCTATCGCATAGAGCTGCTATGCGGTTTTTCTGTGTCTTTTATCTCCTTTTTTTGTTTTATGACTGCGAAAAAGAATACGAAGCCTGCTAAAAAGACAGCTTCCAAGGCGCCTCTTAAGTCTTCTGCGAAAGATGTAAAATCTTTGAAAAAGACGGCTGTCGCTTCTAAAAAAAGTGTTCCTCAGAAGAAAAAAACAGTACCATCTTCTCCGAAAACTTCTGCCCGTGCAGAAAAGAAATCAAAGAAATCTGCAACAAAATCTTCTGTTTCTTCTCTGGTGACTAGTGCTCCAGTGCACCATATGCCTCGTTTGGAGAAAGCAACTCATGGAGCCCTCTATGTTCGTGCTGGGAGACATTTTTTTACGGAGGATCGTTCTATTGTAGACATGCCGGAGCTTATTGCGGCACAGCTTGATTCCTACAAAGCATTTCTGGATTCATGAATTCAGGAAGCCCTGGAAAGTGTTTTTCCGGTGACAGACTTTTCAGAAGAGAGAGTTGATATACATTTCAAGGGAATGGAGCTAGAAGAACCTCGGTATAGTCCGAAAGATTGCCGAAGAAAAAATCTTAACTACGAATCATATCTTCGTGTGAAACTTCAGATGTTGAACAAGGAAACAGGAGAAATCAAAGAAGATACTGTTTTCATGGGTGGTATACCTCTTATGACTAATAAAGGTACTTTCATCATCAATGGCGTTGAGCGTGTTGTTGTTCATCAGATCATCAAGGCCGACGGTATTTCATTTGAAGCAGATTCTGGCATTTATACAGCAAAAATTAAACCTAAAAAAGGGGCGTGGCTTGAGTTTTCTATTGATAAAAGGGGCGTCATCACTGTACGTATTGATAAAAAAAGAAAAATGCCTGCTATGACACTCCTGCGAGCCTTTGGGTTAGAAAAAGATGCTGACCTTATAGGTGCTTTTAAGGGGGATAAAGAAATGGTGGCTCGTTTTTTGCAACCTTCCCTAGAAAAAGATAAAACAAAGAATCAAGTCGAAGCGTGGCATTCTCTCTACAAACTTATTCGTCCAGGAGATCTCGGTACTGATGAACGTGTTGAGGATCTGTTTCGAACAACCTTTTACAATCAGAAAAGATTTGACCTCGGAGAAGTGGCGCGACTAAAAATGTCCCGAAAACTTGGCGTGAAAGGTACATATGATGGTGATGGTCGATTTATTTCTACGCAGGATCTCGTGGAAACTCTCCGGTATCTGATGAGGTTACACATGGATGATCCAACCGCACAACCAGATGATATTGATCGGCTTGATAATCGACGTATTCGTTCTGTTGGTGAGCTTGTTCAGGAGAAGTTTTTGGTTGGGTTGGCTCGTATGGAGCGAATTGCAAAAGATAGAATGACGGTCTTGAATCTTGATGAATCAACAGCAAGAAGCTTCATCAATCATCGTCCAGTCGAAGCTGTTGTGAAAGAATTTTTTAGCAGCTCTCAGTTGTCACAATTCATGGATCAGAGCAACCCTCTTTCTGAATTAGCGCATAAGCGACGAATCTCTGCCATGGGACCTGGTGGTTTAACTCGAGAAAGAGCATCGTTTGAAGTACGTGACGTCCATCCAACACAATACGGACGTATCTGTCCTATTGCAACACCAGAAGGTCCAAATATTGGTCTTGTTCTCCATTTCTCTTCATTTTCGCGTGTTGATAAGTATGGTTTTATCCAAACACCCTATCGAAAAGTGTCTCATTTTGTTCCAAATGATGGAAAATCAGTTATCAATCGTATAACTCTTGAGGACATCCTGGATGCAAAAGGAAAAGTTTTAGTTCCAGAAAAAGTACACATGACAAAAACTCATGCTGAACTATTGAAGAAAAATTATAAAAATGATGAAGTTCTTGTTCGTGGATATGTGACTGATGAGTATGAGTATGTTGACGCGTATGTTGAACGTGATTTTACCATCGCAGAAGCAAATTCTCCGATTGATGAACACGGAAATTTTTCACAGACACGTCTTGGTGCTCGCCAAAATAGTGAAGCAACACTTGTCTATGTCCGCGATATTACTCACATCGATGTTTCTCCAAAACAAATTGTATCCGAAACAACATCTTTAATTCCGTTCTTGGAACATGATGATGCGACTCGTGCAGAAATGGGGTCAAACATGATGCGTCAGGCAGTCCCCCTTGTTCGTTCCTCATCCCCAGTTGTTGGGACAGGAAATGAATTGGAATTTGGGCTCAAAAGTGGGTATTGTGTCCAGGCAGATCATGATGGAAAAGTTTTGTGAGTAGATGCAAAACATGTTACTGTGATGTACGATAATGGAGAGAAAAAAACCTACGAACTTCTCACATTTGAACGATCAAACCATGACCTTCAAATTCACCAGTATCCACGCGTATCTCGCGGTCAGAGTTTTAAGCGAGGTGATGTGTTGGTGGATGGTCACTCTATGGAGAATGGAGAATTGGCACTTGGTCAGAATCTGCGAGTGGCATACATGCCATGGAATGGGTACAATTTCGAAGATGCGGTTATATTAAATGCTCGTTTGGTAGAAAATGATCTTTTTACGAGCGTTTCTATCAATGAATTTGTTCTCGATGTCCGTGAAACAAAACTTGGTCCAGAAACAACTACAAACGATATTCCAAATGTTTCGTCTGCGAAACTCAAGGATCTCGATGAGAACGGCATCATTCGTGTTGGAGCCTTTGTTCGATGATGAGACATTTTGGTTGGGAAAATCACTCCAAAATGAGAACAAGAACTTTCCCCGGAAGAACGACTTCTTCGTGCTATCTTTGGTGATAAATCAAAGGATGTCAAAGACTCTTCTCTCTATATGCCATCTGGTTCAGGAGGAAAAGTGATTGATGTACAAATGCTTCGAAAAGAAGAAGGAGATAATCTCGCAACGGGCGTTTTCCAACAGGTCAAAGTCTATGTGGCTCAGACACGAAAAATAGAAGTAGGAGATAAAATGGCAGGTCGTCATGGAAACAAGGGTATTGTTGCCCGTATTGTTCCTCCAGAGGACATGCCTCACACGGCTGATGGTCAGCCAGTAGATATTATTTTGAATCCTCTCTGAGTTGTCTCTCGTATGAATATTGGTCAAGTACTTGAGGCACATCTGGGTGAAGCTGCGCGTCAACTTGGTATCCGTGTGGCTACCCCAGTGTTAAATGGTATTAGTATTGAAACTGTGCACGATGTCATGAGAAAAGCTCATATGGATGAATCGGGGAAAGTACAGCTCTATGATGGACAAACTGGTGAACCATTTCAAGAAAAAACTATGCTCGGGACTGTATATATGCTCAAATTACACCACTTGGTGGAAGACAAAATCCATGCTCGTGCCGTTGGTCCGTATTCTATGATTACACAACAGCCGCTTGGAGGAAAGGCACAAAATGGTGGTCAACGATTCTGAGAAATGGAATGTTGGGCTATTCAGGGGTACGGAGCTGCAAATATCTTACAAGAAATCCTTACAATCAAATCAGATGATATTACCGGTCGTACTCAGGCATACCGAGCTATCGTAAAAAATGAGCACATCAAACGCCCAAGTGTTCCTGAGTCATTTCATGTTATGATAAAAGAGCTCCAGGCTCTCGGTCTCAAGATGGAACTCCTGGAACAATATGAGGTTGATGGTCGCACGCAAGAATACAACGACCGAATGGGTGAGGTAGAAGTCTTGTCTGAAATTGCGCAGACATCTTCACAAACTGAATAATTTTTTCCTATCCTTCTTTTTATGACTCACGATGAATCCCTTCTTTCCGAAGAACTTCCAGAGACTGATCTGGATACGAGTTTTTCTGAAAATGATGATGCTCCAGAAAAAGATGCTTCTCCAGAGCCTGACTTTTTTCCTGAAGAGGAAGCTGTGCTTTTTGCAGATGACAATATGAATCCATATCTCACTGATGAGATGACGGATTTTCTCAATGATCGCATAACAGACTATTCTGCTATCTCTAAGAATGCGGGAAAGCAAAATATCACTGCTGGGAAAAACCTCAATAAAGTACGAGGTATTTCTATTAGTATTGCAAAGAAAGAAGATATTCTGGCTCAATCACACGGAGAAATTCTTATCTCTGAAACGATTAACTATCGTACACAACGTCCAGAACGTGGTGGTCTCTTTTGTGAGCAAATATTCTGACCGCGAAAAAATTATGAATGTGCGTGTGGAAAGTACAAAAGAATCCGATACAAAGGTATTGTGTGTGAACGTTGTGGTGTTGAAGTAACGACGAGTCAAGTACGTCGCCAAAGAATGGCTCATATTGAACTCGCGTCTCCAGTAGCGCACGTATGGTTTTTGAAATCAGTCCCAAGTCGGGTTGGTCTTATGCTCGATATCCCAGTAAAAAAATTGGATCAGGTCGTGTACTTTGCTGCTTACCTTATTATTGATATTCATGAAGATTTTCGTAAGGATGCTCTCGCAGCACTTGAAGATCGTTTCAAACAGACACGCAATGATATGCAAAAGGAATTTCAGGGCATGCTCAATGAGGCTCGTATTCAGCATGAGGCGGGTGAAATGAAACTCAAGGCCCTCAATGAAATGGAGAGAGATTGTGAAAATAAACTCGAAGAATTGGATACAGAATATCGCGATATGAGTGATAAGCTTGAGTCTCTTACCGCAGGTACGGTTATTTCAGAGCTTGACTACCGCCTTCTGATGGAGAGATTCCCACAGGTGTTTGTAGGAGGTACCGGTGCTGAGGCGATTCGTCAGCTTTTGGATCGTATTGATTTAGCAAAACTTATTCAGAGTCTACAAGTTGAAATTAAAACTGTTCCAAAATCAAAAGAAAAGAAACTTCTCCAAAAACTCCGCCTTTCTATTGATCTTTTCTCCAGTAACCAACATCCTCGTGATTTTGTTATGGAGGCTTTACAAATCCTTCCTCCTGATCTTCGCCCGATGATTCAGCTTGATGGTGGTCGTATGGCATCGTCTGATTTGAATGATCTTTATCGTCGTGTTATTAACCGAAATAATCGTCTCAAAAAACTTATTCAACTTGGTGCCCCTGAGGTTATCCTCAAGAATGAAAAACGTATGCTGCAGGAATCTGTGGATGCTCTCATCTCAGGCTCAGTACGCAGTTCTCGCTCTGGTTATGCCATGGCAAACAAACGTAAACTCAAGTCACTTACTGATATTTTGAAAGGAAAACAAGGTCGTTTCCGACAAAATCTTTTAGGGAAGCGTGTCGATTATTCAGGGCGTTCTGTTATCGTAGTTGGTCCTTCTCTGGAAATGGATCAGTGTGGTCTACCAAAGTATATTGCTTTGACACTTTTCCGCCCATTTGTTATCGGGAAACTTATCGAGCGCGAATATGCATTTAATGTAAAACATGCAGAAAAAATTATTGAAGAAAATTCCAAAGAAGTTTGGGATGCTCTGGAAGAAGTAATTGAGGGGAAATATGTTCTTCTCAATCGTGCTCCGACACTCCACCGTCTCGGTATTCAAGCCTTCCGTCCAGTATTGGTAGAATGAAAAGCAATTCATCTTCATCCTCTTACATGTGTCGCATTTAATGCCGATTTCGATGGAGACCAAATGGCGGTTCATCTTCCTCTCACTCCAGAAGCACAACGTGAAGCACGCGAGCTCATGGCTACTTCAGCAAACATGCTCAATCCTTCCAATGGTGAACCAATTGTATCCCCAACACAAGATATGATTTTAGGTTGTTATTACCTTACCAAAGAGGACTCAGATTCATTCCGATGACAGGTTTTCTCATCGTGTGATGATGCTTCTATTGCCTTCATGAATGGAGATATTACGTTGCATACCCAGATCCGTGTACGAGGATGGGTACCATTAACGCAAGATGGTCCGTACACAACCTATGGACGTATATTGTTTCACGCTGCTCTTCCAGCTGGATATACATTCCAAAATGCTACCATGAATAAGAAGCAACTTTCAAAGCTTCTGGGAAACATCTTTGAAACACATGGTACAGAGGTAACAGCAAAAGTTGCGAATGCGATCAAAGATCTCGGTTTTCGATACGCGACCAGAAGTGGTCTGTCGATTTCTGAGAGTGACATGATTACTCCAGGAAATAAATCCGATATTTTGGAACAGGCAACAGAAAAAGTACGTACGATTCAATCTGCTGCTTATGAAGGTCTTTTGACTGATGATGAGCGATATGAACAATCTATTCGTATTTGGAGTCAAGCAAAAAATACTATTGAGTCTGAAATGAAGAAAGTTTTTCCAAAGCACAATCACATATACCATTTTATTGATTCTGGTGCTCGAGGTTCTTGGGGAAACGTTACACAGTTGTGTGGTATGAAGGGGTTGGTGGCATCACCATCAGGGAAAACTATCGAACTTCCTATCAAATCAAACTTTAAAGAATGATTAACTGCCCTTGAGTATTTTATTGCAACACACGGAGGACGAAAAGGAAAAGCAGATACTGCTTTGAAAACTGCTCAGTCTGGGTATATGACGCGTCGTCTTGTTGACGCAGCACAAAATATTCTTGTTCGAGAGAATGATTGCGGCACTCTTCATTATGAGGATGTTACTCGTGAAGGTATGAAGTCTGGTGTCTTTGAAGAATCATTTGAAGAACGTATTTATGGTAAGATTCTTGCAAAGGATCTCGTAGATGGAGATACGGTGTTGGCAAAAAAAGGTGATATGATCGATCAGGTACTTCTCAAATCTATTGTAGCATCGCGTGTTGGAATAGTACCGGTACGTACTATGCTTATGTGTGAGACACACGAAGGTATATGTCAGTGCTGTTATGGTATGGATTTAGCGCGAAATCATTTGGTGGAAATAGGTGCTCCGATTGGTATCGTTGCTGCTCAATCCATTGGTGAGCCAGGAACACAGCTAACCATGCGTACATTCCACTCTGGATGAGTTGCGAAAGAAGGAGGAGATATTACAACTGGCTTGACCCGTGTAGAAGAATTGTTTGAGGCTCGTACACCAAAGTATCTTGCTAAAATAAGTCATATTGACGGTGAAGTAGTCAAGGTAGAACATACCAAGACATCTTCTACTATTTATGTTCGTGCACACAAACCAGAAACACGGGAATACTACGTTCCTCATGATTATGAACATGAAGTGAAAACAGGTGATTCTGTAAAGGTAAAACAAGTACTGGCTCGTTCTCCTGAAACAAAGCAAAAACTCTTGGCTTCCACTGGTGGTATGGTATCAAAGATAGAGAATAGTATTATTTATGTTTCTGATACGGAAGTGCAAACATTGGAATATGTCATTCCGTTTGGACGAAAAGCGACAGTACAGAAGGGTGATATAGTGACGCGTGGTGATCGTCTCTGTGAGGGAAATATTGACGTCGAGGAACTTATGACCGTTGCTGGTCCAGTAAAAGCACAGCAATATATCGTTTCAGCTGTGAAAGAGATCTATGCTTCTCAAGGTCAAACAGTAAACGCAAAACATGTGAGTTGTATTATTCGTCAGATGTTTTCAAAGGTTACCATCTTGGAACCAGGGGATTCTGAATACTTTCAAGGTGATACGATTGATATTGGTATATTTAATGATACGAATAAAAAACTTGTTGATGCAGGGAAGCGTCAGGCTATTGGTCAACGTTTGGTTCTCGGTATCGCAAAAGTTTCTCTCCATTCGGATTCATGGTTGTCCGCTGCTTCATTCCAAGAAACAGTTAAAGTTCTTGTTGATGCTGCAAGTAAGCGTCGTATCGATCACTTAGAAGATATCAAATCAAATGTTATCGTTGGTCGACGTATTCCGACGCTCGGATACTTCAAAAATAATCTCGACACAGAAGAAGAGTACTACGAAGGAAATGTCACTGATGTGACAGAGGTCCATCCAACAAATGCCCTTGTCCCTGATATCGAATAATATATTTTGATTCTAAAAATCCCTTACATCTGTAAGGGATTTTTAGTGTATAGTATTTATTATAATAACCAACCAATGATAGCTCACATGCCTGTGGCCACCAGAAGGATATATCCACAGTTGATCAGGTAGAGTTTCCAGGGCTTTTGTTCGTAGAGACTCTGCACGAGATAAAAAAGACACACCATGATACCTAAATCATATCCAAACAACATTCCCTTTGCACCAGTATACCATCCAAAATGTTTACAAAAAGCAGCAATATTGGCAGCAAGAAAGAGAAAAATTGGCACACTCCAGATCAGTGCCCATCGTGCTTTCTTTCCCCGTAAGTCTTCTTTTTTGAGCCCTGCTAGGTTCATCCAAGAGTTTCCAAAAACGTCAGGATGGTACCAAATCATGCCCACGACAAGAGCGAAAACAGTTGCAGATATATCCGCAGAATAGGATATATTGGTAAAAAGCCAGGAGATATCTTGTATAAGAGAATTCATGATCTGAGTATATTTTTAGATGATGCTTTGGAAAGTCTGTTTCTGGGTTCCAAGACTATACTTTTCTAGAATTCAATTTTTTCTATAGATTGCCCAATACTCTCAAGAATTTCATCTTTTTCTCTTCCGTGTGCTAAACGGGGTTGTCCATATCATTCTATGATGATAGGAATCAATTCTAATCATGCTAGTTGGGGTTTTACAGCATGCTTTATGCTGACGCGTACGATCAATCCTTGTTTTGTCTCTGGGCTGAACTCTTGATCAAAGACAAAATTTCACAGAGAATAGAAAATATATTTTCCCCGATAAACTTCCACCGGTTGTATCCAGTGAGGATGTGCTCCCAGAACAAGATCTGCCCCGTGATCAATAGCAGTGCGAGCAAAAGTTTTTTGGAGAGCGGTCGGGTGTCGTGAATATTCTTGTCCGGCATGCATATTGACGACAACGATGTCTGCTTGTTTTTTTGCTTCTTCGAGAGAGAGTATCAAATTTTGCGTATCCTGCATTCGAGCAATCTGCTCATGTGTGCCCGTCCCGTCATCATTATAGGCTGCATATGAAGCTCAGAGAAAAGCTATTTTTATTCATCGTACTTCCTGAATCTGCGGTTTCCATGGATCATCACCGACCCCAACAGGTTTTATACCTATTTTTGTAAGGAGATCTTGTGTTGTCTGTAGTCATGCTTCCCCTTGATCGAGAGCGTGATTATTGGCGAGACTTACGAGACGAAAATTAACGGTAGTAAGCGACTCTATGAGGTGAGGAAGAGCATTAAATACGAGAGTTTTTTGATAGGAATATATCGGTGTTCCATTGGTGGGGGATTCGAGATTGCCAAAAACAAAATCAGCACTTTTTAGAAGAGAACCAATCTTCTCCCAAATCCATGTTGGTCATCCTCACTTTTCTGCATACCGAGCCACATTTCTGGAGAGCATAATGTCACCAGTTGCTATGAAAACTACTGATGATGCTGGAGCTGGTGGAGGTGAATCTGATGCTGAGAGAGGGGGACTGAGAAAGGCATATATAAGTGTTGCGCTCACGAGAAAAGATACCAGCATTAGGCTCACGGCAAAAAATAAACGAATGTTGCATATGTGCATAGCTCTCATGCTATTGAACTTCTCTTAAGTGCAATAGACTTTCAAAATATAGCAAGATTCTTATTGAATGGCAACAACCACCCGCAAGAAGCGCTTGGCGTTCTGCGGGGGCTTTTTGTAGTCGGTCAGGCGGTAAAAGGCATCAGCACCGATTTGCTGGACTTCGATCAGCTCCACTCCCGGCATGGAGGGCGTGAGGACAATCAAGCCGTTGCTCGTCTTGACGGTGCCGAGGTCTTCCCACTGCTGCAGGTCGTCTGTGCCTTGAAAGGTGATCTTCAGGGCGGGATCGGTTGGAATCGTGGGGATGCGCAAAAAGAGGTTCTGCGGTGGAAGTCCGGGGTCTTGAATCTGGCCTGTCTCCACAGGCCCCGTGATGCCGGCGTATTCGGCAAGGTTCTTCGTGCCGTCGCCATCGGCGTCTTGGTCGGGATTGCGGAGAGGATTGGTGGCTCCGTAGGTGGCCAAAGCCCATGCATCGTAGAGCTGCAAGGCATCGGGTCTGGTCACTCTCACTTCCACAAGGTTCCCTACTCTATCTGGTTGGTAGGCGACACGGCCACGAGAACCGTAGTCCACTGCCACAAGACGCCCATCGGTGTCATAGGAGTAGTCGGCGGTGATGCTCACCGGGTCAGCAATGGCAGAGGCTGCACCGAGCAGGAGAGCGCTACAGGTCGAGATCGGGTTCATGGCGATGATTGCGTTTAATGGTGCGGAAATCTTCTGGATACGTCTTTCGCCGCCATGATTGGAATTCTTCCGTTATCACGGGATCTTCGTCGGCTATTTCGCAGGTAAAACCCTCCCGCATCATTATTCGAGGCATGATTCTCACTTCTTCGGCAGAAATCATTTGAAGCTCTACATCTCTCGGAAATTCCGGTTCCACAATTTCAAATAGGCTCGCAGGGAATGCCGTGATCCAGCGGACTGGCACCTCAATTTCAAAGTGCAGACACCGTTTCCCGGTTTCCGCTTCTTCAAATGAAAGCCCAAGCACCCGATACTGCTCCCCGACTTCCAAAAGGTCTGCCGATGGAATCCCCCGATGTTGTTGGATTTCAGGAGTTCTCTTTATGTAGCACTCAGGATCGTTGATGGCTATACACTTAACGATCATATTTACTTGGGTTTTGGTTCATAAATTTTACCTGTGGCATCGTTTCTATAAGCGTGAATTTGAATTTTTGACCCGTCCATCAACGTCTCGTGCCGGGAAGTAATCTTCTGCCAATCATTCGGTCGCCCCCCGTAAGTTTTTACAAGACGATTAATGTCATTTATTTTCTTCTTAACTCCTTTCCCTGCCATCACTCTATATTCGTTGGAGTATATTTTTTGCAGGAGTCGTTTTCCTGCCTCTATCCGCTGAGTGGTTACTACCCTCCCCACCTTGTTCAGACCAGCCGGAACGCCGGGAATAAATACGGAGAGGACATCGGAACCGATGTCCTTCGCATCCTGCTTGAAGGTCTGCTTGTCCCACTTTCCGGTTCTGATGGCGGCAGCGGTATGTCCGATAAGCTGTCCGGTGTCCCAGAGCGTCACTCCAGCATCCCAGATGATATCGATGACATTGCCACTGGGATCAACGTAGGTCAGGGGATTCCCCCTCGCATACGCATAGCGGTTGAAGGTGGAAGGGTCTTGCAGGGTGCCTGTGACGGCATCTTGTGAGAGGAAGGCATGGGTGCGGGTGCAGTAGTGGCGTGCTCTCATCGAGAGCAGGCCTGACCCGTCATCCATGACGCCCCATTCACCGCCGTGGCGGTAAGGATTGTAAAGAGCAAGACCGGAACCGCTGATGGAATCAGCCGTCAGTCCAAAAGGATCGTAGCCAAAGGCTTGTGTCGTAGTCTCGTCGGCTTGTGTCAGTGCCAGCGTGTTGCCGTGGGGATCGAAGTGAAACACTTCGTCGTTTAGGTATGAACCATCAGTATTGAAACGGGCCAACAGGCCGAGTCCCCAGACGTAGTAGGCAGTGACCGCACCGGTATCCGTCATCTGTGCTAAAGCACAGGGCAGCGGTCTATTGTCATCGACAACGTATCGCTGAACAGTGGAGCCGAGCTGACGTTCGAGACGAACGCCATCACCATTGTAGCGGAAAATTTTATGAAGTAAAGTTTTCAGTCTTTTGTTTTAGTTTTTTTGAAAAATCTACCAATAGTAGATTTTTCAAAAAAACTCTATAGATATTTCCATATTACTGTCAATTCGTCTTCTGTGATTGTTGGGCGCGATCTCTTGCCCGATTATGCTTTTTTTCATATACTGAGTGTATGAAAGCATTTTTCTCCCTTCAAACCAAGCAGTTTGTTTTGTATATTGTCATCATCATTGCGACTCTGCTGGGCCTCTGGTTGGTCTATCTTCTCCGAGATGTTTTGAGCCTTGTCCTCTTATCTTGTTTTGCCGCGCTTCTTCTTTCTCCCTTTGTGAGTCGACTCAATACATGGAAGATTCCTCAAATCCCTGCTATTTTGACCACTTTTCTTGGACTTCTTGTTATACTTAGTTTATTTGTTGTCTCTATTATCCCTATCTTTGTTCGTCTGGCAGAAGATTCCAAGGGCTATGTGCTGCGTTCAATTGATTTTATTGAAGCACAGGCTCAGGATGAGTTTCCTGTTCTCGATAAACTCCCTTTTCATGCTGGATCTATGATACGAAAGGGTATCGATATTCCTGAACTCACCGCAATTGTTCTGGACAAAAATCGTGTCCAACTGGTAACAGAAAACATCACTAACAATATTGATACCCTCAAGAACTTTGCCCAGAATGGTATCGGTCAAGTAGGGAGTATCGGTGTTTCTTTTGCGAGCGGGTTGACTTCTTTTATTACGCTCTTTTCTCTCTTTCTGCTGTTAACATTTTTTATTCTCTTAGAGCGTCGAGCATTCCTGAAATGGTTCTTTGCTATTCTCCCGCATCAACTTGGACATTATTTTAAAAGTCGCGAACATACTATTGGTGAAGCAATCCATGCTTGGCTTCGGGGACAGCTTATTTTGGCTACTTTTATGTTCGCTATTAACTTTATCGGTTTAGCCATTGCACAATTTTTTGGGCTTCCAGTCACCAATATTTTCTCCCTCGCACTGATTGCATGAGCGATGGAGTTTGTTCCCTATGTTGGTCCTGTTATTGCTTTTATTCCAACATTTTTGATGGTATTGGTAAGTCCAGACGTGAGTATGTGGTCCATCGCTGCTGTGATTGGTCTCTATGTCCTCTTTCAACAATTAGAAGGCAATATTATGGTTCCCCTTATCATGAGCCGTACGTTGCGTCTCTCCTCGCTCTATATTTTGATTGTGACGCTGATAGGAGCAACGCTCGGAGGTCCTCTTGGTGTTCTTCTTGCTATCCCATTGGCATCGATTATCCATATCTTTTATCACGATTGGATGCATTATCGAAAAACTCTCGAACAGTAGGATATGTGGGTTTTTTCTGATACGTCCCAAAAATATTGTCCTGGCCCTGATGTTTTGGTGTATCAGGTGTTTGATCCTTCATGGGAAGATTTTTCTGGGGAAATCATCGACGTGTATACACCTCTCTCTTCCTCCTCACAATCGTATGATATGTGGTGCGCAGCATACCCGAGAGAATATGAGATTGAGATGATACGCACTCTTCTGTTATCATCGCACCGAATCCACATCCGTGGTATATCGACTCATGAATGAGTTGCCCTCCTTGGTACGTATTATGCATCATCTGGATATTATGACCAAGAAACACAAAAATACCATGTTCCCTCTGATGAGAGAATTACCGCTTCTGTTTCTCTCCATCATGCTTTGTGGTGTGAGAAGGATAAAACCCTTCTTCAATGACTTATACACGACTTGATTCCCCCTCCCGTGCGTGGCCCATCAGATTTGCGTGTGATACAACAAGGATTGCGTAGCGGTATAATATCGACCCTCTCGGCTGCTGGCCAGGAGAACTACTTACATCTTTTACTCGAACGCCAGATACTCTCTTCTTTTCACATCCATGAAGTTATTTGTGCCAATTGGCAACGTATCGGTTTGACAGGGGCAAAGCATCTATTTCACCTCCCTATTCCTTCTTTTAGAGAAAGAAATTTTTCTCATACTCAGTAAAAATTTCCTTCCGGAGATCCTCGAGAGTGTGATTGTAATTTTCATGATCCTGAAGTATTTTTTTGCTCTGCAAATGAATAACAAAAAAACTTACCAATACTCATCCTGCTATAATGGAAACATCAATCCAATACATGTGCAGAAGAAACGTTGTAAATGTGTCTATCATAGTGTTAGAGAGAAGAAGTATTTTTTAGTTCGGTCACAACAAGAAGTCGATTGAGTGTTGTTCCGAGTGGCCAACAAGTCATAAGTGTGAGTTTTTTCTCATTTTTATCGCCCCCAAGAGAAGAAACATGTCAGGGCTTAACGACCATTTTTTCCTTGACGGTATAAATCACTTTTTTCTGTTTAAAGTACACGATGATTTCGTCTCACGCTACAAGTTCGTTGAGAAGGGCAAAGACATCATTGTACCCTCCTTTTGCCCAAGGATAATTGGAACTATGACCAAAAATAAAACTATTTCCTGATTCTCCTGGATCAGCTGAACCAGGGTATTTGACGACTCATCCTTCCAATTCCTTCATAAATATTTTCTGCCATTCATGTGAATTATCCGCATCATGGTGTTCGACATTGACCAGAGGAATATTTTTTCCGATTTTTGGGATAACAATGCGATCTTCGTAAGGAGTAATATTGACCGATAAGCTCACACGTGAAATATCCTGATCAAAATAACTCACCCCCAGATTCTGTGTCTTTATCTGTCATTTTTCGAGCTGTCTTTTGAGAATTTTTTGTATGCGAGCTTTTTTTATTTCTTCAATTTCTGTGGAATCAACTACTTCGGCCTGAGCAATACTTCCCTCGATAGCTGCTTGTTCTTTCTGGAGAGCTTCTGGGGCTATCATGCTGCGCGCAAATGCACTATATGCTGACCAGTTTGATACCAGCAGAAGAACAATAAAGATAATACTTGTGAGAAAAATAAAATGAAAAAATGCTCGAATTTTTTTAACCCAGCGATATTTTTTTTCTACTTTTTCCTCCTCTTGTTGTACCCAACTCATGATATCCCGTGATGTATCAAAAATCTCATGTACAAGCGTAATGGGGCCATGTCATTTTTCTTTTGTATGTGCATTCCAGGAGCTCATACTCCCAGCGTACCATATCTTTTATCTGATAGCAAAAAATGGACGTCCTAGATCTCCAGTTTCCAGGCTTCCTTTTTCCGTCTACTGAGGATACCCCAAGCCAAAACTGCTCCTCCATAGACAATAAACATTCCCGAAAATCCGATAAAAGAAATAAGTGCTCCTCAAAATATGAGTCCGATAGCATTTGCAAAATTATTGAGAATCTTCATGGGCGCAGCGGAGACATCAGCATTGATGATATTTGATCCAGTTGCTTGAGCATAGGATTTGTTATACTCATCAGCAAATATAGATTGACTCATAGGATATCCTGCAGCATAACCAGTACTATTGAGCATTCCAAAGAGGACAACGAGTATGAGTCCAAGGAGATTTTCAAAATTTCCACATATGGCCAGTCCGAGAAGCGCAATAGCCGAGAGAAATATACCCAACGTAATTACCCGAAATTTCCCATCAGTTTGGGATTTTTTTATCCAAAACATCTGGAGCGCATAGGCAGGAATTGCCAAAATTCCTATGAGTATAAAACCGCTTCGGATAATATTTTGAACCCCAGAATTTTTCAGGGCTTCATCCAAAAAGGTAACAAAAAATGTTGTCACAATTGTATCCCAGCATCAAAAGAGCAGTATACAGCCCGTTGACCAGAGAAGAATGGGAACAAAAGTCATTTTCTCAAAGACGAGTCTGTAGAGCAGAGCGTATTCTATTTTTGTCTTCTGGAAAATCTCGCTCCAATTGAGTTCTTGAGAGATTTCTTTTGGTTTCATGATCACATAATCCATCGATCCTTTTAACTTTTGAAAATCAAGGGTTGATACGGTAGTTTTGATGTATGCAGCTGTTTTTTGTTCGAGAGTCTTGGTTTTCTCCAGTAAATGAAGATTTTTGACAGCAGCAAGATCAAATACTTCGTTTGAGTTATCAAAATACCCCTGTATAAACACCCATACACATATGATGAGAAAAATAAGGACGAATAAGATGAGTTGTGTGGAATCAGTTTTGAGAGATAAAATAGCGATGGAAATCACTATTCCCACAACTGATCCAATACCAACAGCAATATTATTTTTTGAAAGCGCTTTGTCATATTCAGAGGGGTCTGAATGATTGAGGAGATAAGAAATAGTGGTTATATCATAGACTTCTTTCACTGTTCCGTAGAGTATACCGACGACTAGAAGGAGGATAAAATTGATCCCAGAAGCAAGAAAATTTCGTGTTACTTCTAGGATACTTCCATCAAAATCAAATTCTAGTTCGCCAGAGGTACGGACAAGGTATAAAAATACACAAGCCGCCAGAATCATAAAGCCATTTGCTATGCCGAGCATGGTTTTTGAGGGGACATGTCGTTGAATCGTCCCGAGAGGGACATCGATGAGCATAGACCAGATATTTCCTATACCAAGAAATATCCCTACGAGGAGCGGAGACCCTACGATAAAACCGAAGAAAAATACACTCGTGAGATGGAAAATTAACCAAATTGCTCAATAAACACCAACAACATTATAAAAATTCCTGAGGAGTTTCGCTTTTTCCGGAAGTTCTGGAGTAACAACATGGGTCATACGGGCAAGTATACTACAATTTTTCTCTTGAGTAAAGGAAATTATGGTTGTGTAGGGAGCCCATAATTGAGAACCCAGATATCGTCACAATAGCCGACCCCAAGCTCGGTATATTCCCTTTTATACATATTTTCTCTGTGATGGATGCTTGTGGTGAGTTGATCGAGTATCTCGGCAATGCTTCTCTGTCCGAGTCCCAGATTTTCCCCGCCAGCAATATAATCATACCCTCCTGCGTCATATCGGGCCCCGAGTGTGCTTCCATGAAGCTCATGAGTGATCGTTTTTTCTTGACAAAGAGCCTGGGCATAGCTCTGAGCAATAGTGTTGAGTTTTTCGGATACTCGTAGTGCTCATAGACCGCGGCGTATACGACGTATACTATGCTCCTCGACCAAGAGCGTACGAAGTTGAGTTAGGCTTATATTTCGTGCATCCTGTGTGAGTACCCCCTGGGGTGTGTAATGATCATTACACATGTAGCCAGTGAGAATACTGTGTGTCTCACAGAGAAGATGGTTAAAATAACGAACGATTTCTTGTGCCGGTACTGGAAGCTTCGGAAGAGCATCTCTTATAAGTGTTTGTACAAGCATGATTTTTTTACTTTGCTCTTCCTCGCTGAGTGGAGAGAGGTGTTGCGATCTGAATGCATCATACAGCTCTTCTACTCGTACTTCACTTGGACCATCAAGTGCGAGAATTGGTACACAGAGGAGCAGACAGGCGATTAAAAAACGCTTCATAGGGTGGCAAAAAATGAAATTGTTTCTATAGTACTGGTATAATTGTCTTTGCAATGCCTTCTCCATCAATCTTCTTGACTCTTTATCAAAAAAAACAATTAACGCATGATGTCTACGAGTTGGAATATAGGAGTGAACACATTTTCCCAATTATTCCGGGGCAATTTTTGTTGTGTGATACTATGGGAGATAGTACATTGCGACGATCGTATTCTGTGAGTTGGGCTGAAGAAAAAAGTATTTTTCTTACTATCAAACGTCTTTCTCAAGGGAAATGAGGGAGTAGGGCAATATGTGATCAACATATTGGTCACTGTATGGAAGTTTGGGGACCATTGGGGGGATTTGTTTTACAAAAAACCAATTTTCCAAAAGTTTTTATTGGTACGGGAACGGGATTTGCACCTCTCTACTTTCAAATGCGTTCACTTCTTCAAAATCACACCAAGGTACCCCTCTTTTTTCTTTTTGGTGTCCGAGAGATTCGAGATGTTCTTCTTTGAGAGGAGCTAAAAAGATGGAGTGAAGACCACTCTTTTGATTATGAAATTTATTGCTCACAGGAGAAAGATATCCTCACAGATAAACATCATGTGTGACGAGTAACGCACTTCATCACGCCGACTACTATTGGTGAAATTAATCCTGATAATACAACAGAATTCTATATTTGTGGAAGTCCTGCAATGGTTTCTGAAGTCCGATCCTTACTTGAGAAATATGGTATAAAAAAAGAGAAGATATTTTTTGAACAGTATTAGTTGACAATTTAATTTTTTGAATATTTTTAATTAAAATTAATTAATATAGTTTCATGGAAACAGATTTTTCAAAAATGCAAAATCTATTGTTCCGTTCAGCTGAAAAAGTATCCCACAGTTATTGAAGTTTCCCTCAGTACATTCGAGACTACATGGATCGATTCTTGGAGGGTGCGGATGTTCTTACAAAAGAGGAAGTTTTAATTCAATTACGTTTATGTACTCAGAGACCCCCGTGTGGGTTTATGCATGAGTTTTCGATTCTACGAAATACCGCTTGAAAATGAGCTCCACCATATGACTTCTCAGGATTTATTCATGGTCCTTCAACTTGCCCAAATAGAATATGAAATTGTCTCTGTGCTCACTCAAATATTCTTGGTTTAGTTTTAAGAGCATTGATTCTACTCAACCGTGAGGATAAGGCAGAAAAGTTACTTCAACCTATCTTTCTTATGATGGTGTATGACTGACACTTTGCCACTGTTGTGCAAATGGGCGAACAACCTTATCTTATGGATAAAAATTGATTAGATAATCAGGTCCAGGTTGGAGCTCAAATTATGCAAACTGTTCAAACCACTATTGCTTTACTAGCTGCTTAAGTATATGCCCAATTTTGTACCTAATAATGATGGATATACACGTATTCATGAGTTTACTTCTCTTAATTTTACAAGCTCACAAGAATGATCTTGGGATCCAGATGCTCATATTGCGGGACTGATGTCTCGTTCTTGGGAAAGAACTTGTGAAGAAGCGTTATATGCAGGGCATGCGCCTCTTATAAATAACGCTCTAGCAAGATTTATATCTGCTGAAGTGCGAGATAATGTTGCCAATGTCGTTGGTAATCCTCAAGGGGTAATGTATAGTCAAGTGATTGGATGGAGAACTTCTCCTGAAATTGAACATTATAATTGAGAAGACCACCCAAAGAGTATGAGTGTTCTGTGTATTGCTCAAACACGTGATGGTCGTTTTTGCTTCCGTTCGCGATGAAAAATGTGAGACTGGCACCATTCTCTTCTGGAAATGCCAGGAGGTTTTTTTAGAACGTCAGACCAGGATCCAACAAAGGCCCTTGTGAATAGATTCCAAGAAGATTACAACGATCCGAATTTTTTTCCAGGCTTTCAATGGTTTTGAATGATGGAGAGTCCCAGAATTGGAGAGTGCGTATCCCTGGCCTATGCGATCTTACCTGAATGATATATACCGCCAGATTCTATATATATTCATCCAGATGATTTGGGTAAAAATAAAGCAGTAATTGCGCTCCCTTCTTTTGCGATAGTGAAATTCTTTTTGGAAGGTTGATTGGATTATGTAGGATATTAAACACACACCACCACCGGCTCACGCTCCCAAACCTTTAGTATCATTTTAGCAAGATCTTTTGCGAGAAAATCCCGGAAATTTCCATCACTCTCTTCTGGTTTTTTACCAGCAAGAGCCTTTTTTACATAGTCCACAAGAGCTCCATGAGACGCAGAAACTTCATCTGGAAAGAAAAGACCACGAGACTCTACAGAGCCACTTTGTATTGAAACGATAACGACACCATCAGTTCCCATTTGTATGCGTTCTTTGACGGCACGGCTTTCGAGGGGCCCTATACCCATACCATCAACACCCAGTGCTTCAAGAGGTATTTTTTTTCGTGAAAATACGAGTTCGTGTTTTTCATCCAGTTCGACAATTGATCCATCTTCGAGCATGAGGACATTTTTTGAATCAAATCCCATTTTCACAGCTTCGCGCTTGAGCGTTAGGCGTTGAGATATGTCGCCGTGTATGGGGATAATATATTTTGGTTTTACCAAATTCATGATCACACGTTGTTCAACGATTCCACCATGTCCACCGGAATGGACTTCATTCTCTTTAATAGTAATAATTTTTGCTCCGAATCGGTTGAGTCGATTCATCATATCGATGATCGCGAGTTCATTTCCAGGGATAACAGATGAAGAGAGAATAATTGTATCACGAGGTTTTATAGAAATGAGAGGATGATCGCCACGAGAAATATTATTGAGGCCGCCAAATTCTTCACCCTGAGCTCCTGTCGTGATGATAATCTGTTTGTTTTCTGGGATGCTTTCCATGGTCTTCTTATCAAGGGGTTTCATCGTGCCTTCTTTGCATTTTAGATACCCTATCTCTCGTGCTATGGCCACGCAATCGACCATACTTCTTCCATTGACGAGGACAACTCGACCAAGTGATTCAGCAATAGTGACCACATCCTGTATACGGGAAATAAGAGTAGAGAAATTCCCAATAATAACACGTTCTGGGGCTTCTTGTATGAGAGAACGCAATTCACCAGACACGCGAGTTTCTGAAGTAGTCCATTCTTGTTTATAGGAGTTGGTCGTTTCTTGGAGAAGTATATCAATACCACGAGCGGCAATACGAGCATAGTTTGCAAGATCCGCCTGTTTATCGATGCGAGGGAAAAATTCTATCTTGTAGTCCCCCATATGCATGATTCGAGCTGAAGGAGTTTCTATATAGATACCACAGCTATCTGGAATGGTATGGTTTACACGAAAAAATTCATACTTAAAGACTCCAATATTTGCCATTTTTCCACTGTCAGGGTTAATGGGAAAAAATTGGACTTTGTTCTTGAGTCCTGCTTCTTCGAAAGATTTTTTTATCATCGCAATCGTAAATGGTGCTGCATAGATAGGAGGAAAACCAAGCGCTGGAATGAGGTTCTTGAGGGCTCCTATGTGATCGAGATGTCCGTGCGTCACAAGCATTCCACGAATACGCTTTACGTGTGGTTGGAGAAATCGTATATCCGGAAGAAGGTAATTAAACCCTGGACAACCTTCTCAGCGTGCAAATTCGAGACCGCCATCAACAATGATTATGTCATCTCCGTGTTCAAAAAGTGTGATATTTGCTCCTACTGTCCGTAGTCATCCTACCGGAATGATACGAGTAATATTGCGTTCAATTTTTGGTAGGATTTGTGGTTCTGAACTTTTTGGAAATAAGACGGGCACATTGAGACTTTTGATGACCGCAGGAGAAAGTTGTTGTTGAGGGACTACATCTTCTCTCACTTCTGTTGCAAGAGGTTTTTCGGGAGGGAGCTCAAGTCTTTTCAGGGGGCGATTTTTCAAGAGAGGTTTTCCGGGTCTCTGTGGATGAGATTTATCTCATAAAAAAGGTTTTTTCTGTACGTGTTGATGAGTTGGTATTCATGGTTTTTGTCATGAAGGAGGCAGGGGAGATGGTTTTGGAGTGGTTTGACCAAGTTCTGAATCAAGTTCGGCAAAAAAATTATCTGACATATAGTAAAAAAATATAAAAAACGGAGGATGTATGATCCACCTTAGGATAAAAAAGGTGTCATGAGCATCAAAAAATTCACTGCATGAATTCCATTGATGACCACGAATCGGTAAGTACTGTTATCTAGGATACTACAAAATATGTTTTTCTCCAAGGGTCTTTTCCTTGCCTTCTTTCAATAACTTGTCTGATAAAACATGATAAGTGTAGCTATTTCTAATAAAAATCAATTATTCAAAGAGAGTATTGTCATTCTTTTTGACCCAATCGAGGGATTTTCCTTTTCACCAAAAGGACCATAAGAGGATGTCCGTAAATGTGTATGAGCCAGCACGGAGGTCGTCGAGAGGATTCATAGCAAGCTCGAAATGCAAATGATAGAGGTATTTCTTATCAGGTACAGCAGAGTCTCCTACGCGACCGATGATATCGCCACGTTTTACCCATTGACCCTTCTCGAGTTCGGATGGGATATCAGAAAGGTGCGCATAGATGGCTACGTGCCCAGAAAGTGTTTTGAGATAGACAGTATTTCCTCGGTATACATCCAGATTTTCTTGTTCTTCGAGATCGGAATCTCCAGGGTGGAGGTGGTTCATTTCTTCCCACGAGAAGTCACGTTTAGTATGTATAATCATACCATCTTCTATAGCGTGAACGAGAGTGCCTTCTTGGACATAAAAATCCCATCCATGATGGACTCCGTCTGTTTTCTGCGCTCGAAATGGACGAGGAGCGTTTGGTAAGTGAGAATTATTATTTGGAAGAGGAATTCCTGGTATGGGGAGAGAAAATTTTACTTTCCTGGTTTCCAAAATCAGAGAAATATCTGAAAAGAATCGTCGCATACGAGCCGAAGAAAATCGGTAGTCCGTAAAGAAGACAGATCATGCGCGAAGGGTGTTTGTCAGTGTCTCTGTTGAAACATCGCTGAGGGATTCGCGCGATGGGTATGATCATTGAAGAGGTAGAATATAGTTCTTTCCCTTGTACGTGACAAGAGGAAGTGGACAAGTGGTCACCGGCTTCCACTGAATAACTCGTGTCGTAGGCTCTTCTTTCAGTGTTGTTTGTTCATTTTCACAGGGAGAGATCAGTTTTTCTCCAGGATCCACGCTCACAAGTACTGATGAGCTATTATCGAGGTGTGTTATGCCCGAAAAAAGAATCTCAAGACCGCTCCTACTAGCACTATTACTCACTTCAGGGGGTTCTGAAATAAGAATGGCTGGAGTACACAGCAGAAATGTTGCAACGAAAAAATGGGAACGAATCATAGATTTTGTCTCTTGTAACTCTCTTTGAGTGTATAAAAAAATTGATCAAATCAAACAAAAAACACATAGTATTTCTTGATTATCCGTTCTTTCGCGTACAAAACATTCTCTGTGAAGAATACGTGAAGGGTATTTCTTTTCTTTTCCCCTCGATTATAGTACTTTCACTATGAAATATCTTCTTTTCTTTTTTGCCAGCGTAGGGATAGCATTTGTATGAGCAACGAGCCCCTTGGATGCCGCTCGAGACTTGGCACAACAGGGGATCATCATCAATCAGTCTTCCTCTTTCGCGGGCAATTCTTCTTCACAAGAATCTTCTCTCTACCGTCTCAATGATTTTCTCTCTCGACAAGAAGCGCTCGGTATTGCACTCAAGCTGCTATGAGCGAATCTGGATAACAGATATACTTGTCGTGGATACTTTGCGGATACGTCAGAATGGTGGGTGTGTCGGGCTTCTGAAATTGCTGCTGATTATGGTCTGGTGACACGCGCGAATAGACATTTTCGTCCCCGAGACACTTTGACACTGGCTGAATCCCTGGGAATACTTTTTCGGACCCTCGATATTCCTTTGTCTCAGACATCAACTCGTACTCTTGCGGGAAATGTGCCGGATTGGCAAAAGCGCATTATTCTTACCATCAATGAACAATCTACTAATACGAGATTCTTTCGGGCCAAATTTGTACGTTCGTTAATTTTTCCTCCAGCCCTATGATGATATGAATTGGATCTTTCGAATTTTGTTTTTGACGAATACTCAGATGGGTACTATAGCATTGGTCTTCAACAAAAATTAACTCGTGGTCAATTTTTTCAGATTGTTCTCTTACTGACTCATTGATCCAATTCTCTCTGTTCCTCATATCGTTATTCTACCTGTCCCGCATCGTGCCAACCAGTTTGTCGCCCAAGTTCTTGTACGCCTGATGGGATTTGTACTGCTGATTGCGGATGAGCAGGAAGTTGTCAGGAAAAAACTGATGATGTACTTCTTCATTGTACGTCCTACAATGATGGATGTAATGATTGTGTCCGGATCAACGGTGTTGCTGCGTGTACAAAACGTGCTTGTTTTGTCCAATGAACTCCATCCTGCAGTGTTTGTGAGGAGGGATATACGCTCCTTTCTTGACGATGTGTGCAAAAAGAAACTACGTGTGTTGCCGAGGGATGATATGCAGGAGGTGGATATGTTCCTCATCAGGAAGATATAAATTCTTTTCAATGTTGTTCCAGCCTTGTTCGTGCTGATCGTAAAGATGGGAACATGATTGCCGATGGTGGTGCTATTTGTATCCGTCAGGGCGATGGATTCTGTGATGCTCGCTATGAAAGCGCCTATAATTCTTCTGATTGCCGTCCTGCTTTTGACCTGACTGTTTGTGCATCGTATTATGATTGATGTAATACCTGTTCACGAACATCTTCTGGTCAATCTGTATGTACTTTGCGTGCCTGTATGACCCCGTGAATTCCATATTGCACGAGTTATATTCCTTATACTCCGCGAAATCAAAACCAAGACCGAGCCTTTCTGGATAAAATTGATACAGAAATTCAGGCGTACCTTGCTGATGTTTCGTGTCTGGATACGAGTGACTGTAAATATGCTTCTATGGGAGATCGCCCTTGCAACATATCGAGTGCTATGATACCGTATTCAACCAGAAATGTAGATAGCGTCCTCCTGAATCAAAAAACATTGTTTTATACTGACGCAGAAAAACTCTATAATACGACCTACAACATTGTAGGACCGTGTATATATCTATCACCACCTCGTGATCTACGTTGTATCAATCGCACGTGTAGTGCAAATTATTAAGGACTACATCTCGCTGGGGAGAGGTATGCCGAGTATGGAAGCACAAAATTCAATAATAGAGAGACTTTTTTGCACAATGTGCATCCTCATAGCTTTTTCCGCTCCTGATGTGTCTTTGAGTTTCGGGGTATTGACGTAGAGCGCATTGAGATGTCGAGCCAAAAGTGCCAGATGCGCAACAAGAATATGAAATTTATAACTTGTCGCACTTGCAGAAAGGAGGGCATTAAATCCCATAATATCCAATACAATATCTCGATCAAAGGAGGTTAATTGCCCCTGTGGGATGTCGTCTGTCGTCGTTTCTTGTGCACCCATCTCATCCAATATTTTTTTCCAACGAACGTAGGTGTACTGGAGATATGGTCCGCTGTTCCCCTCAAATGCGAGAACTTTGTCCCATTCAAACACCCAGTCTCTCTCTCGATCTTGGCTCAGGAATGAGTAGATAATGGCACCGAGAGCCACCGCCCGTATATCGTTATCCTGGAGGTCTCTTTCCCGTTCGATCAGGAGGGTTTTCACACGATAGAAACTTTCACTTACGAGGTCTTCTAAAAATATCACTCGTCCATGCCGAGTGGACATCGCACCATCCGGAAGGCTCACAAATCCATTTGCTGCGTGCGTGATCTCTGCAGTGTCCGGAAGCCATGCTTTTTTTGCTGTTGAGAAGAGCTGTTGAAAATGAAGTTTTTGTCTATTATCAACAAAATAAATTATACGATCGGGTGACCAATGGTGTTGACGATATTTAATTGCTGCAAGATCGCTTGCGAGATATCCGTGCGTTCCATCACGTTTTTGGAGAATACAGGAAGGGAGTTTTTCTTCTTTTTTAAATGTTACCCCCACACTTCCGTCCTCGTTTTTCGTGGCAATTTTTGATGCAATGAGCTCATCTACTACAGAGGACATAGTCATACTGTCGGCTATATCAGGCCAGTTGCCGAGCTTGGGGAGGGGAAGTCATTCGTAGAAGCTTTCACCTATCCATATATCTGGATGAACGCCAAATTCACTCATAATTTTTCGCACTTCCGCGAGACTTTTATCAGTGAATCTTTGCCAGAGCTTCATAGATGCATTATCTCCCTCTGAGAGAAGCTTGAAAGCGTCACGACATTCCTGATCGACTCATGTATCCTTCTCACATTTTTCTGTGATTGCAACGTAAATTTCTAGGAGGTGATGGATGGGATTTGTTTCAAAAGCTTCTTCGTTACCAAAATATTTCCATCCTGTGATAAGTTTTCCAAAAATTCCCCCCCAATCCCCCTGGTGGATATCGGCTATAACATTGTATCCCATGAAACGGAGAAGGTTGATAGTTGCTTGACCAAAAAGGGGTGTGCAGAGGTGGCCGATGTGCAGAGGTTTTCCGATATTTGCACCCATATAGTCCACGATGATGGTCGAATCTTTTTTTTCATATTTTGGGAGGCTCCATACTTGGCTTTCTTCCAGGAAAAAACTGTCATTGACGAAGAGATTTACAAATCCCCCCTGAACATTCCCATCAGTTACGTAGTTTTCTGTCTTCATGAAACCAAGAATTTCTTCGGCAAGTTCTTGCGGCGGAGTCCTGGTTACTTTTACTGCGGGAAAAATGTTGATACAGATATCACCAAATTTCTTCTCAGGGGGGACGGTGTATTGAAATATATCAGGACTACAGGTTTTTCCTGACTGTGAAATATATTGTGCCAGAGAGCGAGAAAGAAGAGAGCTGTACATAGCCAGCAGTATAGGAAGAAACTTATTCTCGGCAATATTCATTTGCTGTCCCAAATACCTCGCATATACTTTCCTCATGCATTTTTCAGCACCGTCGCATCCTCTGATCTACGCATTTTTATTGCAGCAGGAGAATTTTTGCCATGCTCGAAAGCTCATTGTTGAGAATCAGGAGCAAGGAGAAAAACTCCTCCACATACTCGAAGCATGGCAATCACTCCAAAAAATACCACAAAATAAATGCGCACGATCTGGTTATCGACTTATTAGGACATCTATCGATCTTATTGAATGGTCACATGATGTCTCGTTGGTGGGCATTTTCCCTCTTGAAACACTGGATCTACACGTGAAACAAAAAGAACTGGACCACTACTGTCTTGAACTCAAAAAAGGAATGAAATATAGTGAAGAACAATGTATTACTTGGCTCTCTGAACATGGTTATGTTGCCAAAAAAAGCGAAGAAGTTGGGACATATTTTCGTGCTGGAGATACTATTTCCGTGCCACTTTCTCGGGGGATACTGAGTATAAGTTTTTTTGGTACTACTCTCGAAGATTTGTTTCTCAAAAATGCCTCGATTACTTCTGTTTGGATTTATTCACGGCCTGGATCACTTCCGGAGGAACAAATTTCATAAATACCCATACGAGCAAGGGGATGATGATCACATCATCTGCAAGTCAGAAGAACACTATAATGTCTGGGAGAGCATCAATTGGCATACTAACGTATCCCAGGATGCCCGCTGCGAGAAGAAGTTTTGCTGTAAATGGAGTTCCTGGATGCCTAAATGCTCACCAAGCAGAACCAAGTTTCTGTTTGAGATTTTGAAAGCGACGAAAGAGGTGTCAGGGTTTCATAGTTTCACTCAACCTTACAGGAGGTCTGAGATATGTTTTTTATCCTTTGTTGGGAAGAGAACTGAGGCAAGAATAGAGAGCGTAAGACAGCCGACGATGATACTCAGAGAAACGAGGATATCAAAATGATAATACCCAGAAATAAGCATCTTTATACCGACAAATGCTAGAACAGCTGAGAGTCAGTATTTGAGATAGGTAAAGTTCCCCATCATTCCTGAGAGTGCAAAGTACAGAGAGCGGAGACCGAGAATGGCAAAGATGTTACTCGTATACACGATAAACATGTCATGGGAAATAGCGAGTACAGCCGGGATAGAATCAAGCGCAAAGACGAGGTCAGTAAATTCAATCATGAGGAGCGCGACGAGCATCGGTGTTGCGTAGTGTTTTGCATTTTGTATGGTGACAAACTTTCCTCCATCCATCTCTTTTGAGATGGGCATAAATTTTTTGAGAATTCGTACGATAAGTTTTCGTTCAAATTCGATTTCTTCCTTGCTTTCAAAGAGCATTTTCACCGCTGTCACGATAAGGAAACCTCCAAAAATATATATCACAAAATGAAATGCTTCGAGTATTTCGATACCGAGCTTGATAAATATGGCACGCATCACCAGTGCTCCGAGGATTCCCCAGAAGAGGATCTTGTGTTGATAGATTTTTCCTATTTTGAAATAGGCGAAAATCATAATAAAAATAAAGAGATTATCGATACTGAGAGATTTTTCCATGACGTATGCTGTCACGAATTCGAGTGCTTTTTGACTGCCCATCCAATGTCATATAAGAGCTGCGAAGACACCAGCTAGTCCGATCCATACTGCACTCCAGATAAGAGCCTCTTTAGTTTTTATTTCATGCGCTTTTTTATTAAATACGCCGAGATCGAGCACGAGCATGATGATAACAAAGACAAAAAATCACTCCCAGAAATATGTTTGGACATCCATAAGAAAAAGTTAAATAACTTCTACATCCTATGAGTTTGTTCGGATTTTCAATTTTTCGTTCATTTTTTGAAATAAATTACAGAAAAATATTTTGTTTCATTACAGTATGATCGTCTTGATTAATTAGGTCATTGCAATACCATCGTGTGGATAATTCTCATGCCCCAAAAACAACCACAATCCCTCGCTCTTGGTCTCGATTTCGTACCTGATTTTCTTCGGATTCGTCGTGAATATTCTCCGATTGAGATAAATCAGATAGCTGATCCTCTGCATCCGTCGGTAGGGATTGAGTATGTTGAATGCGACACACTGTCGGAGCTCGTGGAGTTTCTCAAAAAACCAAAAAAGATACTGGTCCTTACCAAACAGACGCCTGTGATGGAAAAATTCTGTGCTGATAATGAAATTGAAGCAGAGATTCACGCTTGGAAATTGGGAGGACCGTCGTTTGTCATGGGTGACGAATGTATTATTACTGATGAGCTGATTTGACCACTCTTGGGGGGAGTCTTTCGTCGGAAGAAACGACCGCAACTTGACCTTCTTGTACAGATAAAAGCAGGCGATTCTGTGGTACATCTCTTTCATGGTGTGGGTATATTTCAGGGGATAGTTCGAAATACACTCTCTGGTACAGAGCGCGAATATATAGAAATAGAATATGCGGAAAAGGATAAACTCTTTGTTCCCGTCGAGGAGCTTCATCGTGTGAGTAAATTTGTTGGTGAAACAGCTCCAGAACTTACTCGTCTTGGGTCTCCATCTTGGAAAAATATTCTTGCGAAGACAAATGAGGAGGTGCAAAAAATCGCTGAAGAACTTATCAGAAATCATGCCCATAGACGACTGGTGGGCGGAGTGGCTCTCATGGATTTTCCAGAAAAAGAAGAAACTTTTCATCTTGCGTTCTCGCATAAGCATACGATCGATCAGGAAGAGGCAATCGCAAACATCATGGCAGATATGGGGAGTGAGAAACCGATGGATCGACTCCTTTCGGGTGATGTTGGATTTGGGAAAACAGAAGTTTCCTTGCATGCGGTGTATCGCGCGTATCTCAATCAGAAGCAGGCTATTTTCCTTGCTCCCCTTGTCGTCCTTGCGTATGAGCACTATGAGTCTCTTCGAGAACGGCTTAAGCCCTTTGGTATCAACGTGGCACTTTTGACTCGTATGAGTACGACGAAGGAGGAAAAGGCTGTTTTACGAGGACTCAAAGATGGTTCTATTCACTGTATTGTCGGGACACACCGTCTGTTATCATCTGATATACATTTTCATAATTTAGGACTCGTTGTCGTTGATGAAGAACATAAATTTGGTGTTACAGATAAAGAGAAGATTCTCGCCCTCAAGGCGGGTGTTGATACATTGGCTCTTTCGGCCACTCCCATCCCACGTTCGCTCAATCTTGCTCTCTCGGGTGTGAAAAATTTTTCTATCCTCTCGACCCCTCCTCACGGGAAAAAGCCAATCCACACCGCGGTAGCTCGTTATGATCAGACCATTGTGAAACGTGCGATCGAAGAAGAGCTGGCTCGTGGTGGCAAAGTATTTTTTGTTCACAATACCATCAAAACGCTTCCTATTTTGAAGAAAGAACTCGAATCTCTCGTGCCAAAAGCAAAGATCGTTATCACTCATGGGCAACTTCCTTCTGATGAGCTTGAAGATCGTATCATGGAATTTAAGCTGGGGATGCACAATGTCCTCCTCACGACAACAGTGATTGAAAATGGTATCAACTTTCTTGATACCAATACGATTATTATCGATGAAGCGGAAGATTTCGGTCTTGCCCAGCTCCACCAACTTCGGGGACGTGTTGGTCGTGGACAGATACAAGGGATTTGTTATCTTCTCTATCGACAACCAGAAATTCAGGATGAAGCACGAGAGCGACTCATGACTATCGCGAATCATACACATTTATGAGCGGGTTTTGAGATTGCTTTGAGAGATATGGAAATTCGTGGTGTTGGGGATGTGCTTGGTGTTCGTCAGTCAGGGAAAACTCGAGATGTTGGCGTGAGTTTTTATCTCAAACTTCTCGAACAGAAAATAGAAGAACTTCAATCTGGCAAAAAAACGACGAAAATAGATACGACGATCGATCTTCCGATCAGCGCCTATATTCCTGATGAAGCCTTTAGTTCCGATATCGAAAAAATACATTTTTATCGAGAGCTCGAGTCCGTCCGTGATGAAGAGGAACTTCTTGAAGTTATTGAGCCTCTCAAGGCTCGTATTGATATAAAACAATCAGCCGTCGACCATCTTTTCCTTCTCATTCGTGCTCGACTCAAACTCTCATTCCTCGGTGTCCGTCGTGTTTTTATGCAACTCGGGAAATATACACTTGAATGGGGAAGTGAAGGCGAGAAAACACTCGATGCCATGAAACAGATTATCAAACAGGATACAAAACAGTGCGCAGAAGTACTCTCAGGCAAAAAAATTGCCTTCTCAAGGAAGGCGTTTTTGAATCATGGAGATTTTTTGAGGTATTTTTTGAAGTAGACTTACCCGCTCTTTTCTCTCAGAGCAGTTACCGCTCCTGCTGTTACATCATGCATTGACCAAGGATTAAATACAAGTCAAGAATAAGCAGAAACGAAATTTGCTCCACTCGCAATAGCTTTCCGTCCTTCTTCAAACCGTTGTTGACGAGTTTTCCCAGTCCCGAGACCTCATAAGGCTATTATAGTAGTTTTGGGCGCTATCTCTCGTACGAGCTGTACTGTTCGGAGCATTTCTGGAAGTATAAATTTGCCACTGAGTCAACCAGGATGCTTGCCAATAGGGGTTTGATCCTTGAATCTTACGTCCGGAGAGGTATTAATACAGGTATATCCTATTACGAGACTATGGGTTGATGCTAAAACGCGTTCCATTACTTCACGATCAAGATGTGGAGGAAGCTTGAGAAGTACAGGCATATGTTCCTTCCCAGCTTCTCGGAGTCATTCATGAAGCGCAGTGAGTGTAGCTACAAGAGATTCAAGACTTTCCCCACTAAATGCAGATGCACCACTCCCTTTACCGACATTTGGACAACTAGCATTATATTCTATTACCTGTACGAATGATCCTATTTTTTTTGCCATTTCTTTCGCTTCTGTTGGTTTGTCCTCTAGCCTTGTTAGCGGATCATTTGCTATATTGGCAATGAGTGGAATATGCTCTACACCAAGCACATCTCTTTCATATTGGAGTTGTGCAGCCCAGAGATTGATGCCAGAATTATTCAGACCCATAAAATTCACTATTGAACGTGTTGTTGAATCAACATGAAGTCGCTTTCATTCATTTCATTTACGGTACTCTGGTGTTATGCCACCAATTGTTTTTGCCCCGATTGGAAGTGTGTGAAAAACCCTATTTGGATTCATGTCGTGCCTTTTGAGAAGTCAGGCTGCAGTAATAAAAGGTGTACGTAATTTAAGTCCACCAAGCATATATTCTCAACCCTGCTCTTGAAGCCATACATCAAAACGAGGACTTCATAGAAGTTTTGCACAGAGCTTTGGAGTATGTTCCAGCGTTTGTCATAATCGGAGTCAGAGATTGTGAGCTTCTTCGCCATCACGAGATGCTCGGATCATTTTTCGTCCAAGTGTATATCATGTTGCTAATACTGTTCTTCGAAGTTGACCAGGATATGATGAAGGTTTCATGATTTTGCGAGAAAGATTAAGCCGCGACTAGGTATCCTCTCCACCGTATTCGTTTTCCTCACGCAAGTACTGCTGTTATCTTATCAGCCCCATTCTTGAGAGCCTGAGCAGAAGAAGCTCATTGCATGTTTTCTCCGAGTGCGTCAAAAACTGTTTCATATCACAAATGTTCACCATACATAAACCTTGGAACATTGTATCATTCATTTATAAATTCAACTGGACGACCTTTCCCCAATGTTTCTTCATTAAATCCAAAGAACTTTGCTGCATTTTTCCCTGTTAGTAAAGGGAATAAATCCAATCTATTATGTTCTTCGAGAAATTGAAAGAGCATCTCAAATGCAACGGGAAGATTGTAGGCACCGTTTGCACAGCAATCTGGTTTTCCTCAGAGCCCAAGTTTTGTGGTGAGTGGGTGCGGAGCCGAATCTGTTCAAAATCGTAATTTTTCTGTAATTTCTGGAGAACTGTTGAGTACTAAATCAACAATAGCCTGTCTATCAGTACTGGTATTTATTTCTGGCCTCATCGAAGCAATAATGTCTATACCCCCATGTCATTTGCGTATATCGGCATCATCGTAGATGAGATGTTGAGGAGTAAATGTACAAGACACATTGGGGTATTTTCGTACAACGGCGCATGCTTCTTTTGTAGAAATATGTTCAATAACAATTTGCAAATTTGGATGAGATTCTGCAAGGATAATAACATCACGAAGCATATCTCTTTCAGCACTTGCAGGTCATCATTCCAAAACATTGCCATTCGTATCACGTATAAGTGGCCTTTGTGCGTGTATCAAGAATGGAATTTTATTTTTCTCCATTGCTTCAAATCGTGCATCAGTAGGATTGAGTGAGATATTACCACTTTTTGCATCGGAATTTACTGTACCGCCTGCTGGATACCATTTGATACCAACAATGCCTGATTCTTTTGCTGCTTCTATCTCAGCTGCATCGATATCTGGACCAAACGTCAGTGTCATCATAGGAATAAATCATTCTGCTGTATTTGCATAGAGATCATCTCGATACCTTTTTGCTATTTCCACGCCGGTTATAGCACCACTGGGACTTGCCTCTGTTTTATAATGTCCAGTATTTGGCATAACAACACCACCCGTCAGTAATCTGGTTGAAGCCTTGCCTATGACTGGTAAAAGACCAGAAGGATCACGTAGATGCATGTGAGAATCAAATATGTAAGGAACTCCGAAAGATAATTTACCATTTCGAAATGTTATTTTGCTGAATCATGCTGAGAGAAGCTCTTTCTTTTTCGTTTCTGGCACTTTTCATCCAAATTGATGAATCTCAGAAAGCCGTGCAAGACGGATAGTTGGTTCGCCTTCTGCATCTGAGTTATTCCAGTTTGGCATGTCTTCGTAGAAAGCCATAGTATTTTGATTAATACAGTTACTATATTCTATTTAAAAATCTGTCAATTGATTTTAAAAAATTATATTCCTTATAATTCTTGAGATACTTTTTGTAAAAGAAAAATGAGTTTGAAATGAGTGAAATTAACTATGATATTACCCGCCAAACATTCTATAGTTTTCCAGTATTTGAGTTTGTTGGATTTTATCTGCCGGTTGCTCACAGCTCATATTTTCTATGGTTATCATAATTTCGCGGTGAATAGCACGTATTTCTTCATCGGTTGCATCGGTACAAGTGATACACAAATACATACCAGTCATACATCCAAAGGTTCCTACAATCACTGCTTTTCCAGGAAAACGAACACGTAAATTTTGTTCGAGAGTTTCTGAGAGCCGGTAGCTAAACTTAGGTTCGAGAGTGAGGCATGTATCATTTTCATGAGTCTTTGGCTTGAGGAGGCGTAGATCACAGACCACTGCTTTTGTATCGGATGTTGTGTGCTTTTCAACAAGTATTTTATACTGTTTTTGATCAATTTCCGCGAGACTCTCTTGGGCTGCGTGTGGGTCATGAAACGTAAACTGTCCACACTGTTGTGCGGTCGCAAATGGTACTCAGAGAAATCCTTCTTTGTCTCCGTGGCCTTCTTCAATACCTCCGATATAACTTAGGGCTCTTTGTATCGAGCTTGCTACTGCCGCTCGGATACTCTGTGTGTCCAATTCTACAAGAGTAGTTATACGAAAGCCATAACCTGCTTTTGTTTGAAAGGGGGAAATATCTAGGATCATCCGTGTATCGAGTGCTGGTAAATATTCTGCGAGACTTGATCGGAGACTTCCCGTGTCGCGAGTGTAGGCGAGGAGGTGTTCATTGGTATGCATACCAGCATGGAACCGCAGATATTCATCCTCATGGGGGAACGGGAAGAAATCGAGTGTGTAGGTAGTGATCGTGAGAGGAGCATCTGCAGTAATATGTTTATCAACCGAGAGTGTTCACCCTGTCATGGCTGTGTGGTCTTTTTCGCTGGAATGTGGTCCGCTCGTAAAAGTAATCATATGTGTATTGTAGATATTTCTCTGTATGTGTAAATTTCAATTTTTCACAGAAAATAATTTTTCCAGAAAAAACATTTGTCAGAAAAATTATTTTCCTTATAATGCTTGTGTTATTTTTTCTCTCTTTCCTATGAGACCTCTTGATGGACGTCAACGTGATATCTTGGAATTTTTAACACAGAACCAAGAATATTCACTCACATTAGCAGATATCGGTGCTGCTGTTGGCATTGATCATCCACAGAAGGTTCTGGATAAGATCGATCAGCTCCTTCGCATGTGATATATCGCTAAGAGTCCGTTTGGGGGATATCAAGTCCTCAAACATTTTGAGGAGACAGACCAGCTCTCGATCCCTTTTTATGGATTTGCACAGTGCGGACATGCGGGACCAACTATCCTAGAGGAATACCCTAGAAAAAAACTTGAAATCGATAAGGATCTTATTGTCTCTGCTGAGAAAGATACATATTTTGTGACCCGAGCAAAAGGGGATTCGATGGAACCGTTTATTCACTCAGGAGATTTTCTGTTAATCAAGGTACAAAAAGGTTTTCATTCCGAAGACCAGGTCATGGTGGTGCACAATGGAGTTCCAAAAATCAAAAAAGTTCTGCAAGATGGAGAGAAACTCGTGCTTCGTTCTTTTAACCGTGAATTCGGAGATTTTGTTGTGGAGATGGATGATGAAGCCCAGGTAATTGGCGTTGTCAGGAAACGTTTCCCAAAAGATGCTTTTATTGTCTAAGTCGGGGTATCTTCTGCGAGTTGAATTTCACTTCACACCTTCTTGATCCTATATTTTCCTCCCTTTACTCATCGATTTCTTGAGATAGATACCATGTATTGGGCTATACTTGCATCAATAGCTCTGTTAATTTCACGAAGGTTAAAGAAATCAGCACTTAATGGAGGTTTTGTTCCTTGTCAAAAACCTCTTATTACATTATCTGAGGCATTGTGTGTTCTGCAGACACTTTCACATATTCAGTAAATAAAATCAACAACGTCATCATCGATACCTGTTATTTCGATCTCAAAATTTATCATCATTGGTCTCATTCCAATGAGCATTAAATTTTGTCGTACTGCCCTTCTAAATTCTTCTTTTGAGACTCATAGCATAGGGAGTATGTTAAATCGATTTGCAAATTCTGGCTTTTTAACTCATTTATCATCTTGGAATGCTTCGGCGATACAATCAACTATTTGACTTTTATCCATACCGGCATGGAGCTTTTCTGCTCCTGCGTTTGTTGCAGCTATGATAATATATCTTTTTCTTTGGAATGTCTTCCCTACACCAGAGGTCATTTTCCCTTCATCTACAAAATTCATAATTGCCATGCGAACTTCAGGGTGCATCTTATCGAGCTCATCTATAAAAACTATCCCTAGTTCATTATCTCTCATGAAATTTGTTAAGGTGCCTCATTCATTTGAATTAACGTATCCGGGAGGAGATCATGTAAGGCGTGCTACAGAATGTGCTTCCTTATACATCGAGCCATCAAGAGTGAGTAGGGGAATATTAAAGTGCTTATGTAATACCTCGGCCATCCATGTCTTTCCGACTCACGTAGGTCATGGGAAGAGAAATGACAATGGTCTGTCAGGATTAGATCAACCAAGGATATGAGATTCAACTCGAGCACAAAATGTATTGATAACATGGGCTTGTCATACAATATGTTCATTGAGTATTCCTGGTAGAGCTTGTAAGCTTTTCTGTAATCCTTCCATTTGTTGCGTATTGGTCATGT
Source organism: uncultured Candidatus Peribacteria bacterium (assembly GCA_964413195.1). Classification (GTDB taxonomy): domain Bacteria; phylum Patescibacteriota; class Gracilibacteria; order BD1-5; family JAGOOR01; genus JAGOOR01. The sequence continues at coordinate 45,351 of CAYPRD010000002.1, forward strand.
CAAGAAATGTAGACACGGCAAAACCAAGATCTTCTCAATTAATCTCTCTTCTTCCACATGCATGACTATTAATAGCACAGGCTTGAATAATGCGAATACTGAGATGAAGTGGATCAGTTCCAGGATTCCGCATTCGAGCGACAATAGAAACAATTCTCATAATGATTGTCTCTGGTATTATAACTCACAAAGATGTACTCATTTCATCTCTACAGTTGCATAATCTTGACCGTATTTCTTGATCAGAAAAAGCTGATATTTGTACCAGATTTTCTACCCCTGGGATGCTTTGAGGTCCAGAAATAACTATTTTTAGTCCTAATCTTCCCACGATTTCGAGAAATTCTCCAATTTTTTGTGCGTCAACATATTGAGTTGGTAATCGTAAGACTATGACGGTGTCAGGGTTATAGTTTGCTATTGCAAGAAGGCCTTCATGGATTTTTGTTATATCATCTATAATTGTTCCTGGATCTCATCACTGCAGAAGAGATAATAACGCCTTCCATCAGTTTTTTTCTTCTATTCCAATTTCCACTACTGAGTGATTCTTGAGAGAGTCCGGAACACTACCTGCCATTATCCTTTGCGTTAAACGTCCAAAGAGTCTTTCTGGAATAGCATCATAATCTCATCACCCACTGTTGTATCTTGTGGTGTCTACTACTAGTACACTTCATGTTTCCCCGAGTCCTTGGATCATGCTATCCACTTCTGGATCCAGTCAAAGATCTTCCGATTCAGGCTTCATAGCTACTGCATGAGTGCTTTTAACACTTGTTGCCGGGGCTTGAAGATTATCCATAAAAATTTGTGGCTCGTAATTCTGTTGGACGAGTTGATATCTTTCAAAAAGAGATGCGTTTATATGAAATCGTCTTATGCATAGCTGAACAAGAAAAGGAGGTATTTCTCTTATTCAATTTTTACTACATATCTCCAGTATTTGGATCATAGCTTCTTCTGTTATTTCTTCAGTTTTTTCTAATATAAAATAGAGTATATCTAAGAGGTTTCTTTTTTCTTTCCAGCGACCATCATGCTCCATTGTCTCGACTACATGTCGTAAGTTCTGTACGCCAACGACTTTTACCCCTTTAGTACGAAGAATTTCATATATAAATCTATTTTGACTCATACTTTCTCTTTTCTTGGAATCAATTCACATAGCTTCTTCCATAAATCTTGGTGTTTGGCTTCATAAAAATTGTACTTGCCTCAATCAGTCATAATCATTTTCAAATGCTCACTCTCCAAAATATATCATTGGCTGTGCCTCTAGTCTTGTCCCAAAAGACTGATCCATATGATTGCAAGATCGAGTCTTTAATATTTTACATATAGTTGCAAAAGATTCTTTTGACCCTCTTTCTGCTGAAAATGTATATACGACTTTTCTACTTCCAGAAGATTTTTTACCAGGAATTCATAGACCTCTAATCTGTTCTTCTAATGTTTTTTTTGTTGTATTGCCTGAATTTCTAAATGGTTTTTTTGCCATAGAGGGGTGGCCAACTCATGTTAATATATATCGTAATGACAAAAAGAGTAGATCTTCTGCAGAATTGTCGTAACCTTCAAAATCGAGATCTCCTACAATATCCAGAGGTACAAATTCATATTCTTTTTGATGTGCTCAAGAACTAATTTCTCCATATCTTTCTAATCATAATCGAATCAATTCATGGAGTCATTTCCCAGATACAGATGTTCCATTTCTACAATCTATGGCGACTTTATTTGTGGTTCTTCTGGAAAATGCGTTATGGATTGTATGGAGGCCAAGCATGAAAGGCCTAATTGCATTGATTGCCGGAATTTGTCTACGAACAGGGAGGGTACCAATATATCTACCGACAGCACCTTTTCAATTAAAATCCGGTATTCCTAATAGATCGGAGAGATTGTCATCTTTTCTAAGTATCCGCCTATCGATGACATGTCAGAGCACTGTTCATTTTACTCTTAACAAAAGATTATTTAATTCGTGTCCTGAGATTTCCCCTTCTTTTTTTTCATCTAAAATATTTCTATCCTCTTCACTTTTTCTATTCCGTTCGTATCTTGCCATACGTCGTCATAGTACTGTTAGATTAAGCAATGCTCACGTTTTTCTTATTAATCACAGTGATTCACATTCGCGGATGGCATCTTCATCTTGTGCATGGGAACTTTCGCCTTTCTTCTCCAGGAGAGCGATTAAAAGATTTTTTATTGTTTCCGCTGTTTTCCCGGCTTCCTGTAACTCAGAGGTATTTATGGAACTCGTTTGTTGAGATTCTAGGGGGGGCATGAGATTATTTTAAATTATTTAAAATAATTATGGTTTATTAAACATTTTGTCAAATTTTATTTTATATTAATTATTTTTAATAAAATCTAATATAAACGGGAGATGTTCTATGACTCTTTTTCCGGCATGAAGATTCTTCTCAAAATCTTCCTCGGCACTAGAGTTGGCATTATCGGATATTATTTTTAGTACCAGCAGTGATACCGCATAATGATGAGCAACTTTTGCCAGAGCGGCACCTTCCATGTCGACCAGTTGTCCACCACGTACCTGGAGAGATTCTCGCATACTTTCTGTTGTGATAAATTGATCCCCAGTGACTAAAACTCCCTGTTTCAGCTCAGGATGTTCAACCGTAATAAGGTCAAAAAGAGGGTAGAGTCGGTTTTGTGTTTCGGGCATGTTTTCAAAATATCCGTCATGTTCGATCGTTTTTGTAGCTACTACTACATCACCAAAACATAAATGTGGACTCAAACTTCCGGCGAGGCCAATATTGATAATAATATCGACCCTATGTTGTTCGAGAATTTTTGTGAGTGTCATGGCAGCAGCTACCTTCCCTATGCCGCTGAGAGCGAAGATATAGTCCCCAAATACGACCACACTTCCTACAGAAAGGTTCTCTGTGAATCAGAGAAAATGAGCTATTGGTACTATTTCCTCTTCCATGGCCGATATGAATGCTATTTTTTTAGTCATATTGTAGTACAGAGTACAGTTCAGAAGGTTCTATTTTTTTTCTTCATCATAAAGAAAGGAGCTCTATGATGACTCCTCCAAAAACAGCACTGGCGCCATTTTCTCGAGCAAGATCAAGTGATGCTTTCATGGTTCATCCAGTTGCGAGAACATCATCAGCGACGAGCACCCGGTGTCAGGTTAGTATATCTTTCCTGATGGTGAGAGTAGCGTGACTGTATTCGTAGCTATAGGATTTTTTTGAAACTAACGTTTCCGGAAGTTTGCCATCTTTTCGGATCATGATAAATGGAAGCTGGTATTTTTCAGCTAACATACTCCCCAGCACAAAACCACGGGCATCGACGCCTGCGATGGCATCAATATGTTTATCTTTTATAAATGTGCGGAATCCTTCCAACATACTGGTGCGTTTTTTTGGATCAAAAAGCAGAGGAGATATATCCCGAAAAAGCACTCCTGGAATTGGAAAGTCCTGGTAATTTGTCAGCAAATGGTCGAATTCGTTCGTCACGACTCCATTCTAGATATGTTTTTTGAATCTCAAGGAAAAATTACTGTTGGCTGATAACATCGGAAAGTTGCATGATTGGACTCATGATAGCGTATGCTATGAGACCAACAAAGATAGCCATAGAGACGATAATAACGGGTTCAATGATTTTATTGATGGTGGTCACGGCATTGTCGACTTCTTCATCATAGAAATCAGCTACTTTCACAATTATTGAGTCTATTTTGGCTGTTTCTTCTCCTACTTTGATCATCTGAGTAACCATATCGGGGAAGAGGGCATCATTTTCGAGAGATTTTGCTATTGTGACACCGTGCATCACGTCATCTCGTAAAAGCAAAATTCTCTGCCGGTATACTTCATTTCCGACGGCTCCTGATATAATTCTCAGTGCTTCTACAATGGAGACTCCACTTCCGAGTAAGCTCGATAATAGGCGTGAAAAACGAGAAATAATAATTTTTTGTAAGAGAAGTCCGACACCAGGTATTTTGAGGAGGATTTTATCGGACATGTAGAGCCCATTTTCCGTTTTTCTCCAGGATGCTAAAAGAGATGCAATTCCAACAGGAACAAGGATAAAAAGATACCAAAAACCCTGAACAAATTCACTCATATTCACCAGTATTTGTGTGGCCTTTGGGAGTCCTCAAAAGTCTTCAAAGATGGTCATCAATTTTGGTACCACCTGCCACATAAGTACAAACACTACTCCCAACATCACTACAATGATCAATGCTGGATATATGAGGGCTCCAATAAGTTTTTTTGAGAGAGAAGAAAGTTTTTCTATTTGCGCAGCCACTTGTAGCAATGCGACATTTAATTTTCCAGTTTTTTCTCCTGATTCGATCATAGCGACTTCTGAGTCTGAGAAACTTTTTGGAAACATCTTGAGAGTGGAGGAGAGGTTTTTTCCGGAATGGATGTTTTCTATCATGGTAGTTTCTATTTTTTTCATGACAGGATTTTTTTGATCATCCTTGAGTACTTTGAGTGCCTGAAGAATGGTCAGGCCAGCGTTGACCATAGTCGCCAAAAGACGATAAAAAGTTACTTTGTCTTTGAGTTTTACTTTCTGGTTTGTGACGAGAATATCATTGATCAATTCCCACCAAGACTGTTTTTTTTCCTTTGGTCCTTCGAATTGTTCTGAGAGAATGATGATTTGTTCTTTGGTCATACAAAAATTATACTTCTTGGCGAACCGCTCCGTATACTTCTTCGAGTGTTGTAACTCCTTGAAGTGCGCGAATAACACCATCTTGCTCAAGCGAAATCATACCATCACGAACCGCAGCGGAAAATATATCTCGAGCTGAGGCTTCTTTGAGTATCATCTCTTTTATCCCTCCTGTCATCTCCATGACTTCATAGAGTGCTATACGTCCTTCGTAGGCCTGATCATGATGTTCTACTTTAGTGAGATCAGGAACCAAAAAGCCAGGATCTTTCATCATTTCTTCCGAGAGTCGTTCTCGGATTTCTTCTTTTGGTGTACTGGCGATAACGTTCTTGATGCGCTGTTGTAAATTTATATCAAGTTCGGAAAAAGGCATTCTTTTTGCCTTGTCCTTATTGATACGTCGTACAAGTCGCTGTGCAATAATAGCATTGATAGTGGCGGGGAGTAGAAATGTTTTTACCCCTAAATTGATGAGACGAGTGAGAGTTTCAGCAGCAGAATTGGTATGAATTGTGGAGAGCACGAGATGTCCCGTGAGAGATGCTTCTATAGCTATATCTGCTGTTTCTTGATCTCGGATTTCCCCCACCATCATGATATCTGGATCTTGACGAAGTGCTGTACGGAGACCCGTAGCAAATGTATATCCTATATCGGGAAAAACCTGACTCTGATTGAGTCCATCGACGACTATTTCTACTGGATCTTCAAATGTCATGATATTCACTTTTGGTTGATTGAGTTTTTTCATGATCGCATAGAGGGTGGTAGATTTACCAGACCCAGTTGGACCCGAGTTGAGAATGATACCATTTGGTTGTTCGATTGCCCGGCTAATAATAGCATTATTCTTTCCTTCGAGTCCGAGCTTTTCCAGGTCAGGAATTTTTTTCTTTTTATCCACGATACGCATCACTATCTTTTCACCGTGCACGGTTGGAAGAGTTGAGAGACGCAGATCAAATGCCTTGTCGCCGCTTTCATGGGAAATACGTCCATCCTGAGGTTTTCGTGTCTCATCCATTTTCAAGTTTCCAAGAATTTTGTAACGAGCCACGATTTGCCCATGATTGAGAATGGGATATTCCAGTATTTCAGTCAGGATACCATCAATACGATATCGCAGACGAACTTTTTCTGAAAAAGGTTCGAGATGTATATCTGAAGCATTTATTTCGACAGCATACACAATCATCATATCACAAATCTGTGCTGGATCTTCTCCAGAGAAAATTGATTGCTTTAATGTATCGAGAGTAGTCGCCATAACTTATATTCGAGATTGGGCTTGGTTAACAATAGTACTGAGGTTTTCGAGCTTCTTTTTGAGCGTTTCCACAGTTGTCAAAATACCAGTGCGATGCGAGAGTATTTCTATTGGAGTAAAGTTGCTATTAGCGCTTCTCTCTTCAGCAAGGATGCTATCATACGCTGCTCGTGCCTGCATCAACAGATTGACGATATCTTGTATTTGTTCCGATTCTCGACATGTATTGCAGGTTTTGAGGAGCGTGTTTCCTTGAGCAATGAGTGATCATTCTCTATTTCCCTTATCAAGGAACGTGCTAATCATATCATCCAATCGTGCAATATGATCTTTACTGGCTCATCGTATGTAGAACTCCAGAGTTACCGATATGTCCCAGTTTTCTTTTGTCTGGGTGTGAATACTTTTTCTGTCTAGGCTGTTTTCTTTTGAGGCAGGTTTAATATTGATCGTGTTTACGGTGACGAGCAAATTTTTGAGAGAAGACTGATTTCCTCCAATGTTTCGTATTGGTTTCGCATCGCGGTGTGTTATCGTCATGTTCTTGTTTTCTCGATTGACATCAATAGCGCCTGTTTTCCCGAGAAATTCGAGAAGATAGATTACACTTTCGTTATCAACATTATCAAAACGGAGGGGTATCTCGTATATACCTATTTCTGGTGCTTCTGGTATAAAACGTACATTTCGTATACCAATTTGCCCTGTGGCATGACCGAGATTATATTGTTCAACAATATTGACTTGTATATATTCAAGGAGTGTTTTCAGGGTAATTTTCCCAGCGATGTCGCTGGTAGAATTCATTTCTGCTATACCAGCAAAAACGGGGATCACTTCTCAGATGCTGAGTTGTACAGCTTTTAGAGCTTCTTCTTCTTCTTTTGTCCAGGATTTTTCTAGCCAAGAAACATAGGAGCCGTCCCCAATTTTCTGGCTAATATTTTTCATGACTGATATGTTTTTTGTTGCATGAATTCCAGTTCCAACAAGTTTTGAGAAATTTGGAGAGAGCTGAAGCATGGTTGCCCATCGTTGATTTTTTCGTTCTTCTGGTGTTATTTCCTCCCAGTTTTTTGAAGTTATGACTCCTTCTTTTATGAGTATATTGAGTTCGTTCTCGAGTTTTTCTATCTTGGCTACTGTTTCACTTCAGATTTGACTGAAAAAATGACTTACCCACCATCCTCCTACCAAAGAAAGGATGGCTCAGGCAATCCAGATGGCGCTTGTATTTCTGAGCTCTATGATGGGATTATTGTTTGTCATAGGTGAGTTGTTTTATTCGTTCTGGTTCATATCGAGAAGGAATGTAGGTGACCTGAAGACTGAATTCAGTGGTGAGAAAACCACTCTTCTCATCCAGTTTCATATCGAGAGACTCCGGATAAGTGACAAGTATTGATTGTGTTTTTTCCAATTCGGCCATGAAGTCGAGTGATCTTTTGCGTGGCTGGAGAGGCGGTCGAGTTGATACCTGACAACGCATAGTTGCATCTAATCCGTCAAAAGTGATCTCATGACAGGAAATTTTGCTCGTAGCATCAGTCATTTTTGCTGCTGTTTCTGACATAATTTTTACTACTACTTCGTGATGAATACGATGTTCTGGTGCATTTTTACTGATTATTTCCAGTTCAGGAAGTGTATCGAGAGTGTGGGAGAGGAACTTTTTTGGAACGATTGTTTCATATGCTCGTCGCAGTTCTATTGTGGCGAAATCTTTTTCTAGCTCGAGCCACTGCGCAATCGTATCGGGAGCAATGCAGTGATTACTTTCGAGAAGGTCGATATAGGATTGTTTTCATCGTGATATCAGAAAACTTCGAAAAGCAGCATCCTTTCTGAGGGTATCATTGTGTCCGTGGCTCATCCACTGACACCAAATACTATCGTTTGTATTCATTTTTAGACCCATGAGCCAGCTATTTTGCATCTGATTTCTCGTCCAACCATAGAACGCCAAAACCAGCATACATGCCAGACCAAACCAGGTTACATATCGGGCAATGAGAATCGTTTTCTCCAGGATGTTTCTGAGTTTTTCTGTACTCGGATTCACTTCCTCGGATTCTGGGTTGAGCGCAGATAGATCAGTATTCTCGTAGGCACTGACATCGGACCCTTCGGTGATGGGGGTGAAAGAATTTTCTGTCATACCTCTAGGCTATCGTATTTTCTTTTGGGAATCAATGATTCTTTCCAAGAGGCTGAGAGAGAAGATATTGACAGATATGTTTAACATAACATAATCTATTCATGCAATCAGAGACAATCCAATTCTATGCAACACATCCTCAGCACATGAAAGAAAACCCAGAGGCAACCATTATTCATAGGGAAAATAATAGTGTTTGTGGGGATAATATTACCATCTATATGGATATAGAGAATGGAAAAGTCCGAACGTGGTCTTTTTCATGAGAGGCATCATTTATTACGATAGCATGTTCGGGCTTGTTTGGTGATCTCATTATGGATCAAAAAATTGAGACTATTTTTTCCTGGCATCAGAAAACTCTTATAGAAAAAACCGGTATTACGGTATCCCCACGACGACAGAGGGCCCAAGTGCTCGCGCTTCTTGCCACGAGAAATGCCCTGCATACGTACCTTCAGGATGGGGAAAGGGATGATTTTAGCGATGTGTTAATGTAGAGCATTCTTTGTCCCACGTATTTTCGTAAATCAAATATTTTCTTTTGTTTCAGAGGTCGGAAAGAATATACTCTTTTCATGGAACAATCTCGCAAATATGCTTGGTGAAATATAGCCTTCTTTACAGGGTATCATGTGGCGCTTTTCGCCCTCACGCCGATATACTTCCTCACTTTTCAGTGGAGCTGGTGAGCATTTGGTCTCGCCTTCTTGCTCTATTTACTCTCGTGATTCTCTATAACTGGTGGCTATCATAGACTCTTTTCTCATCGGACCTATGAGGCGTCGAAGGTGATGGAGATTGTCTATCTTTTTCTGGGATTTCTGAGTATTGCTGGTTCAGCCGCAGTATGGTCATGTGAGCATAGAATTCATCATGCCAAAACAGATACCCTCGAAGATCCTTATAGTATCAAAAGAGGTTTCTGGTTCGCTCATATGGGATGGCTCTTTGCATACAAGAATCATTTTGATACTACAAAAATAGCTGATTTATGGTCGAGTAAATGGATTCGCTGGCAGCACCAATACTATATTGCCGGTGTTGTTGTTACCAATAGCCTTATATTCATTTGAGCCGGATTACTCACGGATTGGATGTCATCACTGTATTTGGTGATACTGTTACGTATATGCTGCTTTCATCACTCTATGTTTTCTATTAATTCTCTTGCCCATACATGGGGGTCAAAAACATATGCGAAAGAGCTCACAGCGGTGGATAATTTTATCCTGGCGTTTCTGACTTTTTGAGAAGGATATCACAATTACCACCATGCATTCCCCAACGACTACCGTAACGGAGTTTTATGGTATCATTTTGATCCAACTAAATGGCTTATTTGGACTCTTCAAAAGCTTCACCTTGCCAAAAATCTTCGTAGTAAGAATGATTTTCTC
>CAYPRD010000003.1:0-54615 GCA_964413195.1 uncultured Candidatus Peribacteria bacterium
AGCTGATATTATCACGATTGCCACGAGCCCCCTCTTTATCGACCAAGAGAAAGCACTCGCTGTGTTAAAAAGTTTGCAAAGAAACCTCCTTCCTCTATAATCCCGTTACTTGGCGCCTTGGTAGAACGGTCATACAGGAGCCTGCAAAGCTCTGGAAGCCGGTTCGACTCCGGCAGGTGCCTCCATATAGGTCTTCTCATCATTTGTCAGTGCTTCCAGTACCTTAAAGAGCTCTATTTTAAGCTCTTTTTTGTTGCTCACAGAAAAGTTCGACACGGCTAATTCGAAAAGTCTTACCAAATTATCCTGTTTCTCTTCGATTTTCCCTTTAGATAGGGATTTCAGGACGAGTTCGACAATTTCAAGGAGTACTTGGGGCAATCGCTCCAAATATTTCTCCATATCCGAGTTTTCAGAAAACTCCTGTATTTGCTCTTCAATAAGTTTTATACTCTTTTCAATATCCTTACTCGTTTCTTCTATCTCTTCAGCACTGAACCCCAAATTTACTGCTTTACGACGATAATTTCTCCTCTCATCTTCCAAAGTCTTTTTCTGTTTCTCAAATTCTTCTATTTGTTGTTTTCGCGCCTTAGCCATTTCCATACTCTCTTGAAATCATGGAGTTTTCCCAAAAGCTTCTCTTAATAAATCATTGCTTCCTGCATGCTCCTCAAAATGGGCTTTCTTAATATTCTCTATAGTGAGACTTGTCTCCCTGATGTCAGGCGGTATATCCAAATCCTCAATAAGAAGTTTATCAAATAGCTTATGCGCTTCTTTATCAGACATTTCTTTTGTTGCTCAAGTTTCTTCTGCGAATTCTTGCTTCACCTTTTCAAATGCATTTTTATCCTGTTGAAATAAATCATGGCTCATCATTTGAAATATACTCCTTTCCTGCGCTTGCACTAGACGAACATAATCGTCATCCCAAACCCTTCTTATCATCATGTTCAATACAAAATCCATATACTCCTCTCAGTAGTCTGAAAAATACCTTTCTGGATGAGTATTGAGAGCATTCATCTTATCCTGTGCATATTTCAGGTTATATTCTCAGAGGTGTTTCACTGCGTTTGATTTTGAATTCTGAATAATTTCGTGCGCGCTGTTAACTTGAATTGTTAAATCATCCCGCACATAAGGCACACTCCATAACTTCAAGATTTTGTAAATGGATTCAAAAAAAGCGAATAAAATCTTTTCCTGTGCAATATTTACCTTTGCCTTTGTATTCTTGTAATAGGTATAAACATGCGTTCATTTCTTCGTATTCTTCTGCTTCTGATACCGAGCAAGTAAGCCCCCTGCCTCCGTGCGTCCCTTTTCCTCAAAAACATCTCTTTCAGAAGCATCCCGATAGATTCTCCCTCGTTTAGCGAGACTGCTTTGGACTTGATCCCAAAGTGAGAGGGCAATAGGGGGTTTTCCTTCGGCAAACAAAAGGTTCGTGAATTTCTTTCCTGTTGTTTTCTCCGAATATTCACCGATATAAACGGTGTTGGTGAAATATCTATCTGTGAGTTCTTTATAGCTTATCTTTATATCCCCATATTGCTTCAAATATCGCACAATCTCTTTGTGTCCCCTTCGTTCTACTTTCATCTCAAACGCATGACGAACAAAGGGCATTTTATCGTTTTGTTTGAGCATTCTTTTCCCTCAGATAAGGATATGTTCCAAACCCTTTGGGGGATGATAGGGGAATTCCCCACTTTCAAGCTTAATAAGTATGCCTTCTATAGATAATTTCTTGGTCTGAAGACTATCATAATATGAGGTTGAAAGGGCTTTATGCATCTCTTCTTTATCAGTGTTTTTACTCCACTCTCTCGTGTTTTCATAATCAAATGAGACTATCTTTGCGATCTTTGGTTTGTTTTTGAACTGATTATCTCCATACACTCTATCCATGATTTTTTGTCAATCAGTCGGATTCCTGGAGAGACGAGAAATATCACGACATAGTATCAGACATGGGACCGAACTTTTGTCAATTTCCACAAGCATTCTTTCCCATTCCTTGCGTTTCCTGTTCTCAAAACCACTTCGTGTCTCGGCAAAATATCGTATTTTTCTCTCACCTAGCCCTAATCTCTTCACAATGGTACTGATGCCATCTTCTTGCTGAATCAATGAATCTTCCTGCTCTTTTTTATTCGTGCTTCTTCGAAGATAAGCGAAAATCGGGACATCGTCATTGATCAAAATTCAATGACTTTTCTCACTTTCGGAATAAGAAAACCTTCCATGAGCAATACCCCGTTTAATGGGTTTGAGTTGTGGCGTCATAATGTGGCGTTACCTACAGTGATTATATGCGAAAAATCCCATTTCACAGGGGATTATTTTTTCATCTTCCATCTCCTTCTAACGCCACGAAAGAAGAAGAGGGAAAACAAAAAAACAATACTATTTGAAGACGGTCTAATGGTGTTAGTTGATAAATTGTGTCTTGACTGCTTCCGTAAATTCTTGTTCCAATTCTTTATTGTAAAAAGGTAGTCCAACGAGCTTATAATTTCAAAAATTCATTTCAAGTATTTGGGCTTCTCTTTCGATACGTTTCAAAAAATCTTCCTTCCACTGGTCTTTCGGTATAAATCCTTTCCCCTTTGGTTCAATAAATACCTGGTAAGTGATTGGCTTCTTGGAGCTCTTTTCTTTCATAAAAAGGACAAAATCGGGTTCAAATCGTTCGCCGTCATCAAAGTTATAGAGAGCAAAATGCCTTTCACTTCGAAGAAGATATATTTCTTCATATTTTTCCCCGAGTCTCTCAATCATCCCATCCATACATCGCACCAATGCCTCTTCTTCTTCACTTCCCACAATACTCTCGAATGCAAACCAATCTTGATGAATAGTTATTCCATTCTTCTTTTCTTCAGGTACCCGTATCACCTTATTTTCAAAGATTTTGCTTATATTTGCTCATGTAAATTCTCTTGTTCCCTCGTATGTCCTTTCCCTATTACTTATCTCCATTTCAAGTGTTCTCAAAAGCGATGATACCCCTGCGAGCACCCCATTTGCGAGCCTACCTTCTGTAAGTTTCTTTTTATCGTCTTCGGAAGACAAATAGCGGATTTCGATTCATCAAAGATACTTTTTTGAATCAATAAACTCTTGTATACTTTCAAGCTTTCAAAGATGAGTCTTGAGATTCTGAAAAGTATAAAAACTGTTCCGTGCGATAGCTTTTCGCACAATACGAGGATCAATTTTTGATACTTGCAATACTGTTTCTACTAATCATGAGCCAATATCTTCGGGAGAATTTGTTTTAGTCTCTTCAAATACAATATCATCTCCACCTTTTCCCGTAGCAATCTTAAAATCGATGGCATGCGTTCTGATGCCTATTTTCTCCAGAGTATCATTATTAAAGGCGGGTTTCTCCCTTTTTTCATTTATATAAATCAGTCATTCGGTATAGATAGATTTCTGCTTAAAACTTTCTTTCAGCCTCAAAGAAAAATCAGCCATATCCTCATCCATCATGCCCATATTCTTGAGAGCTTGCTTGATTTCTATAATATAATCACTGTCATAAAATGTGTGATAAAAGAATGTTTCTAATATCTTGAGTTCGTGTTCTTGTTTATCAAATTTCCTTTTATATTTGTCTTCTCATAGATAGCTTCCGTAAGAGAAAGGATAATATCTTGCCCCTCGTCATATAAGTTGAGCTTCTGCTATTGTTCTTTTTCAAGGAATGTATACTCATCATGATTTATAAGTACCGTCACGATCCGTATACATTCTTACAATATCAAAGAGGTTCAAGACATCCCATCATTCATTGAGCTTCTGAACAGCAAAAATAGCCCGTATAAGGTTTTTTTTGTCTTCTAGGCTATTGAGTATGGTCGATTGCGTCAAAATCTCGCTAACATCGGATTTTTTTAGGCTTATCTTGTCTAGGTTTTCCTCATTTACATTCAAACAGTTTTCTTTTTTGAAATCTTCTTGGAGTTCTCGTATAAGTCCATCATATCCGATAGCCTCTTTGAGATAATCAAGAGCTATCTTCGCTATTTCTATCTTCGTTTTTGTTCTCAAGGATGCAAATTGTTCAGAGGAGAGATTTTTAATAAAGTGGTGGAAATTCAATTCATTTTGTTTGCTCTCTTCTATCTCTTTTTGTGCCTTGAAGAGTATAACGGGTTTACATCGTATTTTATACTTTTCCGCTATTTTGAGTCGGTATTGGGATACTACGAGAGCTTGCAAAACTCGATCCTCTTGAGAAAGGTCTGATTTGAGAATATCGAGTTCTTTACTCCATCCATCAGCACGAAATTTCTGAAGGTCATATTTATAGATGAGCTTATCAGTGTATTTTTCATCAATAGCATCTAATTTATCCATTGTAGCGGTGTATTCAAGAAGCACATTTTCTATATTCATATTCAATATCTTCATCACAGTAAATTCCCATGACTTTTTCTCTTCTTCTTCGGTTTTATCAAGTTTTTTCTTTGTGAGTGTATTGATATGATGAGCCTCATCTGAAATCATCACAATTTTTTTGTCCTTAAATTCTTGATATGAGAGTTTCCCTGCTCTCACTTCATTCATATCTGTATGAAGCCCATGTATGGTAGTGAATTTGATTTCAATGTCTTCACCGTCATTACTGGAAAAGTTTTCGACTTCTCAAATATGTATTTGTTTTCATCAAAAGACGACCTTCTCAGCAAAGAGATACTTATTTGATCCACTATCAAGAAAGTTTTCTCGTGTCTTTGCAATAATGTTCTTGGAGTTTACAAAAAAGAGAAATTTTCTAAATCCTTGCTGATAGAGATAGAGAATCGAGCCAGCCATCATATAGGTCTTTCCGCTCCCTGTTGCCATATTAAAGAGAAGATGAACGGGTTGCTTTTTCTCTGTATCTTCGGACATGTAATAAAAAAGTCGGGAGAGTCCATCTATTTGGTAGGGTCTCATCATCATTCTCTGATTAAGATTGCTCGTTACAAAAATAGGTATATCTTTTTTGATAAAACCTCTTTTGACAAATCAATCATATTCTTCGTACAGGAAAGCCATTTTTTACAAATTATAAAAATCCCTATTCAGTTTCTTATCTACCTCGCTCACATCGCTTTCTTTATCCTCCATTTCTGAGAGGTTTTTATAGAGAGCATTCTTATCTATCAGGTCTATAAGTGTTTTCTTCTGGTCTTCAAGTGGGAGAGCTTTGAATGCTTCAAGGGTATTATCAATGCTCTTTGGATCGAGCTTATAGTTTAGAAATGATTTCCCCTTCATTTCTTCCCATAGTTCCAGGAGGGCTTTAGCCGTTTTCGCATCTCGAATCATCTCAATATATTTCTCCGCATCACAAGCAATTTCCATATATACAAAGTCCCCGCCTCATTTCCATTTAATTGATTTCGAAATTCAAGTCTTATCTCATTGAATCACATTTTGAATTCTGATAACACTATCATCCTCTCAATAATCCATTTGTTCCACTCCTATGTATTGCCTGGCAAGCTTATGTGCTACCCCTCAAGTTGTTCAAGATCCAAGATGATAATCCATGATTAAATCTCATTCATTTGAACACATTTCAATAATTCTTCTCAATAACTTTTCAGGTTTTTTGCCTCATTTTAATGTAACGCCACCTTCTTTAGCAATCCCCTCATATGGAACATCTGTCCATATATTTGAAAGTTGAATTGTAGGAACCTTATTTCAATCTATGTCTCTAATTTTTTTTGAATAAAAGGCTATTTCTTCTCAATTCATGATATAAATATCGTAATTCTTTGTTCGGGGTACCAAATAAATTACGTTTTTGTTTGCATTTGACAAGTCTCTGGCTTCAATAGTTTCTTTCCCTGCATCATCTCAAATTGCCGTGTAACGAAACACCTTATCCGCATTTTCAATTGCAAATTCGCTTACGATTTTCAAAAATCAAAAATCACTAAATATTTTTTCTGCCTCTTTTTTGTTCTTATATCATCTTTTTTTTGCAACATGCTCAAATAAGTCTTCAATTATCCAGGTCTTATAGTTTGATTCCTTATTGGGTATAATGAATCTATAGTTTTCATCATAACTCGTTTCAACATATTGCTGATTATATGTCCATTTTCTTTTGTTTTTAGCAAATAGAAGAATGTACTCCGCCGTTTCAAAAACTCACGCATTAACGCTTGCAAATCATGAAGGAGACTTGGTTTTAATCGAAATTTTGTTGAGAAAGTTATTATTATCGAGGGTGTTAAATATTTCTTTAAGCAATAAATGAAGCTCCCCAACGCCATCATCGCTAATTTGCACAGCAATTGAGCCATCTTCTGAAAGAAGCTCTTGAGCAACAACTAGACGATTTCTCATGAAAGTAAGCCAAGAAGGTAGCTTGAAGTTTGAATTATAGGCAAATGTGTCCTCCTTTTTTTTAGAATGAAAATAATAAGGCGGGTCTATGTATATCAACTTAATTTGACCCCTAAATTGCTTTTTAAGAGAGTGAAGGGCAAGAAGATTATTGCCTTTGATAATGAGATTATCTTTAATATTCCCATTTTTATCTCTCTTGAATCATTCGAGGGTATGTTTCCCGTCTTTGTCTATCCTTTTGAATTCGGTAAATACTTTTGGATCAAGGAGTCTATCTATTTGGTCGCTTCCAAGTATCTCATTATAAAATATTTCATCCCTCTTTGCATCTTCTTTGTCCTGTCCGCCCGCGAGAACGCAATCCTTGTATGCCCATATGAGAGAGACCTCTTTTCGTTCATTGAGGGTTTTCCCATCTATATTGAGTCCGATAGTGTTTGCGTATTTTGTATAGCTATCTGGAAGCCAATCTTTACTCGTTACGAAGCTTACGAAAGCATCTTGATTAAATATGAGATACCCTCCTATTTCTTTGAAAAACTTCTCCTTTGTAAGAGGGTTTTTGAGAAGAATTCCTATAAGTTCAGGGTCAAGTTTATAAGCAAGTTCTTGAGTTTTATTTTTCAAGAGTTCGCCTTCTTCTGAGACAAGACGACTATCCTGTTTGAGTACCGCAAGTACCGATTCAAGAAGGGTTTGATTCATAACATTAATATTACTTAATAGTCTATATTTTATCCTGCAAAAGCAATCAAATATCCTTTATTTAAGCGTATTTTGAGCATATTGCAACTCTTCTATCTCGTCAGCGCTTCATCCATTCTTTGAAGTCTTTCTTCAAGAGAAAACGGTGAATAGGTCATCTTGAGATACTTCTTCATCTTTCGAGTCGGCTTCCCATTTCTATAGGGATATTTTATACTTGCATGGAGTCTATCCGCCTCCATATTATCCGTAAAGATGAGTTTAAAATATCTGTATATTTTTGGCTCATTTCTCTTTGCATAAGAGAGATTGAGAGTTTTTCGGCTCGTAAAGTATCCATTATTTTGGAGATACAGTTTTGTACATCGTATGAGTCTACTACCACAAGGATCAATAAACCACCATCTTACGCCTCAATAATTGCACTTTGTAGCAAAAAGAGCTATTTGATAATCAAAGTCTTTCTTTTCCTGAGTCTGACAATCCGTTTGTGTAAAGTGAACTCGCAAGGTTCCCCTTGTGCCCGATACAGAAACATCAATGCCAATATTTCCTATCGGCGTTCCATTCCGAGACCATGTTATGGTGCCTTCTCTCCTTTGCCCTTCAATAAAATACTCATATTTATTGAGAAAACTTGCTGAAAGAGTTTTTGGGTAATCCTCTACTGTGCTTTTTTTGTTTGAATAGTACCTGTAGCCCATTTCTTGTTGTTAATATTAAAGAACCGTCATTGCACACCTTCCTTTTCCCCATCTTCAAAGAGTTTTTGAACGGGACTCCAGGCAAACATTCATCGGAACTTTCCTACCTCTTCCATAGGGGCTTCTTCTGGCTTTTTCTTTCTTTTCCTCGCCATTGGGACGGGCATCCTGGAGTAGTCATTGGAGTAGATGACTTCCCCTTGTTTTGAAATCTTTTTCGGTCAATACAATACAGTAGTTTTGTTATCCTCAAACAATTCTATATCGTGAAGCCCAAAATGAGTGCATATCTCATGGACTTGAAACCTATCGGATACCATTGCTTTTACCCCCTCCCTGTTCCATGTAAATGATATACCGTTCCTCTCAAAATATTTTTGTACCGATTCCATAAACTCCTCACTATTCGCAAAGAGGAACTTCTTTTTGAGAGTAAGATAATGCTTCTCTCCAATAATAATATATGTGTGATTGTCCACGAGGGTATTATATCCAAATTTTCAAGAAGCCCTAACCTGTTCAGAACCGAAATAATTAAGCTGTGAAGGATAAAACTCCGCCAATTTCCGCAAACTTTGGCAAACTTTGTTTATTTTCCATTTCCACCAGTCCTAACCAACTTCCAATATTCTTGCTAAGTTTTGTTAAGTTTTGATCATTTCCCATTTGTGGTAGGTTGTGGCAACCTGTCGCAACTTATTTCAAGATGTCAGAACTTGTCCGAACTTTCCTCTTGTTCCATTTTGCTCCACTTATCAAAATTCTCGTGTCCCAAATTGTCCCAACCTGTCCCAATTTTCACATAACCTCTCTTATGTGAATAAGTGAAATCCATTAAAAATGGCTTTAATATGGCTTTTCTTCGTTTTTTCAATACGCCCAATACTCAATATTCCTCAATATGACATGTCAAATAGGGGGTATGATATTGTATAATATAGTTTTTCTCCCTGTTATTACCCTGTTTATCAGGCTGAATTTCCCATCTGTGCAAACTTGTGTAAACTTTTCATTGTTTTTACACTGTTTATCAATGCGATCTCGCGTGCGCGCGTATTGTTTGGAAAATTAAGAAAAATACTGTTTTCCCCCTGTTCCTGAGAATATAAACTCTGCTGTTATTATGCTGTTTATCAGCTATAGATTTTTCATCCGTGCAAAGTTTCAATTTACACTGCTTTTATACTGTTCTGCAGTGTTGGAAAGTTATTATATTAGTTTCATTCGCTAGTTATGTACCCTTTAATGCTGATCTATAAAACTTATGTTCCCCGTCAAAAAAAACCACATAAAAAACATTTCGAACAACATGTCATATAACACAATGTTTCCCATCTATATGAATTCTTGACCATTGCGCATCATAAGGAACATGTTTAGGGCGCTCATATTCCGTTACAGATTTATCAGGAAAATCTCAGTAAATAGTGAATTTCTTTCAATCAATACAGGATGTCAATTTTTGAGATCAAAAGCCTGTAAAAACTTCTATTACTCAAGAAAGTTTCTCATCTTTTTCCCACTTCCGAGGCGTATCTCCCTGATTCTTGTCTAGATGCCTAAAACTCACTAAAAATAAACCCTCCTCTTCTCATCTTATTATTGGGGGTTTTATGAGTCCTCATTTAGCATAAGGGGGTTTAATTTTCTTACCCATAAATTTTAGACTTGAAAAAGCTGTGCATCACTTCCTTTGGAATAATATTTTTGCAGAGGTCACCTGGATCACAATCTCATCTTGCCCGTATCCACGGTTCTTCTTTATGGGTTAAAGTTTCTAATTGAGATCAATCAAATTTTCAATAGACCCGAATCACCTCATCTATCCATTCTATTTGTTCTTCAGATAGACTGGATTCCATCACCTGCTGAATATGTTTTTCTTCTTTGCCACACTTATATATCAAATCATTATAAAGAACTGATTTATCCTTTAATCATCTCCAAAGACTTCTGAGCACAGGTCAGTGAACCCAAGCCTCGAAATCCTCATCAATAATAGGATTATCAAAGCGTGCCAAATGAAACCCCTGTATGTAGTATAAGAGTTTTTGTAACTTCAAATGAGAGCATTTCCCGAGTTTAAATGCCACATATTGAGCCAGGAGCTCACTTTCTACCATCAGAGGTTTTTTGATTTCTGTAATCATAAAGAAAGTATATTCTCGACCCTAAAATATCAATATATCTGACTTGAAAAGCCCATAAATAGACTACTTACTAAGTATTCTCTTAGAAAAATACCCATTACACAAATCGTTGATAACAAAGGGATTCGATACATACTCAGGGATAAGAAAATAATGTTATTCCTCATGCACTTGGAAACCTTAGGATTACTTAGGATACAGGATATTCGTGTCTGTTCCTTGGTGCTATACTGCGAGAAGCCATTACCCTATCATAATTCTCCACAAAAGTTCGCATATTGGTAGGGGTACAGACCTCCAAATATTACACAAAACATCCCTATCAAATAGGGATGTTTTAAATAAATAAAATTCTCTCAGTCTATATTTTGAAATTTATCTTCGCTTGTGATCAATCATCCACATCAGGACCAGCACCATCCAAAACTTACATGCATTTGGATATGCTTCATATCAGGGCTTGGAATTCCAAGAATACTGTAACATGCTTGCTTCTAATCTTGAATCAATTCCAAGTTCGGTACGGCATTCCGCAAAAAGACGAGTTGCTTCACGTTCTAATCCAGGAGTGAGATGACGCGAATCAGCATTAATAATTTCTGGTGATCTCGTTCGAAGCGAAATGAGAAAAGCACGTTTTTTCGGATTTGCAGCCCACTCAAGAAGCACTTTTTCATACTGGAAGACGAATGGGTGGTCATCCAACAGAGGAGCTCAAGTGTCTCAGATATTCAGAGCTATTTCTCTGCGAATAGTATGTTGAATATCAGCTGGTTTCTTATATCGAGCAACGGGGCGCCAACCTGTGTTTTGTGCAAAAGCTTCAACATGACCATCGTGTCATCGTACTTGTCTTTGCTTCAAAAAGACATAGGCTCATCCTGGATGCATAACCTCTGCCATTCTCTCTACAGCTCGAAATGCATCTTCAAGACCTGAACGAGGTTTTCAGCGTGAGGATTCTAATTGATGTCTTAATTTAATTGATGCTTGTGAACTTCCCATAGAAAAAATAAGTTTATAAGGATGATTATAAATATAATAATTAAAATATCAAGCAATTAAAAATAAAAAGAAAAGAAAACTTCTATATGCTCTCCTCTATGAAAAACCCTCACATTATTCTCCACACCAATCATGGCGATATCACCGTCGAAGTTTTCACTGATAAAGTGCCGCGAACAGCGGAAAACTTTCTCGGACTCGCAAAGCAGGGCTATTATGATGGGGTCATCTTTCACCGGGTTATTCGAGACTTTATGATCCAGGGAGGCGATCCTACAGGAACCTGAAGAGGTGGTGAGAGTATTTACGGAGAAAAATTTGAGGATGAATTTCACCCAGAACTTTCCCATAAAAAATGAGCTTTCTCTATGGCCAATGCATGACCAAATACAAATGGAAGCCAGTTTTTTATCGTCCATGCCGAGGCAACACCCTGGCTTGATGGAAAACATAGTGTTTTTGGACACCTTATTGACTGATGGGAAACGCTCGACAGTATTGCAGGAGTACAGACGGACAATCATGATCGACCGTGGAAAGAGATCACGATCGAAAGAATCTCACTAAAAAATCTGGATTAAGCCTTGGTTGATGGAGTGGCTTCGACACGAACTGCCTGCTCGATCATACCTTCCAATCGGAGTTTGACGTGATCCAAGATGGCAACAATGATACGGAGTTTGAGTGGTTCAATATCTTTTTTCTCAAGAATAAGAGATTTTTTTTCTGAAATACGATCCCGAAGATCACTAAATGCTGCTTTTTGTTCTTCAGCAGAACGTGTGCTCAGTCTAGTGGAGAGATTATTGAGTAGATCATCCAATAAAAGTGTGTATTTTTGTGTCAATTTATCCAAGATAAGTTTCTGCGCATCTTCGACCAAACGATCATTAGTGTTGAGCTCCTTTTTTTCTTTTTCTTCCTTTTTTTCGTCCTTGACAGGCTCCGGAGCAGGAGGAGTGTCAGTATCACTCTGTGCTACAACTTGCGATGGAGCACGTGCAGCAGAACTGGCAGCAAAATCGTACAAGTCGCTCTTACTCACATCAGCCCATATGGATGAAGTGAAGATAAAAACAGTAAATATAAATACTTGTAGTAATTTCATAAATTGCCCCCACTATATGAATTTTTCCCTCCTTGACTAGAGCTCTTTTGTGAGGATTGTGTGAAGAATACGTGATCACCATACTCTTCGGAGGTCAAAACTAGGAGAAAAAAGTAATGGTCACAGGAATAGACTTGGGGCAAAATATAGCAGAGTCAATAAATTTTGTAGTTATTGTTATACAATTAATGTCTCTAATTTTTTGACAAACAGTAAATCGAAGATATAAAGAGAGAGTTTAATAAAAATGAAAGAATATTATGGCCGGTATTCCAGATACGTATTCTACAGATGTAATTCAAGCAGGAGATACTGCTTCAGAACATTTCAAAAAAGCCGCCAAGAGCTGAAATAAAAGCTCTCTTGCACATGAATTAGGAATACTCCATTGAAATCGTTTATTAGTACCCGGTCGGGGTGCAGTTGTTCAAAAACCAACTGAGAAAACTACCCTCGCTGGTCATGAAATACAGACGGATGGGGTCGGAACAAAAGTGAGGATATACATGCGAGCCTTTAATGGACTCTACGAAAAATACAGAGCAAATAAATCTTCACACGGCAAGGAACAATTTGAAGCCATTGCTCGAGATCTTTTTTATAGAATGATTCTCGATCTCTACGCTATGAATGTAGATGATTTCAGAAATGGTGACATTGCTCTCGCGGTAAGTGATATACTGGACATCGATCATATAACTCTAACGGGTGAAGATGCTGAGCAGGGAGAAATTTTTTGTTTTGCCTTTGCTCATGCAATTAAAAAAGTAATTGAAACAACCAAGATTGCTTGTGTTGCTGGAGAGACCGCTATCTTATGAGACGGTGATAAGTTAAAAGATACACGAAATAACCTTGGCACAGTGGTAAAGAAACTTCTCTCGTTAGAAGAAACTGTTCAAAATTTAACAAATACAACGGAATTGCCCGCAGATGTAGAATTATTGATATCTGAAGTACGGGGACTAATCCAACAAGCCGGAATTGCAACAGAAAAACAAGTGGTAATAGATAGATCGGTCGAGCTCAACCTCGGCTGATCGACAACTGGTTATCGTGATGGTGAAAAGCTCGTACCGATGAAATCCGGACATGCTGTCATTGCTTTATTCGAGAAAAGAACTGAGAAAGGCATCATCTCTCCTCGTGCAAATGGCATTTCAGCTATTCGCAAAACAATGGAGAATTTACTAGGAGAAGATTGGGCACTGAAGACGTTACATGATTATTTTATAACATTAGATGATCGAGGTATTCCAATTGATCCAGCAGTAAAAACAAGACTTTCTAGCATGTGACCTGAGACACTTCTCTGGGATATTGCCACTGGCGAAACCACTATATTTAATCCTGTGGTAGCAGGAACAATTTTAGGTGGTATCGACGGAACACCTATGTTTAATATTTCATGACAGATACACGTAACTGGTAATCCAATAGGAAAATGGTCTGACGTACTCGGAGAAAGCGGTTTTGGAATTGATGTTAACTACAGCAAATCAAAAGTTGAGATTCCGCAAATTATAGAAATGTGTATGATTGCCGAGCAACAGGATTTTGCATCTGGAATGGAAAAATGGAATATGGGTATACCTTACGCCCTTGTTTGTGCTCCTGAAGACGCTGAAAAACTTATAGAGAAAATGAGAGGGTTCTGATATCCTTGTGAAGAGGTTGGTTCCATCATAGAAGGAAACTGACAGCCAATGATAAATATTAAATACTCTGACGGAAAGAATTTTTCAAAACCTGTCGCGGAAATTCGAGGATAATTTTATAACTTTCCCACTATGTCCTCCCCTCTTCTTGTCTGACATCTTGTCTCTGGTGGTGGAACTACAATGGCAAATGTTGCCAGGCAAATGCAGGCTGGTAAATTATGAGATACCCGTCCTGCTGTCGTCATAGCGGATAGAACATGTGATGCTGTTGGTAAAGCAATAGATCTTGGAATTCCTACATCTGTGATCACAAAAGCAGAATTTGAGGGACATAAATGGGCACAAGAAATCGCGAGAGTCCTGGAAGCACATAAGGTAGATATAGTTTTCCAGAATGGTTGGATTCCAATAACACCTCAAAGAATAATTCACAGATGGCTATCGAGTATCTACAATCAACATCCAGGGCCACTGAGTGGCGGACTTGGACCAGATTTTGGTGGTAAATGAATGTGCGGTGCAGCAGTTAGTGCAGCTCGCCTACTCTATCTCCTTGAATCAGGCGAGGAAAATCCGAACAAACTCACAACTGAAAGCACGGTACATATGGTAACTTCTGGGCTTGATAAAGGTCATCTTGTAAGAGTAGTACCATTCAATATTGCTGAACATATAGAGTTTTTTCGTTGAAGATGAATACGTACCATCGATCAAGCCCTCTGAGACACAGGGGAATTTGATATGCATGTAAAATTGGTTCAGAGTTGATTACTAGAAGTAGAACATGCTAATGTGGCGGCGGTACTAGCGGATAGAGCACAAGGTTTTAAAACAGAGGTTCATAAAGAGGAAAGAGTCATCACTCTGGATCCAACTATCCTCGCAAAAGCTAAAGCAGCTGCTATAAAGATATATCCTACAAAATAATTTTAACAATTTTATTATGGTTGCCACACCTACAAAACATATTTTTTTATCAGATGAGAGGCAAGAACTCCCCGTATCAGGAAATGGCGTAGAAAAACTGAAGGCGCAACGTGGCTTTGTAGTAAAAGGAGTATTGAGTGAATCAGATGTATCAAGGCTCGAATGAGTTCTCAAGGCAAAAAAAGTAGAAAAAAGAGAGCAAGCTGAGGCATCAAACTATTCTATTGCTGTTGGTACTCGTTCTGGGGCTCTGAGTTCGCATGCGAGTAATATCGGTCGTATCCTCGATGATGTATGAATTGCCTCAGATGTCACTGTAGAGCCCGTAACATTTTACGATGCACAGCTCACAAATCCCAAGAGTTCACACGCAAAACACTTACTCGGAAAAGCTCTCCATGATAAAATGACACAAGGGGTATACAGAAATATAGAGGATAAAAGAAGAGGTTTGGGGAAAATGTTTACTACAAAAAAAGCGGAGCCTGTAGAATATCTTGAAGTTCAAAATAATGATGGGAAAAACGTGCTCAGAAACTGGTGCAACAAAGTTAAAACACATTTGAGTGATGGCATGATTGATCGACTTATTGCAGTTGCAAAAAAACAAAATAGGCCACTTACTGATGTAGAATGTTTCGCTTTTGCACAGGCAAATTCTGAACACTGTCGTCATCAAACTTTTGGCGCGAAATGGAAAATAGATGGAAAAGAAGTTGATTGATCTCTCATGGATCTCATCAAGGCAACATACAAGGCTCATCCGAAGAGAGTTGTCAGTGCCTATACTGACAATGCTGCAGTATTTCATCGTGAAAGTGATGGTCCGATGCAAATGCTCAAAGTACATCCCGAAACAAGACAATATTATTTTGACGAAGTCGAGGCTTATTTGACAGCAAAAGTAGAAACGCACAATCATCCTACTGCTATATCTCCCTATCCTGGAGCAGCGACAGGAGCTGGATGAGAAATCCGTGATGAAGGTGCTGTCGGCCTCGGGGCAAAGACAGGACACGGTATGACGACTTTTGTCGTTTCTAATAGCATTTTTGAGGATCCATTTAAGCTTGGACAGAATCCTGGACTCGCAACTCCTCTCCAGATCATGACTGATGGTCCTCGGTGATGAAGTGATTTTTCGAATGAGTATGGTCGGCCAACTACAACTGGCACATTTGTAGCTTACTCTGGAAGAGTTGGGGAAATTGATAAAGGCTTCGCAAAGCCAACTATGGCTGCAGGTGGTATGGGTATAGTGGAAAAAAAGAATGCCTTTAAGCCGAAAGAAAAACTCCCGACAAATACACGTCTGATTCAAATTGGTGGCCCATGTCTCCGTATTGGTCTCGGTGGAGCATCGGGATCATCTGGTGGACTCGCCGGGAAAAAGATAGACTATAGCTCAGTTCAGCGTGGCAATGCTGAGATGCAGCGTCGATGTCAAAAAGTGATTGATCGCTGTGCTCAGATGCAAAATAATCCTATTCTTGCTATTCATGATGTTGGAGCGGGTGGTATCGGTAATGCCTTTGTAGAACTCGGTGAGATGGGAGGGAAATGAGCAGAATTTTGGCTTGATAAAGCTCCCCTCTGAGACAAATCCCTCTCAGCTCGTGAAATATGGTCAAATGAAGCACAAGAACGCTACGTCCTCGCAATATCAGAAAAGGACTATGATGAATTTATAAAAATCTGTGCGGAAGAATGAGTGCCCCTGGCTTGGATGGGTATTATTACTGACGGAAACACTTTTCAAGTGAAGAATGGTGATGAAGATGTCATAAAAATGGAATTTGATGACTTCTTGTACAAAGAAAGCCCTGTGATAGCAGTTCAAACAAAATCACGAGAACTAACATCACTCGAACTTACCATGAAAACACATGAAGCAGTATTAGCCGTGCTCTCTCATCCAACAGTGGGAGATAAAAGTTTTCTCGTCACTATTGGTGATCAAACAGTAGGATGACTCACAACACAAAATCAGATGGCTGGACCCTGGCGTGTACCAGTCGCAGATGTCGGAGTACAACGTGATGGATTTCATGAAACAACCGGAAATGCTATGGTCTCTGGTGAAGCACTCTCTCTCGCGCCTATCGACCCTGCCGCTTCAATTCGTATGGCTATTGCAGAGGCACTTACCAATCTCCTCGCGGCAGATGTGAGCGATATTAAAAATGTGATTTTTTCTGGAAATTGGATGGCAAACCTCAAAGATCAAGCCGAATACATAGATCTTCACACTGCTGTCAAAGCTGCGAGTGCTTTTTGTATTGAGTTAGGGATTGCCATTCCAACTGGTAAAGATTCATTGAGCATGCAGGCAACTTGGGAAAATAAACTCAAATGACTCAAAAAAAATGTCAAAGTAGGTGCCCCAGTTGTGGGGCTTTTCACCGCTTTTTCTCCTGTCGCTGATGTCAGCAAAACGTTGACACCATATTTACAACCACAAGAAAATACAGAACTTCTCTTCGTCGATCTCGCTCATGGAAAACAGAGAATGGGCGGATCCATCCTTGCACAAGTTCATCGTCAAATAGGCAACGAGTGTCCTGATATTGATGCAGAATCTCTTAAAAATCTCTACCGAGCTATTATCCAACTTAAACGAGCATGAAAGATATTGGCATATCATGATAAATCTTCTGGTGGTCTCATAGCAACACTTTCAGAAATGGCATTTGCCTCACACGCTGGACTTAATATCGATCTTTCCACTATTTGTGCTAATACAGAGGAAATCAATGTATTACATGCTCTTTTTAATCAGGAATCAGGCGCTGTTATACAAATATCTGTCGAGGACAGAGCAGAGATCATGGCAGTATTTGCAAAATTCGGTCTCGAAAATAATGTGCATAGTATTGCTCGTCCCGTTTTTGAAGATGATCCAACTATTAATATCAGACATGGTGGGGAAGGATTATTCAATCATAAAACTGCTGAACTCCATAAGGCGTGGAGTACTGTCAGTGACCGTATCCGTATGCAGAGAGAAAATCCAGAGACAGTACAATCTGAATCAGACGTCGTACACGATTATTCAAGAAAAGCCATAGAATATAAGAGAACATTTGATCTCGCAACTCATCCAGCTCATACAATCATTGCAGAATATAATAGATCTGGTAAACCAAAACCAAAGGTTGCCATCCTTCGTGCCCCATGAACAAATGGCGATCAAGAAATGGCAAACAAATATATTATGGCTGGCTTTGATGCTTACGATGTCACAATACAAGATATCAAAAGTGGCCGAATTAATCTCAAGGAATTTAAACATATTGCTTTCTGTGGAGGATTCTCGTATGGGGATACGCTGGGAGCAGGTACTGGTTGGGCACAAGTAGCTCTGTGTGATGAAAAAGTGAGTTGAGAACTCCGAGATTTCTTTCATCGACCAGATACTACATCATATTGAGCATGTAATGGATGCCAGATGGGATCTCAAATAAAAGCACTCATCCCCTGAGCTTCTCATTTCCCATCCTTTAAACATAATACTTCCAGAATATTCGAATCTCGTTCAGTGGATGTAATAATTCCTGAGAGTAACTCGGTGGCATTCAGAGGTATGGCATGAAGTATTCTACCTATTGTTACATCTCATGGAGAATGACGGACAGAGTGAAATTTTGTGGATAAATGAGTAGTCATGCAATTCGTGGATCATACTGGTACACCAACTGATATATACCCACATAATCCAAATGGTTCTCCAAGGGGCAATACTGGATATTGTGACGATAGTGGTAGACATACATTTACCATGCCTCACGCTGAAAGATGAAACAATGCTCATCAGGATGATTGGGATTATATGTTCTATAACTTCCGAGCTTTCGCAGAAGAAAAACAAGCAAGTTAGTATAATTCTTATTTTCTTATTTTTTATTTATGTCTCTCAACCGCGAAGACCCTTATGGCCCTAGAACAGGTGAAATAGTTTGATATGATAGAGAGCAACCATACGCATCTCTTCCGGGGACATTTGCCAATGTACGTGACGCAGTCAGTATTTCTTTGGAACCAAAAATGGTAAAAAATCTTGCAGATATGAGCCCTGATGAAATAGATGAATTATTACCAAATCTGGAACTTATGGCGACATGAAAAACAAAAGATCTCTATAAACATCCAGAAAATCCCAGGCTTCGACTTATGAAGAGCAGAGACAGTATTACTGGTGGTGACGGTGCAGTCAAGGCAAATATGCCGGGCAAGGGCGCTATATCTACATCTGTTACATACATGCTCTACAAACACCTAGAACACAACGGTATCCGTACTCATGTGAAACGTAAATTATCACCAACTGTCTTAGAAGTCACGGCAGCAACTAATATCATTCCTGGTGAATTTATATTTAGAAATTATTCTTGGGGTTCATATGCAAAAAAGACTGGCATACCAGAGTGAATGCCTCTCAATCCTCCTATCTTTGAAGCATTTTATAAAAATGATATTATTGCTGATGGCCCTGGTGAACTAGCAGGAAGAAAAATATCTGATCCTGAAATCAAGCTCGCTGACGATGGAAGTATAGAAATGCGCGACGGACGACCAGTGCTCCTTCAGCCATGAACAGGTATAGAACTGGTATATTCAACTGTGCAAAAACCTGACGGAACAAAAGTGCAGGAAGTAGAATTTTTACGTCATATATCCCTTATCAACGAGCATCATAAGAAACTCCGAGAGAAAACGCTTATGGCAGGACAACTTATCAAAGAATTTTTTGCTGAGCGTGGAATTGACGTATCTATTGATGGGAAACTCGAATGGGATATTGATGAAAATGGGGAATTAGTGTTGATAGATGTCTTTGATTTTGATAGTGGAAGGCAGTGAATCGGTGTGGAGTTTGATGGAGATGGAAAAATAATACAAATTGAACAAAGGGTAGATAAGGATAAATTTAGAGCATGGTGAAAAAACCCAGAAAATAGTGAAAAAACAATGACAGAAGAAGAAAAAAATAACCTTGTTATGGACGATTATCGTGAATGATTAAAACGTCTGGAGGAAGGAGAAAAATTTGCTACAATTCATGCTCTTCTAGGCGGGGGCAATTGTCTCTGGAAAAGCTGCGACATCGGTGATGTCAAGAAAACTGGAAAAATAAATATATTAGAGTTAACTGGTAGTGGAACCCTAGTGATGCATATTTTCAAACCATGATGTTATAAAAAAATATCAGTTATTGGTCTTAGTCCTCTTTGAGCGCAATCCATAGTAAAAGATGGTCTGAAATGGACTCCGCAAGGCATAGAATGATATCCTCCTAGTTCTGATGGAACAACACCTGGTGCCGTTTATTCGTTTCATCGTGAAATGCCACTTTATGAAGGAGCTAAATTAGTGTGGAAATGAAATCACAAAAATCCTGAAACAGTTGGTGGGGCGTATTCCGTTGATGATACAATTATATTACAATTTTCTTAATATTTTTTACTTTTTACTATGGGAAAAATAGCAATTATTGGTGGTGGTGGACGCGAACATGCACTAGCGGATGCTCTCGAGAGAGATACAAGTGTTGTTGAGATAGGAACCTTTCTACCAAACCCTGGCATACAAAGCCTTAACAAGGCTCGTCTTTTTCGAGAAATATGAAAAATTGACATCTCTACTTTCGTCGATATTGGGAGGTTCTTAGAGGATGAAGAATATGATTCTGTTATCGTTGGTCCCGAACAACCACTCGCTGATGGTATCGTCGATGCATGGCGAGAAGCAGGGATTGAGCTACCTATTTTTTGACCAAGTAAAGACGCGGCACAACTCGAAGCAAGTAAAGGATTTGCACGAAATTTTATGCAGGAATTTAATATTCCAATTCCAGAATATCGTATAGTAAATAGTTCTGGGTCAGGTCCTGCAGAAGAGTATATTCGAGCAAAATTTCATCGAGGAGCTACGAAAATTGTCCTCAAGGCTGATGGTCTTGCAGGTGGCAAATGAGTTGAGATATATAACGATCCCGCATTGGCAATTACTGCATTAAAAGAATACTTTTCTGGTAAATACGGTGATGCCAGTAAAACTGTGGTTATTGAGGAATGTGTGGAAGGTATGGAATTTTCTGTTTTTGCTCTCGTAGACGGAACTTGAAATTATGCAATCCTCCCTGCTGCTCAAGATCATAAGAGATTACTTGAGGGAGATAAAGGGCCAAATACTGGATGAATGGGTGCGTTTGCTCCTTTCGTTCATCCGATTATCAATTATACAGATATGATGAGACGAGCAGAAAAAGAAATTATTGCACCAACTGTCAATGGTATACAATCCCGAGGATTAAATTATAAAGGTGTAATTTATTTTGGTCTTATGATGACCAAAGATGGTCCAAAAGTAATAGAATATAATGTCCGATTCGGCGACCCCGAAGCAGAAGTACTTTTACCACTTATTAATACCCCTTTTTCTCAGGTCATCAAAGCAGTAACAACAGGACGACTTGATCAGCTCAAAATAGATGTATCTCCTGATGCCATGGCTGGCGTGGTCCTAGCTGCTAACTGATATCCGGCAAACCCGGAAAAAGGTGCGGAGATTAGTGGTTTAGATGTGGCAAATAAAATTCCTGGTGTGCAAGTTTTTCATGCTGGTACCAAGCAAAATCCAGATGGAAAGATTGTTGTCAGTGGAGGAAGAGTTTTGGTCGTAACTGGTCGAGGAAAGAATCTTCGAGAGGCAACGGATACGGCATACCTATGAGTTGAAAAAATAGATTTTTCTGGTATGCACTTTAGAAGTGATATTGGTCATAATTTACTAAACAGTTAAAAAGGTTTATGTCGGTTTCATCTGCTACTCTTTCGCAAAGCCCACCACACAATAAACCTATTGCTGTTATAGATTTGTGATCTCAATTCACTGACCGTATTTTACTATTACTTCGGTCTCAAGGTTTTGAAGGAGAAATAGTAAAACAGGATATTTCGCTCAGCGAATTAGAAGCAAGATACGGAGCCGTTATACTATCTGGTGGTTGAGACAGTGTATACCAAGAATGAGCCCCAACAATACAACCAGAAATTATTTTGAGTGATACATTTCCTGTTCTCGGACTTTGTTATGGTATGCAACTTATTGCCCATATTGCTGGATGAACAGTGACTCCTGGTGAACGAGAAGAAGGAGTATTGCAAGTAAATTTTGACCCAGCAAGTTCTCCAGTATTTGACGGACTAGAATCTCCTCAAAAAATTCAACTCACCCATAAAGATCAGGTATCGGCAGGAAATCTAGGAGAAGGCTTCACTGTTATCGCAAAGTCAGTAAATGATATAGTATCAGCAACTCAAAGTAAATCAGGAAGAATAGTAGGATTTCAATGACACCTCGAAGTTCATGCTACACCAAATGGTGGGAAAATAGTACATAATTTTCTTACAAAAGTAGCAGGCCTCACCCCAGGGAAACCAGAGACAGTATCCGAATTAAAGGAGAGACTCATAGCAGAAATACGAGAACAGGTAGGAAATAAACAAGTACTCTTATTTGTAAGTGGCGGGGTAGACTCAAATGTGTGTCTGGCACTTTTCAAAGAAGCACTGAAGCCAGAACAAATTTCTGCTGTTTTGGTAGACAATGGTTTTATGAGAACAGGAGAAATAGAAAAAGTAGAAAAAGATATTTTTGATGCCACTGGCGTCACAATACGTGTCATCAGAGCTGGTGATAATTTTCTCAAGGCAACAACAATGTATGCTGGACAAGAAACGCTCCCTTTGAAAAATGTGACAGATCCGGAAGAGAAAAGAGCTATTATTGGAGATGCTTTTGTGGCCGTCCGGAATAGTATTGCAGATGAAGGTATTTTAAGGTCTGATTTTTTACTTGGCATGTGAACGCTCAGCACGGATGTAAAAGAAAGTGGCTGAAAAGGTGCAGGGTGAACGGCAAAAAAAATCAAATCGCACCACAATAGGACGGATGCTGTGGAAGCACTTATGGCTCAGTGACGCGTGATTGAACCGCTTGTAACACTCCTTAAGGATGGAGTGCGTGCACTGGGAAAAGAACTATGACTTCCTTCTCATATGGTAAATAGAAATCCTTTTCCTGGACCGGGTATTGCTATACGAATCATCTGTGCTGATAAGCCGTTGATAGAAAAATTTGACCACTTCACACCCCTCATACAACCACTGATACCAGAATGAATTCAAGGCACTCTCTTGCCAATAAAAGCCGTGTGAGTGGCCGGAGATGGTAGGGTTTATGGAAATATTGTTACACTTTCTGGAGAGGATAAACCAGACTGGCAGAAGCTCATGGAAACACGGGAAAAACTCACCCAAGTTGATGGAATTTGTCGAGTGGTATATGCATTTGGTGGTAAAATAGATAGTACAGAGATACATGATATTACTCCTACTTTTCTCTCTCACGAAACAGCTGAACAGGTACGACATGCTGACAGAATAGTGACAGAAGAGTTTGAAAGAGTTTGAATCACATGAAATATTAGCCAAACACCTGTTGTATCTATTCCCGTTGGATTTGAGACGCCATGAAATCGTTCAATTGTAATTCGTCCATTTAAAACTGTAGACTTCAAAACTTGAGAAGCAATTATGCCCGGAACTGAATATATGCCTGATGCTGTGTTGGAAAAAATTGTTGGAAGAATTTTAGCTGAAGTTCCAGGAATTTCTCGGGTTCTCTATGACCTCACTCCGAAACCTCCAGGAACCACCGAGTTCGAATAATATTTTCTATGAATGCTCTCCAAGAAGCAAAAGAAGCACTTTGACATGCGCTCGAACATATCCACGAAAGTGAACAATTACTATCTGCAGAAGAAATGACAGACTTGAGAGAACGGCTCAGTTCTTCCACAGAAGAAAATATAGGTGAATTACAGGAAGAAATACGGGGGAGAATAGCACAACTCTCTGGAAGTGAATGGAGTACAGCCATACAAACATATAATATGGTTTTAGAAGCAAATCTAAACCCCTTTATATAAATCTAGTATTTCATTGATTTTTCGCGAAAAACACTATAATTTCGTGGTTTGTTTTGCCGTGTATAGAAAACGTGCACGCTCGATTTTTTTATTCATTTGCTATGGAATTACCCCAAAAAGTACGTGGAACTCAAGATTGGTTTGGTGAACAACAGCGCTACTATACGTTTCTCAAAAAAGTGTGTCGTCACATTTTTCGGCACTTTGGTTTCACACGTATTTCAACACCGGTCATGGAAATGAGGGATCTGATTGTTCGTTCCGTCGGAGCACATACAGATGTCGTTAGCAAAGAACTCTATGAATTTCATGATAAAAAAGGCCGTGAGCTTGTTTTAAAGCCTGAATCCACCGCTGGCGTCATGCGTGCCTATCTGGAAAATTTTACACAAGACCCTCAACCAGTCTATCTCTACTATATTGAACCGCATTTTCGCTATGATCGTCCGCAAAAATGACGTTACCGCCAGTTTCATCAAATTGGCGCTGAAATCATCGGAGAACGGGATGCTGTTTTGGATGCAGAAAACATCCATATGGCTGTGAAAATCCTATCTGATTGTGGTCTAAAGGGGAAATTTACGACCAAAATTAATACGCTCTGAAATGCAAAAGAACGAGAAGTGTATATCACAGAACTTCAGAGCTTTTTTCGAGGGAAAGCACACCTCTTGGACGAAGTCGATGCGTCACGTGTGGAACACAATCCTCTTCGTATACTAGATTCCAAAAATCCCGATGTACGCGAGATACTCCCTTTTGCCCCAAAGCTCCAAGATTTCATGAAAAAAGACTCCCTCGAATATTATCGTTCTGTAAAAGAATATCTGGGAATACTGGGCGTAGAATTTGTAGAAGATGCAACGCTGGTACGCGGACTGGATTACTATTCTGATATTGTTTTTGAATGCGTCGACAACTCCGGCAGAACGCAAGATGCTTTTTGTTGATGAGGACGGTATGATGATCTGGCGACCAATCTCGGAAGCAAAAATATTATTCCAGCAGCAGGATTTGCTATCGGTGTAGAACGCCTCATTGATGCTATGGTAGACCAAGGACTCACCGTAAAAAACAAAGATACTATTGATCTGTATTTCATCCAAGTTGGCGAGGAAGCGAAAAAAATCGCTCTTCCCCTGAGCATCAAAGCCCGGGAAATGGGATTAAATGTACTCGCATCCTTTTGATCACCTTCGATGAAGACACAATTGAAAAAGGCCAATCAACTCCGAGCAAAATATGTTGCCATCATCGGTATCATGGAAGCCCGTCGTGGTATATGTCAGCTCAAAAATATGGAAACTGGGACTCAGAAAGAGGTGAAATTGGAAAGTCTCTTGGAACACATGGTTGACGTTATTGGCGAAAAAAACCTAGATTTTTATGATCCAACAAAGGAACTTATACAAAATACAGTGAACGAGTTGACAAAATAGAAGATAACAATTGACTTTAGGTATTTTTTTATAGAATCGTGGTATTCTTTGGTTCTTTATTTCTTTTTATGCTCGGAAAACTCAAAAAACGAAAGCGACTCCGAACTCATGGATTTCTCGCTCGGTCAATCACTCCAAACGGTCGCTCTGTTCTGCGTCGTCGACGACAAAAATGACGTCACGTTCTCACACCAAGCTATCCTGTTCGTCTCAAATCTCCAAAAGGAAAAGCAAAATTTCATATCATTGCAAAATCACGATAGGACTTCGAGATCATCGATCCTTGTATGATTGCTAAAAAATATAGATTACGTGAATACGAAGTGAGTCGGGTCTTCAAAAAAGGAAGGCCCATTTTTTGAGAATATTGGATTCTTCATACGCTCGAGATGCCTGCAAAATGGCACCGAATGGCTGTGAGTATTTCTCGAAAAAATAGTAAAAAATCTGTCTGGAGAAATGCTTGTCGACGATCAATATATGATCTCTTTTCTCATTCTCTGACACCCAGAAAAAACGCATACCATTGCGTTTTCTCTCTCAAAAAAACAGTCATATTAGAGACAAAGGAAATTCCAGAATCATGGCGAAAAGACGCAGAGAATCTCTTTGAAAAAATTGCGGAAAATAAAAAATCCTCATAATTACGCTCATATGAATCCTACCCGAAAAACTATTCTCATCATTTACACGGTATTTGTCGCACTCTTTGTCCTCCAGATATCCCAGAAGAAAGACGTTCCCGCTCCACAATCTTTTGAAATGACGAGTGACGCTCGCTCCTACACGCTCCCAAAGACACCGGTAGTAAGTTTTGTGAATCGAACAGAAAAAACCATCTCTCTTGATACATGTAGAGATATAAAAGTTGTCACCAATGGCCTACAAAAATCAGCTCTTCCCCAGGCTCTCTGTAGAATGCATGATATTGCTCCCGGAACTACGCAAGTACTTTTTGGGAACGAAAAAGGCGATATCGAAATCTTTCAAAAAAGTTTTTCCGAAATCTCACGTATTGACCTTCAATTTATCTACGAACCACAAGATGCGACACAACTCGCGAGCGTGACTATGTCGATAGAAAAAGCGGGCATGTTCCGTCTCTTTTTCCGAACATTTTTCTACAACCCTGTCTACAACCTTTTTGCGGCCCTTGTGCTCCTCTTCCCTAATTACAGTCTCGGATGGGCTATCATCGGGATCACTCTGATCATACGTCTCGCACTGCTCGTTCCCCAACAGCGCATGTTGGTCTCTCAGAGAAAAATGCAGACCATTCAGCCAAAAATCAAAGCAATTCAAGAAGAATTCAAGGGTGACCAAGCAAAAATAGGAATGAAAATGATGGAACTCTATAAAAAAGAAGGAGTAAATCCCCTCGGATCATGCCTTCCCATTCTCATCCAAATACCCATTCTCATTGTCCTCTATCAAGTTATTTTAAACATCAGCAATCCCAGCAATTTTGCTCATTTATATGATTTTTCATGGTTACAAAATTTCCGAACCATTGCCCTGAGTACAGAGTTTTTTGGTCTTCATCTAGAAAAAAGTGGAGGTGCCGTAGGTATTATTCTTGGTCTTGTGACAGGCGGACTCCAATTCGGTCAAATGTGGCTCTCTCAAAGAAAAATGAAAACACTCAAAGAAGAAAAAGTAGTTCCTGCCAAAGAAAATATGCCCGATATGCAGCAAATGCAGAAAATGATGCTCTACGTCTTTCCAGCGATGGCAGCACTTTTTGCATATCAGTTCCCGGCTGGGGTTGGCCTTTATTGGTTGATCGGAACACTTTTTATGATCGTCCAACAATTCGTAGCCAACAGACAAGCTGATACGAGTAAACTCACTATCCGAGATAAATCAGGCAAGATACTACAGGGATAGATTTGACAAATATTATAAAGTTATCATAATAACCTTATAATATGACTCTTCTCGCACTCTCTTTCGATACAGTATCACCAGAAGGTATTAATCCAATTTTTGTTCGGATAAATAGCACTCTTCAGGATGCCGGGCTTCCGCCGATTGTTTTCTCAAAAGATGACCAATTTCATGATTGGTTTATAGAAGATACTGAAGGTGAAGGATGGCAATTAACAGAAGAAAAAATAGGGGAAATTATGCGGGATATGGAACGACTACATGCAGCAAGAGTAGGAGAAGAGATAATAACACTTGAAGAGCAAATAACGTGGACGGAAAGAGAGCTAGCAAGCACGCCCCATATGAAACCAAATGCATGGGATCATCTTCGCCGAGCTGCTCATAAAAATAGCGCACCAAAAACAGGAAAGATAGCCGACGAAGAATCATACGCCTGGGCACAACGAGAATATGAATTAGAAAAATCTCGCCGGGGTACATGTGATCTATTACGCCAGAGAATTCAAGAACTACAGGACGGGCGAACTGCATTACTCCTAAGACAAAAAAGAGATTTTCCTCTCAAAAACCTTCGAGAAAGACTTCAGGCAGTACGTTTTGTCCAACACAAAGAGACAGAACGCTCTCCATTTCGGACCACACGACCGAAAAAGAGATTTCTCTCATGGAAAACGTGAGCTATAGCAGCCTCAGTAGCTATTTTGATTGCTGCCGGATGAACTTTTGGAAGAAAACAACCCCCAGAAGTACTTCCAAAAAAACCAGATACCCCTCTTGCCCCCTCAACCATTCCTCTTCTCTGAATGCCCATGGATCCGGCATTACAAGGTCCAATGGATCAACTAATGAAAAAAAAATTTGTAGAATGCCTTGCAAAAAGTTCTCTCCGAGAAAATACATGGGGCGATGTTCTTAGTGCCAGTATTCGAGGATCAACACTCAATGCTGCAAGGCCTGTGAAGATCGAAAAAGTGCAACATATCACCTTCTCTGTACTCTGAGACACCCTCGTATTCCAATACGAGATTGAGTGTGATCTTTCGCCTGGGAAACAACGTTTTTTCGGGAAAACATGATCTTTCTCTCTTTCGGAAATTCTGGGTGATTCAGCTCACATACCCACAACTATTGCAGAAGAAAATCTCCGACAGGTTCGAGAAAATATTGAAAAGGGCCTACAAAAACAATTCCCTGTTGGAAATATACTAGAAATTCATACTGCGGGTATATCAGTATCGATTATAGAACACAGCGGAATAGTCACCATACGTATAAGCTTGCCTTTCGTAAAAGGTGGTGGGGTTTTATTTGATCGAACTTGCACCCTAGAGCCATCCAAAAATCTCAATACCCCTATCGTGTGAGGTCAGTAAAAGAAGAGGGTAGATTATCATTTCAGAAATCAAAAACTCCTTTGCAAAATAAGAGTTTTTTCCTATGCTTTCTCCACCGTCCCAATATGGCTCCGTGGTGAAATTGGTAGACACGATGGACTCAAAATCCATTGGGGCAACCCTTGTCGGTTCGAGTCCGACCGGAGCTACCAGAGAGAACGGCCTCTAAACCTGCAAACTTTTTTATATGCATATCGAACTCCATTCAGATAGACTTTTCACAGCTATAAAAACTGTTGCTCATGCCGTGATCAATAGTCCGACAACGCCTATTTTGGAAAATGTTTTACTTCGAGCCACCAACGAAAAACTAACAGTAGTGGGGAATAATCTCGAAATGGCCATAGAATACACTCTGGAGCAGGATGTAAAAATTCTCGAGCCTGGAGAAATCACGGTATCATTTCGATTTCTCGCATCATACCTCAATCTTCTCGATCCCACTCAACTCAAAATCAAAACCGATACAGGACATACGCTCAATTTTACTGCCAATAAACAAAAAATGCGGTATAAAGGACTTGGGGCAGAGGAATTTCCTATGATACCTACGACCCGTCGAGATACGCGCCTGGTGATTGATTCAGATGTGCTCCGACGTGCCCTGGGGAAAACACTTTTTTCGTGCGCAAATGGTAATATACGACCAACACTTGCGGGGGTATACATCCAGGTCTATCCTGATCATATCACGTTTGCCTCTACTGATAGCTTTCGTCTTTCAGAATATCGCTACGAGTACGAGACAGGGGTACAGAAAAAAGTCGCTATCATACTTCCGGCAAGAAGTGCCACAGAAATAATGAAAACCATTCCTGAGTGAGTAAACGTGGAGATATTTTTTACTGATAATCAGGTACTTTTAGTATATGAAGAAGTGCTACTCTATTCACGACTCCTGAATGGTCACTTCCCCGACTATGCGAATTTCTTTCCAAAAAGCACATCTATTAACGCTCTTGTCGGGCGCGATAAGCTCATCCAGTGATTGCGACAAGTCAGTTTGATTGCTCGTGAAAACAATTTCAACGTCAAAATGTCTCTCAACCAAGAAGGTTCGATACAGCTTGATTCTGGAGACACAGAGATGGGAGCAAGTGAGATAGAAATCGGGGCAGATGTTACTGGTCATGATCAGGTAGGCCTCAATGCAACATACTTCATTGATGCCCTACAGGTAATTGAAGGAGAAGAAGTACGTATAGGATTTGAGACAAGTTTATCTCCTATCCTCGTACAAAGTGGAGAAAAAACTTCAAAAAAAGAGGATTTTCGGCATATTATCATGCCTTTGAAAATTTAGTAATTGTGAAAATCGAGTTCTATCAATTCAAAAGCCTTCAAGATACGACGCTCGACCTGTCGGACATGTCTGTTATCGTCGGAAACAATGGCGCTGGAAAATCGAGCGTCTGTGAAGGTATGACTATACTCATGAACGGATATAATCCTCATATAACGCGCTGGTCTGAAAAAGCCTTTTTTGGCACTCACGAATGGGCAATTCGTTGCACCTGAAATGAAAAACGTCATGAAGTTATTTTCGAGGGGAAGCAGAGTAGTCCTTCCTGGGTAGTGGACGGTCGGGCAGGGTGAAAAAAAACATATCTTGCAACGATGCCATTTCGAGCATTTTGGATTGAGAGTGATCATGTGCGAGTGATCCTAGGAGATCCAAGTAACCGGAGGAACTTTCTGGACGAAATGCTTTCTTATGCCTCTCCTCTGTATGCAGAAACACAAAAAAAATACCACACCATCATTGCTACTAGGAATAAGGTTATTCAAAATATTTATGATAAAAATGCTCATGAAAATGAGCTCGATACGTGGGACTTACTTTTTGCAGAAGAAACACACAAAATACGGGAGGAACGGCATCGATTTTTTTCTTGGTTAGAAGAGCAGAAAAATACATCCTTGCATCTTCCGGGGGAAACCCGCATACAACTTGTCGAACGACATCCAGTTGAGAGGAATGTAGGTGCTCTTGTGCATCTTTTGAAGGAATATCGAAAAAGGGACCTTGCCGTAGGACATACAACTCTTGGGCCTCATCTGGATGAAATACTTTTTCAGATACATATCGGGGGAAACTGGCATACATCAAAACAGATATTATCGCGATGAGAAAATAAGATTTTTCTCTACGCATTTATCCGACAATTGGGTGATTATGTCAAGGAATGTTCTGGGAAAAAACCTTTTTTTCTTCTTGATGATGCTCTCTCGGAATTAGACGAAGATCATGTGCATGTTCTGTGTTGACTCTTCAAAAATATACCGACACTTATCACCACTCAACCCAATCATCAAGTCGGACTTACCCTGGATCACGTTCTACACCTTCTCTCCTAAAATACTATGCACATCCTCATTATTACCGCTCATCCCAGCTCGCAAGGATTCACACATACTATCGCAAAAACTTATCAAGAAGTCCGAGAAAAAAATGGACATACCGTCGAGATACTGGATCTTTATTCAACTTCTGTTGCTCTCCATTTTCTTCAATATGAAGAAAAAAATGATCTCAAAAAACCAGATCCTGAACGTGAAAAAATACAGCAAAAAATACTTCAAGCACACGAGCTCGTATTTGTCTTTCCTATTTGGCATGTGAACGTGCCCGCCATACTGAAAAACTTTTTTGACACTATTTTTACGGGAGGTTTTGCATATCAATATACAAAAAATACATGTATCTTTCCAAAAAAGCTTCTCTCCGGGAAAACAGCAAAAATTTTTTGTACCTGTGATGCATTTGGAATTCTTTATTGGCTTATCGGAAATCCTTTGCGAGTTATATTGCAAATTGGTGTACTGTGATGGTGCGGGATACGAGTAAAAAAATATATTGTTTTTGATCGAATGAGAAAAAAGACACCAGAGGACTGCCTCAAACTCCTGCGAAAAGTTGCCAAAATCGCTCAAAAATAAGTTGCAAAAAGTATTTCATACATAAACTGTTTACATATTAACTATGGTATCTCTTTTTTCTCGTATCATTGCCAGAGAAATCCCGTCATGCCCAATCTATGAAGATACAAATGTGATGGCATTTCTGACAATTGAACCCCATACTCCTGGGCACACTCTTGTTGTCCCAAAAAAAGAAATAGGAAACATCCTGGATATACCGGATGAGCTCTTCATGGAGTTGATGTGAGTGGCAAAAAATATTATTGGGCCCGCTATTCTGCAGGCAACTCACTGTGAAAGAGTGGGTTTTTTGGTGGAATGATTTGGTGTTCCCGATCATGCTCATCTTCATCTTATACCCCTTTTTGGTCCCGGGGATATAGCACCGTCAAAAGCGCAAATAGCATCACCAGAATCACTCCAGACAATGGCAGAAAAAATCCGTTCTTTTATCACCCATGAATAAAAAAATTCCTTCAGAAGCAGATGTTTTTGAGTTTTTTCAGGCTCTCATGGAAGCCAGTCACGCGGTAGATATGTTTGTTGAAAAAACATTTTTTGCCGAGTCTGATATCACCATGATTCAATTCGGTATCTTGGATGAATGTATCCGAAGGGGTGGATCGATTGATACTATTTCATCGTTATGTCATTCTCGACATACATCAAAATGAAACATATCTGGCATCATCACTCGGATGATGTCTGTCGGCCTTCTCACCCAACAATCAGATCCTGTGGATCGACGAAAAAAAAGAATACATATGACCGATGCTGGTCATGAAAAACACAAAGATATCACCTCGGTCATGAAAAAATATGTTCCGCTCTTCATACAAAAAGTTTCTCACCTCCCTCTCTCGGAAGTAACAACTTCACTCCAAACTATCACCTCTCTTCATCTTAATGCTCTTAAATAAATTTATGAAAAAAATCTATCTCTTGGTGAGCTGTCTTCTTTTGGTTGCTTGTGGCCCGGATGCGCCGGAAGAAAAAAAACTCCCCTATGAAATACAGACAATTTCCGCTCGAGATCTATCAAAAGAAGTCACCATAGAACGGGCAGCCATCATGAAGGCCGGAAGCCAGGTGACCATCACGGCTCAAACGGGCGGACGTATTGCCTACATCGGCGTTCGTTCAGGACAAAAAGTCACTGCTGGTCAGATATTGTGAGCTATAGAAGATACATACGGGGGTGCAAGAAATAGCCGAGATGAGGCCGCTATTGCCCTGGAAACAGCCAAACTCAATCGAGAAAATTCAGAACTTACTTTGAACCAGAGTGTTGCCGGTGCAAAAGTGGCACTTGAAAAGGCTCAAAAAGACTACGAATGAGCTCTTCTGGATACAACACCAGATGAAGGAGGAAAATCAAAGGCTCAGCTTGAATACGAAAATTACATTGCTACTCAAGAGAAAACTCTGTCTGGTTATGAAACAACCTATCAAAGTCAATTACAGAGTTTTCAATCGTTTTTAACCAACGTTAT
This sequence comes from uncultured Candidatus Peribacteria bacterium, assembly GCA_964413195.1. GTDB lineage: Bacteria > Patescibacteriota > Gracilibacteria > BD1-5 > JAGOOR01 > JAGOOR01. Next base: position 32,760 of record CAYPRD010000003.1, read on the forward strand.
TGAAACCAGCGATAGTATCCTGTGAGTCTCCGATGAAAAAAGAAACCAAAATGACGGATATGAAAACCTCCTCTGAGCGCTCGATACTCCGAAAAAAACAGCCGCAGAAGATGCACTGAGAAAACTTCTTGTGTATAAGAATTGGTCTCCCTCAAATACGCTGAGTCTGGTAGAACGAGTTACAGAACTTCAAAAGGTGTATCTGCTGGCTCATGAAGTATTAGCAGGAGTAGAAAACGTTCTCATGAATACTGTTCCCGATAGCTTTCGTCTCCCTGCCACTACTATCACGGGATACAAAACCACTATTGATGGCTACCAAACACAGTATAGTGGAATATCGAGTGGTCTCGTCACGTATATCAATACTGCCCAAACATTTTTAGCAACCTATCAAAAAGACAGGCTTGCTCGGGAAAAAACTCTCCAAACAGCACAAGAAAATACAAAAGAAGCTTTTGAACTAGCGAAAAGTGCCTATGAAACAGCAGAAAAAAACAAGTCCATCACTCTTCAGCAGCTGGAAAAAAATGTGGAATCTGCAAAAATTCGTTACCAGAATGCAACTTCCGGGATCAATAAGCTACAAATTACCGCTCCTGTAACGGGAACGATTGGAAAAATCTTGATAGATGAATGAGAAGAGGTCTCTCCTGGAAAAAATCTCATGGAAATAGCTAGTAATGATGCCGAGTGTGATATAACCGTTGATGCACGTATCGTTGGACAGCTGGAAGTAGGACATGCTGTCACTCTCCTCTATCGATGAGAAACTCTCGCCGGTAAAATATCCAGCATCAGCCCTATCGCCGATCGTGGGCTAAATTTTTCCATCAAAGTAAGCCTCGATTCTCCGGTTGCTTTCTTGGGAGATTTTGCCACCGTACGTATTCCTCTCGTGTCCCCTTTCCCAACCATTCCTCTTACGGCTATTGATATTTTGAGCCCTGGACAAGGTCACATCCATGTTCTCTCTACTCGTGACGATAATACCTATAGTGTTACAGAAAAAAATGTACTTCTTGGATCTCTCTGGTGAGAGAGGGTAGAGATCCTCTCTGATCTGGGTGAAGAAGAAATCATTCTTTCTTCGCTGAAAAACTATAATGCTTCTGATTTTATTCTCGAGAAAAAATAGTATGTCTTATCCCGAACTACGCGAAAAATTACTATCTGGGTTTTATGGTTTTTGGGTAAAAAACTACCGTATTGGGATCATGCTGGTTTCCCTGATAGGCTTACTTGGTATCGGAAGTCTTCTCTCCATTCCCAAAGAATCTTCTCCAGATATAAAATTTGGTATCGTACAGATTAGTACCGTCTACACGGGGGTAGCTCCAGAAGAAATTGACGCACTGATTACTACCCGTATTGAGAAAGAAATAAAAAATATTTCCTGAATAGATACCATAGAATCCTCCAGTCGGCTCGGTTTTTCCAATATTATTGTCACCCTTACGACCAGTGCCGACACCGAATCAGTCACCCAGAAAATACAAGATGAGGTAGCACGAGTGAGTCTTCCCACAGATGCTTTGGAACCAAATGTGAAAGAAATTAGTATCGATAGTCAGCAACTTTTCTCTGTTTTTCTCTCTCACAAAGAAAATATTTCACGTGATGCTCTCATGCATGAGGCAATAAAAATACAGAAAAAATTTGAAGGGAATTACAATATTGATTCGGTGGTCATTGAGGGTGGCGATACGTCGGAAATAGAAGTAATTATCTTGGGTGAAAAACTCGAAGCACTGGGTATATCACCAGCCAAAATAGCCGATGAGATTCGTGCCTATAATCAGTCCTTCCCCCTGGGAAATTTCACAATTGATACAAGAACATATGATCTGCGCATAGAAGGCAATATCGAATCATTCGAGGCACTTCTTCGTGTACCAATTAGTCTGGCGGACAACAGTTCCATACCTTTATGAGACTTTGCCACGCTGCAACGAAAATGGTCCAATACTGCACTGGAACGGATCAACACGGGATGAGATGTGGGCCGTTCATTTGTGCGTCTCAATTTTAATAAGCAACCAAGAAAAAGCGTCTTTGAAACCTCAGAGATGGTCCGAAGCAAGCTCGAACAACATAGGCAAGAACTTGGCCCGGATTGGAAAATTGACTATGGTTTTGATCTTGCTGCCGTCATCACGCAAGATTACCGGGATCTGGCCAGCAATGCACTCCAAACAATAGTCCTTGTGTATATTTGTATTTTTTTCTTCGTCGGACTCAAAGAATCCCTCATCGCCTCCCTCTCTATTCCATTGGCGTTCTTGATATCCATCATGACACTCAACTTTATGGGATTATCACTCAACTTCATGACCAATTTTTCTCTTATCCTTTCTTTTGGTATAGCCATTGACTTAACCCTCGTCATCATCGAGGAAACAACCAAGAAAACAAAAATGTGATATAACCCGTCAACGGCGGTTTTGTTGGCAATAAAAGAGCTCAAACTCTCCGTCATTGCTAGTACAGCGGTCACCCTGATTGTCTTTGTCCCTATGATGCTTCTTCCAGGAATTATAGGGAAATTTTTGGCCTATATTCCTATCACCGTTTTTTCGAGTTTGCTTGCTACACTTTTCCTTTCTCTTACGACCAACTCTTCCCTTTTTACAAAGCTGGCAAAAACACTTCAGACATACATCCGACAGCCTTTGGTAGAAAACCATATAACCGACGAAGAACGGACACTTCTCGATCATGAGAGATCCACAAAGCAAGAACGTCCTGCAGAAAGTGAGACACGACGAGAAAAATTATTAGAAAGAACAGAGAAATGGTACGAAAATACTCTGACCTGGTGGATGGAAACAAAAAAAAGACGCAGAATTCTTATTCTTGGACCGTTGGTTTTGACCATAGCATCTTTTATTTTCTTGAGCCCCAGGCTCGCAGGAGGATGATTGTTTCCAACAGAAGACAGTCAGTATGTTTTTTTCAATATTACCGCTCCTGCTGGGACCAAACAACACGCAATTTTAAAAAAAATATATACTCCCGATTTCGAGCTTGATAAAGTACTCAGCGGATATGAAGAAATAAAATTTGGCACCATAAGTGTAGCGGATGAAAAAGTAACTATTTTTCTCGAATTAACGGACCCTGGAGTACGAAAAGATGCATGACAAAAAACAAGCCAAGAAATTGAAAAAGAATTACTTACTCGACTCACTCCCCTCGTATCTCGATGACTCCAAATCGATACCAATAGTGAACAAAAATGACCACCCACTGGTAGTTCCGTGAGTATCGATATCATTAGTAGTTCCACCAAAAACCTTTCTGAGCTCAAACGAGTGGCAAAAGATTTTGAAAAATATGTCAAAAGTATTGAGGGTATAAAAAATGTGAACAACACCAGTCCTGATAGTCCTGGAGAAATTGTCTTTCGAATCCACCCTGAGCGTGCGGCCACTGTGGGCATCTCTCCATTTCAGATCTATAGTGAAATCTCAGCTCAAAGTCGGGGAATAAAGGCAGGTAGTATCACCATTGATGACTCCGATATAGACATTGTGGTCAAAACCGACACACACTATGACGAACTTGCTCTCGATAAGATCATCAGCCACACGATCACAACCCCTTCCGGACCCGTCGCCATAGGTTCTCTTATGGAATATCAAATCGGTAATGCGATCACTGATGTGCGACGAAAAGATGGAAATCTTACCATATCCATCAAGGCTGATGTACGAGAGGGCTATAAATGAGCTCTCCTGAATGAGCAGCTCAATAATTTCGCGCTCAGTTACACTTTTCCCGAATGAATCAGCTACAAACGAGGTGGAGAATTTGAAGCCAATAAAGAGCTCATTCTCGGTGCATTTACGGCACTCATCACATCAATATTTTGTATATTTGTGATACTCGTATTTGTCTTTAATTCCTACTCACAGCCATTAATCATCCTCTATACTATTATTTTATGATTTTTGGGAGTAAATATAGGACTGTGGATTATGAAATTTTTTGATAGTTCTATTGGATATAATATGCCGATGGCAATCGGGTTTATTTCTTTGAATGGTCTTGTGGTCACCAATGCCATTATCTTTCTTGATAAGATCAATCGGAACAAAGCTGCCGGCATGAGCGCGTATGATACCGTTATCGATGGTGGAAAAACACGTATGATTGCACAGGTTGTGACAGCACTGACAACAATCTTTGGCCTTCTTCCGACGGCATTTCAGGATCCTTTTTGGGCTGGGTTATCATGGACCGTCATCTGGGGGACAATTGTTGCAACTGTACTGACATTATACTGTATACCGGCACTGTATTATGAAGTATATTTGGGTGAGAAAACAAAAAAAAGACGCTGGTGATGGGTGAGAAAAATACTACAAAAGTGGAAACGCTAAAGCATATATCTTCCTTGTTGTACCTGTATAAAACCCGCAAGCTCTAAGCTCATGAGTGCCTGCAGAAGTGCTGGTTGTTCACTGTGGGTTAATTGCAATAATTCATCAAAGGTACGCGCTCCTTCCTCGAGAGTATAATAAATGTTTTCTTCCAGTTCATGAGAAAAGATAGGAGTCTGAGGTGATGCAGGCACATAGTTGATGGCATATTCAGATAGTATATCTGCGGCTTCGGTGACCAACTTTCCGAGACCATCGCGTATGAGGTGATTGCTCCCACGAGCACCAATACGAGTGATATCAGCGGGAATAACAAAGACATCTCTATTTGCTTCAAGCGCTAAACGAGCGGTAATAAGTGTACCGGAATCTTCTCCAGCTTCAGCTATGAGTACGCCAGGAGAAATTCCTGCCACAAGAGCATTTCTCATCGGAAAATTATAGGGTTCTGCTTTCGTTCCGAGAGGGAAATGGGAGAGAAGTCCACCACCTTTATGCACTATATCCTCAAACATATGTTTATGGCTAATAGGATAGGAAATATCTACTCCTGTGCCAAGAACAGCTAATGTATACCCATTATTTTTGAGCGCAATTTCATGGGCAATACTATCTATCCCATATGCTCCTCCACTCACGATACCATAACCAGCCCGAATAATATCAGGAAGTATTTTTTCGAGACTACTCTGGGCATAGGGTGAATGTTTTCGTGATCCAACAACAGAGAGGAGAGGAATTTGGGAGAGAGTTCCCCGAAGATAGAGAATAGTAGGAGCATCGGGGAGTGTCGCAAGAAGTTCTGGATAGGCAGGATCATGCTTATGAATGACGTCTATATGCAATTTTTTTATTGTACTCTCGACATCTTCGACAGAAAAGTGTGTTTTTTTGTCTACAATACGAGTAGCCATGTCGAGAGTGTAGCCGCTGTGAAGAAGGCGTTCAGTAGTGAGATGACAAAAATACTCTTCAGCTTCTTCCGGACGTATAGTAGCAAGCTTTTTTTGTGTTATACCAAGCGTATGAAGTATCGCGAGGAAAAGATGCATGCCTTTTTAGAGATTACGGATTTCTTCTTCGTATACAGCGCGTTGTGTTGGATTTTTCTCGATTGCCTTCTGCCAATAATGTCGAGCCTTTTCACGGTCCCCAATACGAGCCAGATAAGAGGCGTAGAGAGCAATCATATCAATATCATTATTCGTCTTTTTGAGGGCCTGGGTATATATATCTTCAAGAATGGTGCTATCACGGGTAAGCGCATGGGTAAATTCTATTTTCGTATACCAAAAATTTGGCACATCAGGAGCCATTTTTAAGGCATCATCAATATACTTGATAGCTCAGGCACCAGCACCCATTTCAAAGAGTCAAACCGCATATGCGTGAAGTATGTGAGCATCATACTTGGTAAGGAGGGCTTCTTCGAGAGATTTTTTTGCCTCCTGCCATTGACTCTGCATTTTTTGTTCAGCCGCAAGAGCAAAAAGATGATCAACACGGGATTGTTTATTAGTCGTCTCCAGGGTATCAATGGTATTTTTCAAAGCCTGGATACGTGCCAGATTGTTGACTCAGGAAGACGCTGGAACAGTTAGTGATCCTGCATAAGGGACGAAGCTCTTCTGGGACGGGAAAACAACATACATCATAACACCTCAAAAGAGGAGGATGCAGAGGAGAAGAAAGAATTTTTTCATACAAAAAGTATAGCGCTCATGCTGGTAAATCAAGAGCGTGAAAGACAAACAAAAACCCCCACCAAAAAGGCGGGGGCTTTGTATCTTTTTGAAAGAAAAGACAAAACTCATAACAGTACGAAGTACTAGTTACTAAACTGTGAAACGTTGAAATCTTCGAAGATCTTGTAGCCATTAGCCCAATCACCAGAAGATGAAGCGTTTTCAGCAACATTGTGAGGGTTAGCACTCACATCAGACCAGATGAGGTTCTGAACTACACCTGAACCTGTCCCAGCAGCAGCAGTGTGAAGACCCCAAATAGTAGCCGTAGCTGTACCATTGAGGAACACACTTGTACCGTTGTGAGAAGTATCAGCTTGGAAGTTAAATCCAACTGAGTCAGTAGGTGTTGCAGTAGCATCAGTAACATTAAATCCTTGTGGAGTACCCTTAAGAGTTAATGTACGAGTCTGACCAGGACTTACTGAGAGTTCTTTACCAGCATCCCAAGAGATCACAACAAATGTATCAGCCTCTGTGAGACCAGAAGTACTTTCAGCCGTGTTACCAGCTTGATCCTGGATAGTAACGTCAGCAGAAGTGACATCAGAACCATCAACAAAGAGTTTCATTTGTTCGACTTCAAGAGCATCACCAGCAGCACCACCATCATTCCAGGTTACTGGGAGACGGAGTTGTTTAATAGCAACACCATTTGCAGAAACAGTAGAAGCAGGTGCTTGAACAGTAAGCTTAAATACATCACGAGCAGATCCGTTGACGAGTTTTGTTGTTGTATCAACAGAAACTTGTGCAACAGTTGGAACAGCTTTGTAGACGTAGAGAGCATTACCCGCACGATCAGTACCATCAGTAGCTTCTACACCCTGAGAATCAGCGTATTTCACTGAATCAAGAGTGACAGCAGCATTTGATTGAGATGTACCAGCACCTGTACCAACAGTATTCAATGTGAATTTCGCAGTCAATACTTTAACAGTACCAGCTGGAACAGTTACATTGAGACCAGTGACAAGAGCCGCAGTGTTTGATGACTGATTGAATGGCATAGCCGCTCCAACAGCCGTCGCACCGTCGTAGAGTTGAACTGAGCTAATTACAGATGAAATAGCGGCAGAACCAACTTTTACTTGTACTTCTTTGATGGTGTATGTTTCATTGGTTGCAGTGAACTTGAATGCAGCACCAGTAACAACTTGATTACCAGAAACAGCACGAGCTACTGGAGACGAACCATCGAGGGCACTTGTAAATGTACCAGTACCGTACGTGATTGTCTGACCAGTGATAGCGCCAGAAGTAGTAGAAGTCGCAGAAGCGAGAGTAGTGTAGGCAACATCAACGCTGGTTGTACCAGTGTCAGCAGTTACATCACCATTCGTAGCACTTGTAGCAACGTCAGCATAGACTTCAACAGCAACAGTAGCACCAGCAGCAACATTGATGTTTGTTGAGAAGACATTTGAGTTATCATCAACAGTTGACTTCACTGGAGAAGTGTAAGCACCAACCTTGATGTACATGTTTGTCAGATCATCAGAAGCATCAAATGCATCTGTAGAACTATTTGTAGGATCTACAGTAATGCTTGTGATATTTGCTCCTTCAGCAGTACTGGACTGAACATTGAATCGACCAATGAGAAGACCAGTCTTCTGAGGAACTTGTGTGTTGTTCGCAAATGATGTGTCTTTTGCAACAGTGAGTGTACCTGTCTTGACAGTAAGTTGGTTACCAGCTACAACAGCAGCAGGGTAAGAACCGTATCCAAGAGAAGTCATTCTCTGAACATTTGTAGACCCAGCAACGATACGAGCAGTGAGAGTATCATTTGCTGAAACATCATTTGTACCATCGTTATCATACATGTCTGCACGGATTTCAAGAATACGTGGAGTACCTGGAGTAACAACGAATGAAGAACCAAATGTGTAATTTGTGAACCCTTGAGTTGCGTCAGTAGTCGCAGCAATAGCAGCAGTAGAACCGATTTGAGCACCATCAAGGAAGAGGGCACCATTTCGGAGTGTATATGCTGTTTCACCAGCGCCTTCTACAACAGCAACAGAAAGATTTTCTACCTTCATCTGTTCACCATATGCCTTCACTTCGTATCGAGCAAGAACAACACCGGAAGCATCTTTAACGATGTCACCAGAAGTTGAGTTTGCCATCTTCGTGAAAGTGAGTGAACCAGAATCGATAGTTTGTGTTCCAGTAGAACGAGCAGAGAAAGTAGCGCTTGCAGCAGTAGCTACAACAGCAACCTTGTACTGATCATCTTCGAACATAGCATCACTCGCCTGACGGAGAGAGAAGCTAAAGTTACGACTAGAACCATTGACAATATCACCGAGCATCTTGACTGTTCGTGAACCTGTTTGGAGTTTCACTGGATTTGCAAGAACGAAAGTGACATATCCTTGAGCATCGAGATTAGCAACAGCAGTTCCAACTTGTGCTCCGTCAACAAAAAGACGGAAATTTGCAAGATCAGAAGTGTTTACTGAACCAACCTGTCGAAGCTTGAATGATCGAAGCCATACTTCACGAGTACCAACAGAAACCACATTCTGCCACATAGTGTAGTCAGTTTGAGGAGTAACGGTAGTAGAAGATGGAGTTGTAGTAGCATTGAAGTCAACAGTTGCAAGACTTGCAGTCGCTACAGTATGAATGTTACCAGCGACATTTGCTGTCGTTGCAGTACCACCCATAACAGTAAACGATGTAAGACTTACACCAACTGTTTGACCAGATGTACCAGTCTTGATGTCAGATCGAACAGCAACGATTTTTGTGCTATTAGCAGGTACGGTGAAGAGACCTGTAGCATCGTTGAATGTGATGACACCAGAAGAAACTGAAGCAGCATCAGTCATACGGCTCAAACCATCGTAGAGGTATGTATTAACGAGTGTTTCATCAGCTGATACACCAGTACGATTTACTTTGAGGTTCGTTACTTTCACATCAGAAGATGAGGTATTAACGAATGCAAAGTGAGCAAGATTTGCGATTGCCTGACCAGCAACGAGTGTGCTAGATGCAGGATTTGTTGCAGCAGGAGAAACAGTAACAGCACCACCTGTTTGATTGTTTCCACCACTACAGAGACCTGGGATAAGAGTACAGAGGTCTACATTGTTACCACTTGCACGACCTGCACAAGTTGGAAGTGTAGCATCCATCTCACTCTTATTCGCCATAGCATAGTCCCATGCAGAAGCTACATAACGGAAAAGGTCTCCACGTGTAGCAGAAGCATTTGGATTAAAACCAGCAGCGCTAGAGATAACACCAGCTTCAACAGCACGAGCTACTGTTTGTTCCATGTGAGTAGTACCAGTACTAGCATCAGTAGGATTAACACAGTTAGACTTGAGGGCCATAACCATAGCTTCGTAACGAGTAAGCTTATCATTTGGTCGGAAAGTAGTGTTAGCAGCGCTAACGATACCAGCAGCAGCAGCGAGTTCAGCAGCTCGGCATACCCAAGCTTCTGAAACATCACTAAACTTGTTCTGACATGTGTAAGCAGATACTGGTGTGTTTGGAATAACTCCAGAAACTTTACCAGCAACGCCTACAGCCTCTTTACGAGCCACACTGTCAGCGAGTCGATAAGCAGCAGGATTTGCTGATTGATCGACGATAAATCCAGCAGTAGCGAGCTTGTTAGCTGCAGACAAATCATTGTATGTAGCTGCGAAAGCACCAGGAACGAGGTTCATGGAGATTCCTACAAGCGCGAGAACTGCGACGGTTTGTCGGAGGATCTGACGCATAATAAAAAAAATAGAAAATAGAAATTGGACGCGGTCATCGTTTCACACACAAGTATCATCATAATGGTGGTGCATAGAAAATACTTCTGTGTGTCTTTTCCCTCTCTTCGACCTGTCTGCCAAGTACGACATGATCGCCATGTGTCGAGAAATCAACACTGGACCACGCAACCGAACAGAAGAGAAGCACGAGGAAGATGTACACGAACAATCGTGCGCAGATACTATGCTTTATTTATCCGTTTTCAAGAGTTCGACAGGCTCTTTCACAAAGTCTTCACAAAAAATACTGCATAAAATCACTACTTTCCCCCCATGTTTTTCCTCATAAATAAGAGTAAATCATTGGAAAATCGTGGAAAGAGGAAATACTCTTTTGTGTGCAAAAAATTCACATTTGACACCTGTTTTGGAAGCGCTTTCTTCTGGACATAAGCCGATATATTGGAAAATAAGTCCTCTTCCGAGTCGACAAGAAACCCGACAGGGTCGCCAGACACATTCGACACCAGTGTCTCTCGTGCGCCACCACTGTCGAGTATAAATGTCAATATGTTTGCCATTTGTGTCTCGACCGGCGCCATCCCAAAAGCATCGATCGTCGAACAATACACGCCAATACATTCTCCGAATTCCTGAAGATCAGCAAAAGTCTCCCAGCGTTTTAGTGGGACACAAGTAACACCAGAAGACTGTATTGTTTCCTGGAGTGATCCCGATCCGGCGACCACGAGTTTCATGGGTATATGAGAAAATGTTTTTTGAAGTCGATAAAAAATACGCATAACCATATCAACACCTTTCCCGGGTTCGAGTCTGCCATGGGTGAAAAGTGTCAAAAGGGGATCGTTTTTTTTGAATACAAGTTCTGGCGGAGGTGATACAACAGGATGGATAACTGTGGCATGGATCCGACAATATTCCTCGACACGCTCAGCCACGCAATAACTTGTCGCAAGCATCAGATCAATATGGGGGATAATGCATTTCCGTTCAAAGAGTGATTTCAACCGTAAAACTATTCATGTTGGTCGACTATACCAGGGAATATGGTGATGCCACCAGCACGTGCGGATACGAGGAATAAAGAGTTTTATGAGGGCTGCCACCATGTGTGTTGGAGGATTATTGGCAATAATCATGTCCACATGTCGACAATGCCACAGCATCCAGAGAAAAAAGCCTATTTTATCAACCATTTTGATCCCTGAAGAGAAATTGGGTCTTTGAATGATCAGTCATGTTTGTAAATCTGGGAAACAGCTTCCATTGTGCTCAAAAGTAAAAAGTTCGACACGATATCAGGCGTCCTGAAGAGCGCGAGCTGTATAAAGCACCATCTGTATGGCGCCTCCTGGTCGAGCACATTGCGGATGAAGAAGGGCTACTTTCATGGCTGAAGAAGAGAAGACCAGTGAACACGAACATGGTGGATGTCTTTTTTGATCTGCTCACCTAAATCTGTGGGGGACGAGAATGCGCGATTATCTCGTATAATATCCATTATATCAACGTGAAGAGTTTCCCCGTAAATATCTGCATCAAAGTTGAGAATATGAACCTCAAAATGACCCTTCTTTTTCTGATATGAACCAGCTCAGAGAAACAGTTCATTTCCTCTTTTGACACGACAAGAAAAAGTCTTATCGGGAATATCCTCGGCTACAATATTAGCGGTGGGAAAACCGAGCGTATGTCACATCCCGTTTCCATGGACCACAACACCAACAACTGGAGGATAGACAACCAGTGGTACTCATAATCGACGCAACAGCTCTTCTCGTTCGCCACGTTTCAGTTCTCTATACGCTCATTCTGGCATATCACTCAATAAGATATGTTCGAGACGAATACGTTTCAATCGTTTTACCTCATGGCCACAGGCCTGAACCATACGGCGTATTTGTCTATTCTTTCCTTCTTGCAGGACGATACGAAATGTATCAGAACTGACACGATGTATCTCGCAAGGCTGTGTCTGAACAAATTTCTTTTTTGGAGGAGATGAAGGTTTTTTTGATGTCGAACTTGTCGAACTTCCGAAAGATTCTGTGAGTACATAGCGAATTCCTTGGGACATTTGGCGAAGAGAATTGTCGTCAATTTTTCCGTATGTGGTGACCAGATATTCTTTTTCGTGTTCGAAGGAAGGGTGGAGAAGTTTGTGTGTTATACGCCCATCATTCGTAAGTAAAATAAGACCACTGGAATCCTTATCCAATCGACCAATAGGAAACACTCGGACTGGTATGTCGATAATGTCGATAATGCTCTTTCCATTCTTTTGAGCACAGGTTGTTTCTATGCCTCGGGGTTTATTAAGGGCATAGTAGACAAATGATTGATCTTTCTGTACCATGCTTCCCCGAAAAGAAACCGTGTCATGCTCTGGATCAAGAGATTGTCCGATGTGGGCTGGAATACCATTCACCAATACTTCTCACCGTCTTATGGCATCCTCAGCATGTCGACGAGAACAGGTTCCACTTTCAGAAAGATATTTTTGGATGCGTAGAGACATGATTATCGAAGTGATTGAAGAAGATGTATGAAACTTTCTGGTGTGTAGGAGGCTTCATTCCAAAAAAGTTTATCATCTTGGAGAGTGGCATCAGAGAGGGTAAAACCAGCGGCTTTCTTATGGCCACCCCCATCAAATTTTTTCGCAAGATCGTTCACATCCATGTCTCCTCTGGTTCGTAGGGAAACTTTCACATCAGAACCTTTTTGTAATAGAACACAAGCAATATTCACTCCCAATATTCCGCTCAAATAGCCAATAATATGTGATTTAATATGATTGTTTTCGAGATGAGGCGGGAAAAAAAGACAGGCCATATCGTCTTTTTGTACAATATGCAGAAGCCCATTCCCAAGTTCTTGCAAATATCTTAGTGTATAATTTCCAAAAGCTCTCTGTGTTATGGGAGCATTATCAGCCCCCTGACGGAGAAGATATGCTGCTGTTGAGAAAGCCCGTTCATTGCTATTTCTGTGAATAAATCCTCCAGTATCCGTGTAGAGTCCGAGAAGAAGTGCTGTAGCCGCATGCGGCGTTATAGACCATCAAAGTATTTGAGCAATATCGGTTAAGAGAGCAGTGGTAGAAGGGTAGTCCTGATCACAAAATATAGTCTCAACAGGGCTGGTGGGTGTTTCGTGATGATCAATGCTGATAATAGGTATTTTTGGGTATAAATCCGGGGTGAGCGCAGTACGTGTGAGGGATGCTGTATCGAGCAGAAGAAGTACATCTGTCTGTGGTGGGACATGGGTAACTGTTGAATTTTCTATTATCCAAGAAACACGGTCATCATAGTGAGCTTCTGGTGGAATAATAATAGAAGTTTTGAGGTGTGTATAGTTGTGGGTGAGTATATGGCTCATGGCTTCCAGAGACCCATATGCATCACCATCGGGAGATTGATGGGCCAGAAGGCCTACTGCAGTGGCTGAGCGGAGCTGAGTATCAAGAAAGTGTGCAAAATCGTGGAGGTTCATAATCTTATGGTTGTATTATACGAACTTCTGGCTCGAGGGAAATTCATTCCATTTCATACACCTTTTTCTGGACAAGTTCGACAAGTTCGACAAGACTTGTCCACTTGGCTGTTCCGTCAGACATGAGAAAATTGGCATGTTTCTCAGAAAAGTATGCCCCGTTGTGTCGATAACCTTTAAATCCTGCTTTCTCGATAAGAAATCCGGCAGTTTTTTCTTTGCTTGGATTCTTGAAAAAAGATCCGCAAGAAAAACCCTCAGGCTGAATTCGCTCTCTCCATACAAGAGGTTCTTCTTGGGAAGCATATTTTTCAATGTTTTTTGTAATATCACACGTAACCGAAAGGATAAACCAGTTCGGATGATTTTTGCACTCTGACCAACGATACGAGAAGCCCAATTCCTCATGATTCTTCTCAAAAATATCTCCCGTTTTTAGATCTATAATAGTCGCGGATAAAACATAAGAACCTATCTCTAAACCAAAGCATCCCGCGTTCCCAAAAACCGCTCCCCCGATAGACCCAGGAAGGCCCAAAAACCGATGCCAAAAACCGATGCCGTGTTTCTCCTCCAATATTTTTGCTAAATCCCAAAGAGATTGTCCTGAAGCAACAGTCAGCATACCAGATTCCAGTATGTACCCAGAAGAGGCGTTATGAATAACTAATCCCGGATATTCATCAAACGCTAAAAGACTATTCTTCCCTCCAGATAAAATAAGTATTGGAAGATCTCTCTGGAGAGCAAAATCTAGGGCATTTTTTAGTCCTGCGTGGTCATCATTTTGATAACAAAAAAAATACCGGGCATGCGCTGAGGTTTTATAACCAGAAAGATCGGATATATCAATATTCTCAGCTATTTCAATCATGGTTTATTTTTTATATATTCTTTGAGGCACTGTCCCGTAAATGATTGAGCAACTTTCATAACACCGTCACGGGGTCCTTGATACAGGAGTTGTCCCCCACGATCTCACCCTTCTGGTCATAAATCAATAAGGTAGTGGGCATTGGCGATAACGTCCAGATGATGCTCGATGATGACAACAGTGTTTCCTTTTTCGATCAAAGTAGACACGATCGACATAAGTTTTTGTATATCGGAAAAATGGAGGCCCGTCGTCGGTTCATCCATAATATAGAGGGTATTTCCGGTTGATTTTCGTGCCAGTTCCGTAGCTAATTTGACACGCTGAGATTCTCCACCAGAAAGAGTGAGGGCGGATTGGCCGAGAGTAAGATATCCGAGACCAACTTCAAAAAGTGTTTGAAGTTTGTGTTTGATTTTGGGAAATTTATCAAAGAAAATGATGGCATCTTCAACCGTCATGGCCAAAATATCCGCGATAGATTTTTCATGGAAAAGCACTTCCCGTACTAGATGATTATAGCGAGTTCATTGACATGACTCACAGGTAACATGAACATCAGGAAGAAAATGCATATGTATACGTCTCACTCCATCTCCTTCGCACGCATCACACCGACCTTGTTTGGTATTGAAACTAAAATGCCCTGGACCATATCCTCGGGCTTTTGCTTCGAGTGTTTGTGCGAACACCTCTCGAATATCCGTAAATACGCCCGTATACGTAGCTGGATTAGATCGGGGCGTTTTACCAATGGGCATTTGGTCAATAGCAACCATTTTATCAAGTTCTTCGTATCAAGAAATACTTTTTAGCGGGCCATGTCTATCACGAGTACCCATCAAAAGATTATGCATGATAGGAGCAAATGTATGATTAATGAGTGATGATTTCCCTGAACCACTCACGCCCGTAACTACCGTGAGGGCTCCTAATGGGATATCAACCGATATATTATGGAGGTTATTTTCCGTGGCTCATCGGATATGAATAAAATCTTTGGGCGGTTGAGAGAGCTTTGGCAGAAAAATACGTTCTTCTCATCGAAGAAATTTAGCTGTTTGCGTAGAAGAAGAAAGGAGTTCAATATATGTTCATTGGAAAACAATTTGTCCACCATGGACACCCGCTCCAGGCCCTATATCAATTATTTCGTGTGCTGACCGCATAATATCTTCATCATGTTCGACAACAATAACTGTGTTGCCAAGATCAACCAATTCCCGCAGGTTATCAATAAGAAGTCGGCTATCTCTTGGGTGAAGACCAATGGAGGGCTCATCAAGAACGTAGGTGATGCCCTCAAGTCGCGTACCGACTTGTGTTGCAAGACGAATCCTTTGGGACTCTCCGCCCGAAAGGGTATTTGATCGACGCGCCAATGTCATGTATCCAAGACCAACTCCTTTGAGGAATTTGAGGCGATCACGAATATTTTTAAAAATATTTCCCGCGATTTTTTGCTCTTCACTCCTCAGTTTCATGGTTTCAAAAAAATCAATTGATTGTTCGACAGAAAGTTCTGCTATGTGTCCAATATGTTTTTCTTGAATAGAAACATTTCGTGCTGATTCGCCTATTCTATACCCTTGGCAAGTCTTACAGCAAGAAGATATCACAAATGGATCTATTTTTTCATGGAGCGAGTCGCTTGTTTCAGGATCATGATAGACACGGTTAAGGTATGTGATGATTCCCGGATATTTTGCATTCCAGGGTTTTTGCATCTGAGGAGTCGAGAGAGAAAGTTTTTCGTCTGATCCGTGGAGAATAATATTTTTTTGTTTTTGTGTTAAATCTTTATAGAGGATTTTTACTGGAATTTTATGGTGTTTGCAGGCCCCCTGAAGAACAAAATAATAATAAGAGTCCTGTGACCACGGTAAGACACATCACTCTTCTATTGTTTTTTCTTCATCAATAACAGATTCTTGGGTAAAAGAAAGGATAGATCCAAGTCCATGGCAATCAGGGCATGCGCCGGTAGGAGAGTTGAAAGAAAAATGTGAGAGAGTAAGCTCTTCGGGAACAAAACCACACACGGGGCACCGGAATGCCCGAGAAAAAATTTCGAGAGATTTGGTTGCAAAACGATAAATACCAACAACATCGTTTCCGTGTTCAAACGCTGTGGAAAGTGATTGAGAAACACGGTCCATCTGAACGCCATCATTTACATCAAGTTCGACACGATCGACAACAATCCAAGGTTCAGAAATATTTTCTGGAGGATGATCCGAAAGGCTATGAATGGTATCGTTGGCAAGATATCGAACAAATCATTTTTGTGCAATAAAATCACGGAGTTGCTCGGAATTATCAAATTTTTTTCGTACCTGGGCACAGATAGCTATCTTTTCTCCCTGGGGAATAGTGCGCAGGTATTGCATGACATCCTTATGAGTTTTTTTAATCATACGGGTTTGATCATGTGGACAGGTTCGTACTCCTAGACTCAGGAAAAGAAGACGATAAAAATCATAAATTTCCGTAATAGTTCCAACGGTTGATCGCGGATTATGGGCGACTGTTTTTTGCTCTATACTGATAGTAGGGGTGAGTCCGCGTATTTCTTTTACCTTGGCTTCTTCGGACATACCCCCAATAAACATGCGCGCATAAGTTGAGAGCGATTCTAGATATCGTCTTTGACCTTCATTACAGAGCGTCGTAAAAGCCAGGGATGATTTCCCTGAACCACTCACACCAGTAAGAACAGTAAGAGTGTTTTTTTGAAAAGAAACATCTATGTTTCGTAGATTATGGGTTTGTACTCAAAAAAGATCTATAGTGTTGGACATAGGCCGATGCGACAGTATATGTGTTTTTCTCTATTTTCAATTACTAAAAAACTTTTTGGCTGGCAAGAAAATATCCCACCACTTTTTCCGCTCCCGCTTCTTTCAGGAGACGTCAGAGGGTATGGGCCGTATACCCTGTCGTGATACAATCATCAAAAAGAAGAATTTTTTTGCCTTGAATGAGTATTTTTTGAGAAGAGTTGAAAAGTAGTTCTTCCTGAATATTTTTCCGACCCTCTTTTCTTTTCCTCGACTGATGGGAAGAAAAAAATCTTTTTCTAAAGGGACACGAAGATGGATAAGGAAAAGAGAGTCTTTTCACTAGCTCGCCCATATGATTTTTCCCTCTCAAAAAGAGATCCAAAATATGAATTGGGGGATATACCAGGCAGTCTGGAGCATAAGGATACTCTTTCGAGAGAAGAAAAAACAGTTGAGAGAGTTTGTTTATGTCAGAAGAGGAAGTATTTTTTGAAAATTTAAGCCGATAGATAATTTTTTGTAGATCCTGTGTATAAAAACTTGCTACCAAAACACGATCAAGAGAAAAATTTGGTATATGTTCTTTATAATACCGAGTTTTGTCCATGAGTATGGCGATGAAAAATTTCATATGCCCCGTACCAAAGAAGCGACTGAATAATGAAAAAAATAGAGAAGGCGAGGAGGCTATGGTCTTGAAAAAGAAGTATTATATCAGTGACACAAAGAAAAATGGCAGAGAAAGCCGCCAGAATAAGTTCTTCTTTGTTCTTCTGAAAAAAAGAAGAAAGCACCAAAAGAGTGCCCGAAAAGACAAAAATACTTAAAGAAATAATCCAAAAAAGGGTTGGGAGAACCTGGAAAGTAAAATATATGTACAAAACCCCCACAACAAGAAGAGCGCCGGAGAAAAAAAGTGGATTTTTATTATCTTTTTTATAAAAAATGAGCCACCAAAATATAAGCGCAAGAAGAGCACCAAAAATCAAGAAAGTATCAACTCCGAAAAATAATTCCCAGGAGAGGTAAAAAAATATTCCCCAGGAGAGACCAACAAGGAAATTAAAAAAGTGCCAACGGAGGATGGGTGTATGTTCTTCTCTTACTACTTGTTTTAAGATAGAAGGGACAAGAAATGATAGTGTGATAAGGGAAAAAAGTATACTAACCACATAGGAAGTGAGTGTTGTAAGAAGGGAAGAGAGAAGAGAGCTCATAAAAGTCAGGGTGGAGAACACAAAAACATAAACACTCAAAACATGGAGAGGTGTTCGTATATAACGATCATATACCAAAACAACCAGGAGGCCAACGGTGAGGAGAAATCAATTAATGATTTGCCAAAATGTTACTGAATTGTAGGGGAATAAGAGCGAAAAAACAACCAATAAAGAACACAAAAGACCGGCAATAATATTATGAACACGAAAAAGAACGAATATATGAGGATTTCGTGGGTAAAAAGAAAAATAAAGTATATATATGACACTCGAAAGAAAAAGTACACAGTAATCGAGAAGACGAAAATCAATAGGCACCTGAAAACTTGTTGCCAAACCCAAAGCAAGACCTATGAGAGCTGTGTAAAAGAGTATCCCGGAACTAAGATAAAGTGATTGTTCAAAGGTTACTTTCTCGGAATTTTCTGATTTCAAAAAAGCAGGCTTTTTGAAAAAATCAGCCCAAGAAAATGTCTTGGAGAAAAAAAACATATAAATAAAACTTATCAATCCTATTTCCACATAACGGTGAAAAAAATAAAAGATAACTATAAAAACAACATGAATAACACTCAAAAGGAGGAGCATGGGGAAATTATACGCTCCTTGGATGAATTACAAGGCCTAGAAATGTCAAAAGAAAAAGCCAGAAGGACGGCAGGACGTGTTGTATTTCGTTTGTGTTGGGGGAAAGAAACCAGAAACAAAAATAGAGAATGATGAAAAAAGTGGATTTTTGTAGAAATGAAAGAAATGAAAGAAGCACCCTTCTTAAAAGAAATATATTATGATTTCTGCGCCAAAAAATATAGAAATAAGGGGAAGTGTATTTTTTTTCTTTTTGCTCATATTTTTTGTGAAGAAGTTGATGAATATGATGATTTTTATGAATAGAAAAATAGCTATGTAGAGTATTTTTTGTGGTGTCTTTTCGTATCTCTCCTCCGGATTTTTGAGAAGTGAAAAGAAGTTGAGAAAAAGAATAAAAATGGTGAATTTTTTCTCGCAGGGTTTTTAAAAATGGAGGGGGTATAAATATGCCCTTTTCTTTAAAAAATGGTGCGAGACCCTTGAGAACTTCTTCCTGGGAGGAGTATCTTTTAAGGAGATCTTTTAAGATGAGCTTTTCTCCTTTTCTTATGGAAGAAACATTATTGCTTTGAGAAAGTCTTTTTAGTGCCACAACAAGGATGTTTTTGTTATCAAAAAAGTTATTTGCCTGAATAAAAGAAAGAAGTTTTTCTAGCCCTTCTCGTTCTTTAAGAAGTTTTTTATCAGAAGTGTTTGTGGGGGTATTTTTTTGTATTTTTTGATTCATTTCCTGTGCGCTTGAAATAAGGTCTTGAAATATTTTTTTTCTTTCCTGGGGGTCTTGCACAGACTCGGGGTAAACTTCTTCTATATCATAACCGTAATCTCTATGGAGAACGGTGTATGCTTCAAAGAGATCTGGTGCGCCGATCCTTCCCTCTATGGTTTCCCCGTTTTCTTTCTTTCATTTAAAGAGAAAGAAGTTATTTTCTTCTGGCTGTGTTTCTTCTATGGATAAAACTATGTGTCCTTCTTGGGAGAGTTTATTTTGAATGATTCTTTCATTTTCTCATTCTATAATAAATGAGAGTTTCTTTGTATCTTTTATACTATGTATCTTATAGTGGGTCATGGGGATTATAACTATCTTACAATATTACGCTTCAGTATTCAAACTTTTTCACCCTCCTTTCTCCTTTCTTCTCTTTCGGAGGATAAATAAGTGATGATTTTTACATTTTTGTCTTGTAAAAAACTTAGGAAGAAAATATTTATCTGTATAATGATCCTACTATTCTTCTATGAAAAAAACTCACACATTCTTTTTAACAGGACTCTTTCTAGGAATAGTCTCTTTTTATTGTTTTTTATTGTTTTTTCCTCGCAAACCACAATATGAGATGTTCTTTTCTGAAATGTCTCAAATCCTTCAAGAACACCAGAAAAATCTTCCCACCCCCAACAGAAATACTATTCTCAATAATCTCTCTCATACTTTTGTGGCCTCCTATGGTGATAGATTTACCCAGTATTTTTCTCCAGAGGAAGTTCTTTCTTTTGCCACCATGATTGAGGGCGATTTTGAAGGAATAGGTGCGTATATTGAAGAATCTGAAGGGGGTGTTTATGTCTCTGACGTTCTTCCTGGATCACCCGCCCAAGAGGCATGAGTACTGCCCTGAGATTTTATACAAGCTGTTGATGGGGAGAACCTCTTTAATAAAACAGCCCATGAAGCTGTCACGAAAATACGATGACCAGAAGGAACCCCTGTTGTTCTTTCCCTTTTTTCCTCGGTCCTTGGTGCCAAAAGAGATATAACTCTCATTCGACGGAAACTCGAAATACCGGTAGTAAGCTCTGAACTGCATAAAAATATCCTCATTATCTCTCTTTTCTCTTTTAATGATCTTTCCGCCCAAGATGTTTCTGAGATACTTAAAAAATATCAATGAAAATATGCAGCTATTCTCCTCGACCTCAGAAATAATGGTGGGGGCACCCTTCAATCAGCCATTGATACCAGTTCCCTTTTTATATCAAAGGGAAAGAAAATTGTCTCTCTTCAAGGAGCATGAAGAAAAGAAGAATATTTTTCCTATGGAAATGTTTTGCAACCATCTGTTCCTCTTTTTGTCCTTGTCAATGCACACACTGCATCGGCTGCTGAGATTCTTGCGGCGGCCCTCAGAAAACATAGAAATGCTTTAGTATACGGGACAGAAACGTATGGGAAATGATCAGTCCAAGAACTTTTCCCTCTGAGTAACGGAGGTCAATTAAAAATTACCACAGCACATTGGTATACAGCAAATGATGAAAAATTAGATATGAATGGAATTGTTCCAGACCATAAAATTTTCCCCATCCTCGGTACCACCGAAGATACCGTAAAAAATAAAACTATTAATGACATTCTCGATGCTCTTTCGTCTTCACAGTAATTATCAGCCCACTGGTGACCAACCAGCGGCCATACAGGCACTGGTGACCTCTCTCCAATCAGGGAATAGATTTCAAACACTCCAGGGAGTTACAGGTTCAGGCAAGACCTTTACCGTTGCGAATGTTATTCAACAGCTTGATCGACCGGCACTCGTTATTGCTCACAACAAAACCCTTGCTGCTCAATTGTGTCAGGAATTTCGAGAATTTTTTCCAGAAAATGCTGTCCATTATTTTGTCAGTTATTATGACTATTATCAGCCCGAAGCATACATTCAAAAAACAGATACCTACATCGAAAAGGATTCTTCCATTAACGACGAAATTGATCGTCTTCGGCATGCTGCCACAGAGGCTCTTCTCACGAGAAGAGATGTTATTATAGTTGCCTCAGTGAGTTGTATTTATGGTATAGGAAATAAAGAAGAATACGAATCAGGTATCCTACACATACAACAAAACATTTCCTACACCTTAAAGGAGATTGTTAATCATCTCGTTAATCTCCAATTTGAACGAGCGACTCTTGATTTTAAACCAGGCATGTTTCGTCTCCTTGGAGACACCCTTCAGATATATCCAGCAAGCAAGGAAATATATTATAGTCTAGAATTTTTTGGCGA
>CAYPRD010000004.1:0-52953 GCA_964413195.1 uncultured Candidatus Peribacteria bacterium
ATGGGTGCGCGATATCTGTGAAGGCTACCAGTACCCAGTCGAGTGGATTGAGTATACTATTCCTGTGTCGGGGACACACATACGCGAGAAACTTCGTCAACAAGAAGATGTGTCTGCATGGACTTCGGTGACGAGCCTTCCCGATTGTGCTTCCGACGAGAATTAATTTTTATTTTTTTTCTTCTGATTGTCTGATGCGGGCGTATTGTCCTAGAGGATTTTCTGGAAAGATTGATTCCAGTGCTCATAATAGACTCTCTTCTGGTGGGAAAGGATCAGAATATCCTGGCGATTTTCAGAGAATTCTTACCGCATCTCGAGCGGTCTTTAAAGTAACAGATCTATTTTCTTTATTGAGTCGGAGAAGATCAATATACGCTGGTATATTTGCGTCCAGAAATTTTACTTTTTCGCTGTATGAATTCAAAACAGGCATTCGGGAAAATACATCTATTACTATATCGTATATTTCTTCTTCCGATAACCCGTCATAGAGTCCGTCTACTACTTCAGGCAATACTTCGTGAGCGTATGCAAAAAGTGCATTCATTTCTTTTTCTCCTATTCCATGGAGAAAAGAACCAGTTTGGTTGAGAGATGGGGGGAGTAACATATTTATGTAAAATATTTATAAAAATATATTATTCAATGAGTAATTCAATAATTAAATTGACTTATTTATTTTTATATGTTAAAATATTCTTGTTTTAGTTTTTATCCTCACTCTATGAGCACACTACATCCAGATCGAGAGCCATCTTTGGTTCCAAAGGAACCTCAGATAAGTACACCAGGCAGAGTAGAGCAAACACATGGAAATATTCTAAAGGTTCTGGATCACCAATAGACGCACCACTGTATCTACAAAAAATCCCCTTCGAAATGAAGGGGATTTTTGAGAGATTGTTTACTTTTTCTCTTCATCTTCTACTTCTGCCTCTACTGTTGGTTCTTCAGTGGTATTGGTATTTTCTTTGACGCGTACACCGTCATCAGCACCAGTTGTACCGGCAGCAGCATAGATAGCCTGTCCGACTTTCATGAGAGCTTCATTGAGTGGACCAGATGCTTCCTCGATCTGTGCTTTGGTAGCTTCTGGATTCTCGAGGACCTTTTTGAGCGCTTCGATTTTTTCCTCGACCAATTTCTTATCATCTTCTTGTATTTTTTCTGCATTTTCTTTGAGAAGTTTTTCTCCTTGGTGAACATGCGCATCAGCCATATTTCGCGCTTCAACGGTTTGTTTTCTTTCACTGTCTTTGTGACGATTTGCTTCTGCTTCTTTGACCAGATTGTCTACTTCTTCTTTGCTCATACCTCCGCTATTTTGGATGGTGATTTTTTGCTCCTTCCCTGTTCCTTTGTCTTTCGCTGAAACAGAAAGGATTCCAGAAGCATTGATATCAAAAGTGACTTCTATTTGTGGTACTCATCGAGGAGCCGGAACAATACCCTCCAAAATAAATCGTCCGAGAGATTTGTTGTCGGTCGCCATTTCGCGTTCTCCTTGAAGAACATGAATCTCGACACTCGGTTGATTGTCTTGCGCGGTGGAATACACCTGAGACTTGCTCGTGGGGATAGTGGTATTGCGTTCAATCATGCGAGTCATCACACCTCCGAGAGTTTCTATACCCAGTGAGAGCGGGGTGACGTCTAGAAGAAGCACATCGCGCACGTCCCCGGCAATGATACCAGCCTGTACGGCTGCTCCGATGGCTACTGCTTCATCAGGATTCACGGAAGCATTTGGTTTCTTGCCGAAAAATTGTTCTACTTTTGCTAAAACCATAGGGACTCTGGTGGATCCTCATACCAGGATCACTTCATCGATTTGATTTGCTTGTAAACCGGCATCAGCGAGAACCTTGCGACAAGGCTCAATCGAGCGTTCTACGAGATCAGCAATGAGTTCTTCAAATTTTGCTCGTGTGATCTTGATGAGGAGATTTTTTGGACCACTCTCATCCATGGTGATATATGGTAGATTTATCTCTGTTTCTGTTGCGGAAGAAAGTTCTTTTTTTGCCTTTTCTGCTTCGTCACGAACTCTCTGCACTGCCATCGGATCTTTTTTGAGATCGATACCTTGTTCTTTTTGGAACTCACTGATAACGTATTCAAAAATGCGCTGATCAAAGTCATCACCTCCGAGATGTGTATCTCCATTGGTAGCGAGTACTTCAAACGTCCCCTCAGAACCGATTTCCAGAATTGATATATCAAATGTTCCACCACCGAAGTCGTACACGGCAACTTTTTCATCCTTCTTTTTATTGAGACCGTAGGCGAGAGCTGCTGCAGTTGGTTCATTGACGATCCGTTTCACATCGAGTCCAGCAATGGTACCAGCATTGATGGTGGCTTGACGCTGGTCATCATTGAAATATGCGGGTACAGTAATGACGGCTTCAGTGACTTTCTCTCAGAGGTATTTCTCTGCATCCTCTTTGAGTTTCATGAGGACGTGTGCCGAAATTTCCTCTGGTCGTGCTTCTTTCCCATTAAAACTTATGAGAGATTCCCCATTTGCTCCCGCGGTTACTTCGTAGGGAACATTCTTGATTTCTGATTCGACCTCACTCTTTTTTCGCCCAATAAAGCGTTTTGCGGAGAAAATTGTCTCTTTTGGATTGGTGACTGCTTGTCGTTTTGCAGGAGTTCCGACAATGATTTCGCCTTTTTTATTCGCTACAATAGATGGCGTAGTTCGGTTTCCTTCTGCGTTGGGAATGATTTTTGCCTCCCCTCCTTCCATAAAGGCGACAGCAGAATTTGTTGTACCGAGATCAATACCAATGATTTTTCCCATAGTAATTTGTTAAAAATTAGATGTTACCCCAGTAGTATAGCAAACTTTTTTTTCAATGCAAGAGAATTTTAGCACGTAACTAATTTAGGTGCCAGTTTTGTATTTTTCATTTGATTTCTTTCAAAAGGTGGTACCATGATTCTACCATATAATTATGAAAAAATTCCTTTCTCTTTTCTGTTTCGGAACTTCTCTGCTATTTGCCTATAGTACCTGGGATGTGGGTACAGCTGATTATCTTGCGGAACGCGGCGTGATAAAGGATTTCCGGCACAATGTTTCTGGCTATCGTCTGGACGCTACTATTTCACGACAAGAGGTTGTGGGAATTGCGATGAAAATGGCCTCTCAGTCGCAGCCACAAGAGTATGTTTGTCAAAATCATTTTACCGATGTGCGCTTCCCTCCCAATCATACTGATGCGTGGGTGTGTGCGAGTGTAGAATGGGCGAGTGGACGCGGGATTGTTTCTCGCGAAAATACACGTTTTCGTCCCAAAGATTCGATCACAAAAGCAGAAGCACTGGCTATCCTCATGCAGGCCTATGGTATCAATATCACCAAAAATGTCGATACAGGGTTCAATGATATGCCTGTTATCTCACTGTACCGACCACAGACACCTCAGTGGCAGATCGACCTCATCGAGTCAGCACACGTCAATGGTATCATTGATGCCTACACAGATACTCTGTGACCTGATCAAGCATTTCAGCCAAATAAAATGGCAACTCGTGCTGAGGTTTTTGGATTTGCTTTCCAGATCCTCGAAGGGAAATGGATCAATGGTATAACACAGGATCTCCACAATGGCCTGACACAGTACACGTCTGGTCACCGAGATTTTGTTGTGACTTATCCGACAACGCTCATTGTTCGGGAAGAAGAGACCGATATCAACGAGGTGACACAACTTGCCGTGAGTGCCTGGGGAACTGCACCAGGGGGGAGTGGTAATATGTATCTTGAAATTGGTCGTCTTGATTGTGGCTCGTGTTTGAGTGACTATGCATCGTTTTACAATGAAGTGAAAAAAAATATTGCCGCACAAGGATATGTGACCACGGACATCTCTGATAAAGTCATGGAATTCACCCGAGAACAAGGATACTCTGTCAACCCAATTCCTATGCATGGGTATATTGTCACGATCCAGGAAGGGAAAATGGTATATTTAATTGAGGTAGCAACGGAATCAACTTCGTGGGAAGCAAACAAGAGTGCTATTCACCAAATCATGGCATCATTTCAGACACGCTAGAGCGTCTCGTTGATATAGTTTGATGTGCAGGCACGAGCGATAATTTCACCGACTTCGCCGTATACGGTGATAATTCCATAACGTGTATGCAGGAGACACCGAGAGCTGATCCGCCCTGGTTTATATTCACATGCCATGATATCACTCCATGGGATACAAAAGGCTTCGTGGAAAAGAAGTATTTTTGAGGGCACAAAATTGATCCCGTAGGGCTCGATCGCTGCAGAGATGATCCTATTATATCCTCAGAATCGTTTGAGATTAAGGGTGCTGATACGGAGAGTGTTATGCGTGCTCGGGTCTCGTCGGTAGCGATTTTCCCATACCTTCCATCACATAATCCGATACGACGACCAACAGATGAGTGGCCAAGCGACAAAAAGTGTCAACGCGATCAGAAGTAATACTTGCATATCTCCATCGTAGCACGAATACCCCGGACTGTAAAGTTTTTATTGTTCACAAGAATCGTTTCGTGCCACACGTCAATACGCTTTCTTCTCCTGGGTACAAGAGCCCTTGAATCAAAGAGAAAAATCATATACTAGTCCCGTATTTAACACGCCATTACTCCTCAATTATGTCTGCCAAAAGTGATGCTCAATATGGAGCAAGTTCTATTCAGGTTCTCGAGGGTCTCGAAGCAGTCCGAAAACGCCCAGGAATGTATATCGGTTCTACCGATGCACGGGGACGTGATCATTGTGTCAAAGAAATTGTCGATAACTCGATCGATGAAGCATTGGCGGGCCACTGTACACATATCACGCTTCGCCTTACGGAATCTGGCAGTTGTGTCGTCGAAGACAATGGCCGAGGTATTCCGGTCGATATTCATCCAAAAACAGGTGTGTCAACCCTCGAAACGGTCATGACAGTCTTGCATGCTGGAGGGAAATTTGGTGGTGAAAATTCTGGGTATAAAGTCTCTGGAGGTCTGCATGGTGTCGGTGCTTCTGTGGTCAATGCGCTCTCGATCAAAATGGAGGCCACTGTCTGGAAAGACGGTGTCGAATATCGACAATCTTATAAACAAGGAAAACCAGATGGTCCTGTTGAGAAACTGGGCACAACAGATCATGCCAATGGGACACGAGTTGAATTTTGGCCCGATCCTGCGATTTTTGAGGATATCATGTTTGACTTCGGATATGTAAAAAAAGATTTCCGAGAGCGAGCCTATCTTACCAAGGGGATTACCCTCACGGCCATTGATGAGCGAAAAAACACACAAGACCGTATCCGTTACTATTTTGAGGGAGGTCTACGATCCTACATCACCTATCTCAATCGACATCACGAATCTATCGGTGATATTTTCTGTACGGACAATATGGTCGACACTGTCAGTGTTGAGGTCGCTCTCCAATACCGTCGAGAGGATTACTCAGAGCATCTCACAAGCTTTGTAAACAATGTTATCACACCGGGAGGAGGGACACACATGACAGGTTTCCGCACCGCACTCACGAGAACGATCAACAAATACGCTCGAGAAAAGAATTTTCTCACCGACAAAGACACCAATCTTACCAACGAAGATGTCGCAGAAGGTCTCACGGCGATCATTTCTGTCAAAGTTCCTGAACCACAATTCGAATGACAAACAAAAGATAAACTCGGAAATTCGGAAGTACGAGGCATTGTCGACAAGTCAGTCGCCGAAACTCTCGGGGATTTCCTCGCAGAACAGCCAAAAACAGCGAAATCCATCATTGATAAATGTCTTCTGGCGAGTCGCGCACGTATCGCTGCACGATCAGCTCGAGAGACGATCATCCGTAAAGGAGCTCTTGAGGGACTCACTTTACCCGGGAAACTGGCGGACTGCTCCAGCAAAGATCCTGCTCTCTCAGAACTCTATATTGTGGAGGGTGATTCGGCTGGTGGATCTGCTAAACAGGGACGAAATCGAGAATTTCAGGCTATCCTCCCGCTTCGTGGGAAGATCCTCAATACTGAACAAGCTCGTATCGATAAAATCTTTGTCAATGAACAGGTGAAAAATCTGATCACTGCCATTGGATGTGGTATCAGTGATACTTTTGATATAACAAAAATTCGTTATCACCGTATTGTCATCATGACGGATGCGGATGTCGATGGTGCGCACATTCGTACCCTGCTTTTGACGTTCTTTTATCGATTTATGCGACCAGTGATAGAGTCAGGGTACCTCTACATCGCTCAACCACCACTCTACAAACTTGCGAAGGGAAAAGACGTTTGGTACGCCTACAGTGAAGAGGAGAAACTCCGGCTTATCGAAGAGAAAGATATAAAAACAGAACGAATTCAGCGATATAAAGGTCTCGGAGAAATGAATCCTGAGCAGCTCTGGGAAACCACGATGGATCCAGTGGCTCGTGTGATGGCTCTCGTGACTATCGATGATGCTGTCGCGGCTGATGAAGTATTTCGTATACTGATGGGATCAGAAGTCCCACCACGAAGACGATTTATCCAGTCTCGAGCGAAAAGTGTCGCGAATCTGGATATATAATTTTTCATAAAAAAACTCCCAGATAATTGGGAGTTTTTTGGAGTTGGGTTGGCCCCGTCAGAGCACTTGCGTGATGACGGGGGTTAAAGAGTGTGCTGTGCGGATTAGGCGACAGCAACTGCTGGAGCCCTGGTAGTGAATGTTGCCCGAAGACCATTTGGTCTCAGGTAACTGATTGCGTGACGAGAGCCACGTTTCGGTGTTACCTGAATCGATCCCGGTTGGAATCTGATTTCGTTCTGCTTCAATACGACTTCTGCTGCCTTGGTGGTCATGATGGTGTTTGGATGAATCTAACGTGTTACCGAGTTTCCTCGGCCTGCAGATGAGTATGCAGGAACCTACGAACTTTTTATTCGCACGTTCCTGCATACAAAATTTCCTCCAACACACGTGACTTCCGACAGAGAATGTACAAGATCGCCCGAGCACTCTTGTCTCGTATGCTCATTATTTCATCCAATTACGGAGACTGCTTGAGCGAGAGACGAAGGGAGTATATTCTTTTTTTATGTTTGACAAATAAAAAAATAAATTATTAGTAATACTCAATAGACTTATCATTTTTGTTTATAATTGTAAATAATTTCTAATTTAAAAAGACAAGTGCCCCTCTCGCGAGGGGCACCAGACCTAAGGGATTGGACCTTAGGGTTTGGACTACGGCCTTTCGAGCCGGGATGAGGGCGGTGCTAGATTTGCTGCACCTCCTCGGTTTCGGCCGTCGGCGTGTCCGCTTCGAATCCGTGATTGATGAGTTGCGAACCTCGATGCACAGCCATGTAAGCGGCGTGCGTTCGGTGGCTCGCGGTGGTCATCTCGACGGTTCCCGTATTCTGCGGTTCGGTCTTCGAGTCCGTGCCGGTATAGATCACGATGGAGCCAATGTAAACGGGAACAATGGCGGTAGGCGGCGAGGAGGATGTCCGCGCCAGGTTGGAGGTAGCCCCCGAATCAGTGACACTCGTGATCTTGGTGGTGTCGCCGATCTGATGAAACGCAACTTGGTCGCTTTGACCGGTTGCGCCGATGCCGATGAACGCCCTTGTGCTCGTCTCTTTGCTCGCTGTGTCGCCACTACCCGGAGGGGCAGCTTTGGCAGACGAGTTGAGGAAGCCAGCACAGATGATGGCGATGGCGGCGATGATGCCGAGTCCAATGAAGGAGCGGCCTGTCTTGCGTAGCGGTTTTACCGCGTTCTTTGTCATGGTGTTAAATCCCGGTGTTGCCGGGACTCAAACTACAATTACTTATAGTTTCAGCCCCAACAACACTCGAAACAACTTCACATGATTGAACCAGTAGACAGTGACTTCTCGAGAAAAGTCTTGTGCATAATATATATTTTCTTCATCCGTCAAAGCATTTTGTCAATTGATTTACTGAATAAATCATATTTATCATTTTTGTTTACAAAATATAACATTCTATATACTATATCTATGAAAAACAGTATCAAACAAACTCTTGAGCGCCTTATACGAGACAATGACTTCCTCGAAGATGGTCTCTATCATGGCTACGTGAACCTGACAAGTCTTGCGACGTACCTGGTTCCCCTGGTGCAAAAACTCTCTGGTAAAAAGACCACTATCTGAAGTGTCACGATGACGCTCTCTCGTATCGCACACGAGATACAGGTAACCACACCACGCTTTCGTATCAGACCCGAAGACATGCGAGTCCGAACGGGTATCTCCTATATGACCTTCACAAAAGCCCCAGGATTAGCACGTCTGCTCAATCATTTCTCAGAGGATATGACGGATCAAATGGCTGCGGGAAGTCAGCTCTTTTCTCAGCTCGAGGGCAGCCGTGAAGTTACGGTACTTTTTACGAACCTTTTTGTTCCTATGATGACCGAGATTACTCAGCAATTTGTACCAAAAATTACTCTCCAAGGCCTCGTGCAGATCACGGTACATATCCCTCCTGAATACCTCGAACAACATGGTATGCTCTACTACGTTGTCAAACAGCTCAATTACTTTGGTGTCAATATTGTCGAAATCTATACTACCCACACGGAGCTCTCTATCCTTGTCGCCCATGATGATCTCTCTCGGGCGATGAAAATACTCGAATAATTTCCTTGCTTCTTCGCAAAAAGTAGGGCATACTAGTGCTATGAAACTCTGGCATATCGTCGTAGCATTTTTTGGAGGAGTCTTGGCTGCCCTCGCGATCGGAAAGATCATTTCTCTGAGCGATGCACAGACGACTGTTGACGCATGGATACTCACTCTGACTATCGTCGGACATGATGTCGGTGACCGTATGGTGATGCTGGGACAATTGGTAGTACATGAGCATTTTTCTGAAGCTCTGAGAGGGGCGGGATATCTCATCGGTCACAGTATCCTCGAAGAAGTCGTGAAGTTTGTGGCATTTTTTCTCGTCTTTTTGATGGTTCGTCCTGTTTCACTACGGGCATTTATCGTGACAGGTATCGCTGTTGGTGTCGGATTTGCGGCGGCAGAGAATTTTGGATTCTCAGATTCTATGGCATTGCATGTCCTCTTGGGTTTTGTGCTCCGTGCTATCGGTCATGGACTTTTCACGGGTTTGATTGCCCTCCTTTTTGGACTCGGATATTTCTCACAGATGCGCTGGATTGATAAAGGAGCACAGGGTTCGCTTTCGGGGTGGCTCGTGCGTTATGAGGAGAAGGCAGTACAAATATTTTGGACTCTGGTGGGGCTGCTCACGAGTGCTATCGTTCATGGGGCTGTCAATGTATTTGCCTCTCTGGGTGGTCAGGCTCTTGCCATCGTCGGAATGATGTGTGGTTGGGGCGTGCTTCTCTATTTTATCATCCGTCCAGAGAATAGTCGGCCATACGGCACCCTGATACGAGAGGTAGACCTCCTGCGGACTATCGTTGATGCTGAACACAATCTCCGAACGATTGCGACCGACCGGGCTATCAAAAAACGTCGTCGCCCATGAGAAGTGAAATTTGCAAAAACATAAAAAAACCTACAATGCCCACGTCTGAGGCTTCACTCGGATGTTTATTTTCTTTTTTTTCTTATGAAGCATACCCATAAAAAAGAGATCATCGCACAGCATGCTCGTTCTCAGAACGACACGGGATCTCCAGAAGTACAGATAGCACTTCTCTCTGTCCGTATCGAGGCACTGACTCAGCATCTCAATACACACAAGAAAGATAATCACTCTCGTCGAGGACTTCTCGGTCTTGTTCAGAAACGACGCCAACTCAAAAATTATCTTGCGCGCACCAATCCAAGCGCACTCGAAAAAATCAATGATGCTCTCGAGAAAACCAAAGCTCCAAAAGCAGAAAAGGGAGTTACAAAGGAAAAGAAATCCACACCGAAATCTGAGAAGAAATCTTCTGCCTCTCCAAAAAAATCCGAGAAGAAAACCACCAAAAAGAAATAGTTATTCATGAAAATACCCCACGTGGGGTATTTTTTTTTGAGGAATTTCATATACTTTCTGTATGCACTGGGAAAAGTTTCTCATCGGTCGCCCCAAGATTTTTGTCATCATGCTGTGTGTGGTGGGATTTCTTTTTGGAACCGTTCTTTTTTTCCGTCTTCCTTATGTACGCTACTCAGGAGATCGTATCGTATTTACGCCTGTTGATATCGATGTGACGAATCTGGATTTTGCGGGAGAGCGGGTTCCTGTTGATCCCCTTGTCAATCCGCGTGGACGAGAAAAGGTAGAACAAGAACTCATCGTCAATCACCTGACACTCTATCAGATTCTCCTCTTCCACAAGCATGCTCGTGCATATTTTCCGTACATGGAATCGTACTTTCATGATGTGGGTATACCAGATGATTTCAAGTATCTCGCGGTTGCGGAGAGTGGTTTGCGTGCCGATGCACAGAGTCATGCTGGTGCTCGTGGTATCTGGCAACTCATGCCAGAGACGGCGCGTCGGTATGGTTTGCGTGTAGATGATGAGATTGATGAACGAATGCATTTTGAACGCGCAACACGTGCTGCCGCTGCCCATCTCGTCCAACTCAATACTATTTTTGAGAATTGGACCTTGGCAGCTGCAGCCTACAATCGTGGAGAGACTGGGCTGCAACGCGATCAAGCAGCACAGCCACTAGCACATACCTATTACGACCTCCTCCTCAATGAGGAAACAGGGAATTATATTTATCGTATTGTTGCGATAAAATACCTTATGAAAAATCGATGGAAAATCTTTTCTCCCGAATTATTGGGTGAAGTGTTTGAGCTTCCAGCAACAAAAAAATTGACTATCTCGGGGCCAGTTCTGGATCTGCGGACGTGGTGTCTCGCCAATGATGTGGATTATCAAGAGTTACGCGAACTCAATCCTTGGATTCTGGGCTATAGCCTCCCGGGAGGTCCGTGGGAAGTTACTTTATTCGTCAGATAAACTATGAATCAATCCATGCCCGAAGAATACCTCGACGGATACGTGATATTTATGGGGAGACGTTTTAATGTCGATCGACGAGCACTGATTCCGCGTTTCGAGACAGAGGAATTGGTCAAATACTGTCTTACCCTCCTCCAGTCTTTCCCACAGATCACGACGTGTATTGATGTGGGTACGGGGAGCGGAATCATACCGATTGCACTCTATCAGCATCTGGACCGGCCAATGACTTTTTATGCGACGGATTCTAGTCCTGACGCCCTGGAATTAGCACAAGAAAATGCCACAGCTCTCTGTGCGGATGATGTCATATTTTTATCGGGAGATCTGCTTGCGCCTGTTTTGGATCGAGCGCTGGGCGATCATGTTCTCATGACGGCCAATTTACCCTACGTGCGAGAAAAGGATATTCAGGGCGAGCTCACTTATGAGCCCCATATAGCTTTTATGGGTGGTGAAAAAACGGGATTTGAGCTCTATGAACGTTTTTTTGATGAGCTTTTTTCGTGGCACTGACGGCCCAAGCGAACAGAAGTGGTGATAGAATTTTGACTGTGGCAACGAGATGTCGCTGAGACATATTTTATGTGAAAAAATTGTTCTTACAGATTTTTTGCAGATTTACGAGGCATAGAACGTTTTGCACATATTTGCCTTTCGGACTAAGTCGGCTACAATTTTTACATGTCACATCTGTTTGAGCAAAGCGCCTGAGGCATCGTCTATCGCCGTCATGGGGGGAATATAGAAGTGCTCTTGCTCAAATGGAAAAATTCTGGAGGAAAAATCGTCTATACTCTTCCCAAAGGACACACCAAGGATGATGAGACTCCCGCGGATGCGGCTATCCGTGAAATTGCGGAAGAGACGGGGCTCGAGACATCACTTCTCCGTATCAAAAAATTTATAAAAACTATTTCTTTTTCTTTTACCGCCCGGCATAAAACGGGACATCCTACCATCGACAAAGACGTCCACCTGTATCTCGTCGAATATCTCGGTACCAAAAAACCTCACGTGCAACGTGAAGAGCGGTTTGTAGGATTTGTTTGGTTTACGCCAGAGCAGCTCAAAAAAATAAAAATGAAACCTCCCGTGTACGAATTGGTCGAGGAAAATAGGGGGTTTATGTAGGATAATTTGACTCATGAAATAAAGTATAGTACTTTTAAGAGGTATCATTTTAACTTTATTGTATGCGAAAAATTTTCTTTCTGCTTCTTTCTTTGATTGCAGTATCATCGTGGTATTTTTTCTCTGGCACATCTCTTCTGTCACGGACTTTGACGCCTCCGAGGAAAGAAACTATGGTTCGTCCGAGTACACCGACAACTGAAGCGCCTATCACACGTCCAGTGATAGAGTCTTCTTCTCGTGTAGAAACTTCAGGTGAGCCTGATTTGGCCGCCAAATGTTTTGAGCCAACAACAGCTCCAGGAACATGTGAAATAGGGACAGTATCATGAAAAATTGACCCCCTTGTTCGTCAACCAGGTGCCTTTATCTGGGTGTGTCGTACGAAAAAAAGTGCAACACTCTGTAAATATTTTCCTGATGCATCTGGATGTGGAAATGGTATCATCGAAAAGAAAAAAGGAGAAGAATGTGATGATGGAAACACCTCTGATCTTGATGCTTGTGACAGTTCATGTAAAAAGATTTTTTGCGGGAATGGTCGGGTCGAAGAGAACCACGGAGAAGAATGTGATGATGGAAATAGAACTCCGTGGGACGGTTGTGGTTCTTATTGTTCAAAAGAAGAAGATACTTGTGGAAATGGCACTCTAGAGTCAGGAGAGGAATGTGAAGAAGGCGTTGCATGTAAGATGTCACATAAATGTGATAGTTGTCGATGTAGATTAAATATAGATTGGAATATTCAGAAAGTTGATCTTATCGGCGGGGACCAAGGTATAGGCATTAAGTTCACCATACCACTTCCATAAACATTGCATGTGTAGAGTGTTCTTGATGGTTGCATTTTTCTGGACTCCTGTATACTTCGGACCATTAGAGTAATCATCCTTTCTTATGAATATTAGTTCCTCTCCCCAGGGTCTCGCTATACAGACTGGTGACGCAAAAATGACACTTCAATCTACCCACGTGGTTGTGAATGAATATGTGATGGATTTCCCGGGTGAGTATGAGCGCCGTGGTGTTTTTGTCGAGGTACGAGAAGTAGAACAAAAACTCATTTTTATTTGCACCATAGAAGGAAAAACAGTGATTTATCTTCCGGAAAATACTACTGTTTCAGCACTGGAGAATTTGCGAGACCTCAACAATAAAGATATGGTTATATTCCCGGCGAATGAATCACTCTGGAAGACAGTAGAAACATGGGAAGCAAGCGTGGTTGTGGTTTATGGAGAATGATCTGAGTGATTTCTGAAAAAACTTGGTCAAGGTGAAGACGGGAATGAATCTGCTACCATAAAATCTGCCGATTTTGAGAGTGAAGTGACACGATTTGTGGCGTTAAAATAGATATATTTGACAATCGAAAATCTTTAATAATATTAAATTATAAGTTTTTAATTATTTTATTATGTTTTCGATGAGAAATATCGGTATCTTTGCTGCTTTCATCATGGTGTTTGCTGGAACTATTTTTGCAACGAATTGATCCGAAGAAAGAAATGGTAGAAGGGAGCAGAATCAATGTACTCAAAATTGGCTAACCAACAATATTTCAAGATATTGAGAAGTCATTAATAGTTATGGAGTTTTTAATGCTCAAATTGAATCACTAAAGGCTCAACTTCAAACATGTCAGCAACGTCAATGCTCTGAGGTGAGAAGAAAAATAAGAAACTTAGAACGAGAGTTGAATCAAGCAATTGACTGGGCAAAGACTTATGAACAATGTAGTAATCGTTTCACTATTTTGGAAAAACCAGTTATTACTGGGCCTACTTCGGTAATGGTGGGTGAAAACAAGCTGTATTCTGTTATCGCCAAAAGCTCAAATATAACACTTCCATATTATATCTCTTACACCATTGATTGGGGTGATGGTTCTCCAAAAAGTGGTCAAAAATCGATAGTAAATGGC
Organism: uncultured Candidatus Peribacteria bacterium; assembly: GCA_964413195.1. Taxonomy (GTDB): domain Bacteria; phylum Patescibacteriota; class Gracilibacteria; order BD1-5; family JAGOOR01; genus JAGOOR01. The sequence goes on from CAYPRD010000004.1 coordinate 14,031, forward strand.
TACCCGTATGAGTCATATCATGCGTACGATAAGGCAGGAACATATACAATTACCACTACCGTTAAAGACTCTGCGGGGAAAATGGCAAAAAACAGTTTGGTGGTGGAAGTGAGTGAAAAACCGTCTCTTCCAAAGGTGGCATTCACTTTTCCGAATGGTTGAGAAAATATTGTCAAAGGTTCAAATGTTACCGTTGTGTGGAATAAGACAGAAAATCTTTCTGATATGCCTTATGAACTCTCAGTCTTTAGTGAAGATACGCAACAAGAATATGCGATAAGTGCTCTCATATCGGATAATGTAACGAGTTTTGTTTGGCCACTCATAGGTCTTAACAGTAGTGGGTCAGGTCCTATTCCGGTTGGAAAATATAAACTTCGAATTAACTATTATAATAAGGATGGGCGTATCATTGCCACTGATATCAGTGACCATGCCTTTAATATCATAGAAGAAGACATGATAAAGCTCTTATTCCCAAATGATTTATCAAATGATCCGCGAAAAAATTGGATTGTTTGACAAGATTACACAATTACTTGGGAAAGTACTGGGCTTCCAGCCTCAAGAAATATCCAAATAGGCATAATAGACACGCGTTATAGTACGGAGGTTGGCGATAGGGCAGAACAGATTATTGCTTATTCGATACCAAATACCGGTAGTTTTACCTGGACTGTTCCGCGTAAAATTGGTACCATGGATCTCACTGTCACACAAGATTCTGTGTATAAAATACTGATTCATTCTTGGGCAGATAGTGAGCTGGGTTATGCTGTTTATGATATTAGTGATCATCCTTTTGGGATTAGTGATTCGAATCCCTTAACCATCAGTGTATCTGTCAATTCAGCAGTTACATATAAAGTCGCAACTGATGGTTCAATAGAAATTCCATTTTCGTGGGCATCGACAGCTCCAAATAGATTCCCATATGCATATCTATTAAATGCTAGTCAGGATAATTCGAATCCCGCTGGAGGTGCATTTGCTTCTATTCATTTGGTTAACCAAAGTGGGTCTACTCATGGTTCTGGAGGCGTATTTTTAAATCAATGGAGACCTATTGTTTCGTGAAGTTATAAAATAGTTATTTGTGATCAATCGACGAGCATCCTCGTGCCAACTTGTGGTGCGAGTGATGAATTCTTGATTGAGAGTGCAAATACAAGTCAGTGACGTAATTTCTAGTATTGCCCTATAGACTGTCTAAAAAGCTCTTGAGAAAGAGCTTTTTTTTCGAACTTGCATTATAGAAATTTCATCTATAATCCGGGGGTTATGGAAGCACATGATGCGCCACATATCTTGTCTGTCCCACCTCATGCATTTGCGGAAACTGGGTATTTATCTTTTGTTACCAATACCGTGCTTTCTACATGGATTTTTATCGTCATTGTAGTGCTTCTCTCAGGGATGCTCTACTTTGCCTCCAAGCATAAATCTGGTTTTTTGCGTACAACAGGCTTCTTGATCGTGAAGAACCTCAAGGCATTTTTTGAGCCACTCCTTGGACACAATCTTCCGATCAATAAAGTACTTTGGTTCGTCGGGGGAACATTTCTCTATATCCTCGGGGCCAATCTCTATAGTCTCTCTCTCGACTGGCTCCTGGCATTCTCTCCCGTGAGCTGGCATAATTATCTTCGACCCATCAACTCCGATATTAACACAACCCTCGGAATGGCTCTCCTGATGATCATTATTTCTCATAGTATTATGATCCGTTTTCATGGATTTTTTGGATATATACTCCACTATGTTTTTCATTTCCGCGGTCATACTCTGGTGGATAAAATTATCAGTGTCGTCGTGGGTTGGCTCCATATCATTGGAGAAGTTGTCCGTGTTATGGCGCTTTCGCTTCGTCTTTTTGGTAATATATTTGCCGGTGCAGTACTTCTCTGAGTTATGCTCTGGATTACAGCTAAAATTGGTACTCATACGCTCCCGCTCTGAAACATCCTCTTGGTTCCATTTTATTTCTTTGAAATGTTTGTAGGTTTTATACAGGCGATGGTTTTTACCCTCCTGGTATCGCTCTACTTTCAAGAGGCGTCAGAAACGCACGAATCACATCACTAACCTTTTTATTTTTTAATTTTCTCTTATGAAAAAGTTAGCCCTCCTTTCCCTCCTTCCTGTTGCCGCTTTTGCTGAAGAAGCAAGTACTGCAGCCGTGAATACTGTCTCTGCTTTTGGCCCACTTGGATTTGGTTTTGCTGTTTTTGCTTCAGCCATTGCTATTGGTCTCATTGGTTTCTCAGCTGCAGCTGCTATCGGTCGAAATCCGAGCGCGGCAAAAGATATATCAAGCGGTATCTTGCTTCCTATGGTCCTTGCAGAAGGTCTCGGTATTATCGCGGTTATCCTCGCGTTTGTTAAATAATACTCTTTAGACTTTTTTGTTCGAGAAGTAGGATGCTTTAATTATCACTCATTCCCATGGATGCTTTCAATTTCTGATCAATGCTTATTCAAGTTGTGAATCTTGCGATTGTCCTTTTTGTGCTCAAAAAATTCCTTTTTACCCCCTACCTTTCTCTGGTAGAAAAAACGGAAAAAGAGCAGAAAGAAATCGCCCATATCCACACAACCGTTGAAAAGATCCGAAAAGATGCTGAGAAAGAAGCAGCGACGCTTGTCTCTGATGCTCATAAGAAAGCATTTGAGATGCGAGAACATGCTGCAAAAAATGCTGCAAAAAATGCGGATGATATCGTTGCACACGCTGAAGAACAGGCTCGCATTATCCGAGAGCGTGCTGAGGGTGAAATACATGTCCTGGAGACGGCTTTTGCCAAAAAAATGAAAGACGGTGTCATGACTGCTGCTGTTGAGCTCAATAAAAAGCTTCTCGGTCAGTCAAATACTGCTCGACAAGATTTTATGAAAGCACATCTGGAAGATGTCATTTCTGCACCAAAATCTCCACGAAGAACTAAAGTTACTTCATAAACATGGAACTCGAATTAGCTAACATCGATACACCACAACAACGGAAAAAGCTTGTCCGGATGCTTACAATGTTTCGTAAGATACACAAAATGTCACGCCATCGGGCAAAAGCACTCTTCGCTCGTGCGCATGATGGTGTACAGGATGCATCTATTATCACAGGACAATCTCTGGAAAAACAAGAAGAAACCTATCTTCTCAAACTCTACAAAGAAGCATTTCCTCATGCCCCAAAACCTTATTTTTCCGTTCAGTCAAAATTAGAATGAGGCGTACGTATGCAGTATGGAGATGAAATGATTGAACTGAGCCTCCAAAATATTGCCCATAAATTTCACAATCTTTAATTTTTTCTATGACTTCTATTTCATTTGATTCAGTCCTTGCGGACATCCAAAAACAGATCCAAGGTATGGATATGACTCCGGAAAAAGTCCAAACCGGTACTGTCATCTCTGTTGGTGATGGTGTAGCACGTGTTGATGGCCTTTCGGGTGTCGCATACAACGAGATGATTGAGTTTGAATCTGGTGCCGTTGGTGTTGCACTGAATCTGGAAGAATTTTCTGTGGGGGTCGTGGTACTTTCGGGATTTAAAAATATAAAAGAGGGCGAAATCGTCAAAGCAACTGGTCGAGTAATGGAAGTCCCTGTTGGTGATGCCTTGATTGGTCGCGTGGTTGATGCACTCGGAAATCCTATTGATGGACGAGGCTCTATAAAAACCAAACATTTTTATCCAACTGAGCGTGTTGCTACGGGAGTGATGAGCCGTAAATCCGTGCATGAACCACTTCAAACGGGTATCAAGGCGATTGATGCTCTTGTGCCCATCGGGCGAGGTCAGCGAGAGCTTATTATCGGAGATCGTCAGACCGGAAAAACACAAATTGCTATCGATACAATCCTCAATCAAAAGGGGCAAAATATGATCTGTGTCTATGTCGCTATTGGTCAGAAGGATGCAAAAGTGGTCCGAATTGTTGAGGAACTGCGAAAAACAGGCGCTATGGACTATACGATTGTCGTCAATGCAGGAGCAAGTTCTCCTGCGGCTATGCAGTGGTTGGCTCCGTATACTGGATGTGCTATGGCTGAGTATTTCATGTTCAATGGAAAACATGCCCTCGTGATCTATGATGATCTCTCAAAACACGCAAATGCGTATCGTGAAATGTCTCTCCTCCTCCGACGACCGCCAGGACGTGAAGCATACCCTGGGGATGTTTTCTATCTTCACTCAAAACTTCTTGAACGTGCTGCGAAATTGAATGATGATATGGGTGCGGGTTCTATGACGGCTCTTCCTGTCATCGAAACACTTGCCGGGGATATCTCTGCGTATGTTCCTACGAATGTTATCTCCATTACTGATGGTCAGATAATGTTGGCAACCAACCTCTTTAATTCCGGCGTAAAGCCTGCTATTAATGTCGGTCTTTCTGTCTCTCGTGTGGGTGGATCTGCGCAAACAAAAGCGATGAAAGGTGTAGCAGGTACCCTCAAATTGGATCTTGCTCAATTCCGTGAGCTGGAAGCTTTCTCACAGTTTGCTTCTGATCTAGACCCCGAGACACGTGCACAGCTCGAGCGCGGTCAGCGTATGGTAGAACTTCTCAAACAAGACGTGTATTCCCCCGTCGTCATGGAAAAGCAAGTCTGTGCCCTCTATGCTGGAACCAAAGGGTTTCTGGATTCTATCCCAGTAAAAGATATTCAGAAATTTGAGACTGCTCTTTACTCTGCTCTCGATACCGAATCCTCTGTTCTTGAAGCTATTCGAACGAGTGGAAAACTCGAAGACAAAACAAAAGCTGATTTAGAACTCGTTATCAAAGCCGTGAAAAGTGAGATGGGTGTATAATTAATTTTGCATAATGCCTGCTGGTAAACAAATACTTGACCGAATCAAATCCGTTAAAAATACGGGGAAAATCACGCGAGCGATGGAGCTTATTTCAACAGTGAAGATGAAAAAAGCCGCCGATATCGCTCTTGGTGCTCGACCGTTTGCCCTCGAAGCGAGTGGAATATTTTCACGTGTGGCCGAGGAAATTAGCATGAGCCCGTACGTCGAGGGAAAAGAAAAAAAATCTGTTGTATCACAAAAAACTCTTGTTGTCGTTATTACCTCCAATCGAGGACTTTGCGGTGCGTATAATATGAATGTATTTCGAGAAGTACTCAAACAAAGCGATGCTTCATCAGAATGTATTACAATCGGGAAGAAGGCCAGAGAGTTTGTTCTGCGCACTGGTCAAACTCTTGTCGCGGATTATTCTGATACATTCCGAGATGACCCAACACCAGAACAAGTCCGGAGTATTGCCCGAATGATTCGGGAGCTCTATTTGACTGGTGAGTATGCAAAAGTAGTCGTGATCTATAGTTTCTACATTTCTGCTATTGCGCAAAAAGCGGTCACTCGTCCATTTCTTCCTGTCTCTTCAGAGAGCCTCTCTGGATTCTTGGAGGATATTACGGGAACCCTCATTTCTCCACTCACTTATAGTGGGGAATACACGATTGAGCCTTCGCGTCGTGCTATTGCTGAACGTATTGTTCCCCTGATACTTGATCTCATGTTTCATGAGATGATACTCGAAGCGAAAGCTTCTGAACATGCTGCCCGTATGGTGGCTATGAAGAATGCTCGTGAATCATCAGCGACAAAATCAAAAGAACTCACTCTCGTCTACAATAAAGCTCGACAAGCTGGAATCACAAAAGAGATTTCCGAAATTGTTTCTGGAGTGGAGAGTATGAAGGATATTTAGTTTTTTCCTCGGGATGATACAAGATGAGTCGTGAGCCACTCATCTTTTTTTTGTTTCGAAAATGTGGACCAATTCGGTTTTCCTGTTTGTATTTGTGCATGAAAAAGTTTTACTGGCATTCATGCAAATATACCACTTCAGAAACTCGGACGAACAGAAACTTCCAGATCAAAAGTAGCTGCAAAATAATCCTGTATAGTTCTGCGGTCGTCTTGTGCCGTTGGCTCTACAAGAAATGGTTCGTATGCACTCGTCCCACTGCTCCAATATCTTTTGTGTCACTCGTGCAAGAATACGACGAGTTTTGCTCATTTTTCAGTGCGTCGAATTATTTTCTTCTTTGAGGACTCTTGTGATCATTTTGTGGTAAACCAAAGGCAGTCTCGAAGAGGATAATTTTCTCGGTCAATTTTGTCTATTGAGGTTGAAACGAGTGCTCCGAAATCCATGAGGGCGTTATTGATAGTTCGTCCCCCTGTACCTTCTTCTTGGATTTGTTTTTCAAGATTGTGTACCACTGTTTTTGAAAGAGGATGTAATTTGTTTCCATGAAAATACCGTGAAAATACTTTTCCTAAATTTGCGTCCCATGCGAGAACTTTTTTATCATATCAAAAAGCTTGTAGGGCACGCGAAGTGTAGCTGCCAATTCCCGGACAATCCTCTAGAAGGTGTGATTCATGCGGGAAAATTCCTTGATATTCCGCGACAACATATTGGGCACAGCGAATCATGTTTTTTGCACGATTGTAGTATCCAAGTCATTGCCAATACGGAAATACTTCTTCATACGAAGTTTCTGCCAGGGACTCTATTGTCGGGAACTTTTCCAAAAATCGCTGGTAATATATTCTTACTCGTTCAACTTGTGTTTGCTGAAGCATGACTTCCGATATCCATACCCGATAGAGGCGTTCTTTTTCAGAGAGAGTGTAGACATGTCTCCAAGGAAGATCGTGTCTTCCGTGTTTTTGGTACCACGTATAGATCTCACGAAAGGGAAAGAGTTTAGTGCCCATGATGTTTCTGTTCCGAATCAGGATTTTCTCGTCTTGGTCACGAGGAAAGATCAATCGTTCCAGGTTGTTCTCGGATTCGATCCCGGTACTCTTTGTCGTCGTGATCAGGGGCGTAATAAAATCCTTTTTTATAGGGTACCACGACATGGTTCTGATGGACCCCATCAAGATATATGTGCATATCATTTGCTGGTTTTTGCTCTTCTTTGTGATGTTCATGAAGCCGAGACTGGATTACGTCGACAAGAGAATCGGGTTGATAAATACGAGAGATGCGCATTTCCTCGCCCATCTTATGAAGTGTTACGTCTCCAATGTTGAAAACTTTATCCAGCATACTTCCTTGATGAGACTCAATTCAGGCAATATCGTGGTATTCTGTGAATATCACGTCTTCTGTGAAGAGAGACCACCGTACATCGAGCATGCCTCTCTCGGTAATTATCCACGCATCGCAATACCAATCAAAAGCTTTATACAAAAGAGCGAAAAAAATCACAAACATATATCACTCAAAAAGCCACAAAAGAGATGACCGGAGAATCTCCGGATACCAGAGCGAATATACAGCCCAGGCGACTCCGAGGGTGGGTATCATGATCCAGAAAAATATATTTGGAAATGTAACAAAAAAATGCCTATGAAATACGTATTCTATTTCATCTTCTGGTGCTAAATATCGAGAAAAAAGAAATTTATCCAAAGAATTCATACCTCTATACTAATCAAAAATGTTGATTTGAAAATGAACCATCTTTTCGGGGTATCTTTACAAATGCATATGTGTCTCTAGACTTGTGTTCATGACCTTTTTTGAAAAACTTCGGTATTGTCGCAATGATAAACGTTGTCGTTTGACTATCATTGGTATACTTATTCTTGTTGTTGCTGCCTTGCTTATTTTTTGGGGAAAAGCAAAAGTGGCACTTTGGGTTATTCTTGTGGCTCTGATAACTACTTTTGGAATAGAATATTTTGATTATGATATTGATCTCGGCAAGCTCTGGGAAACGTGATCAGTACAGGAATCTCGGGTAGAGCATCGAAATGGAGTGAAAATTTTTGGAGAAATGTGTGCTTCAAATAATCTCAACTGTGATGATTTTTCTGATCAGGCTGCTGCCCAACAAAAATATGATGCCTGTGCAGCAAAAATAGCGAATGACAATAATCTCAGCGCAGAAAAGCTTCGCAGTGTTGATGTCTACGGACTTGATCGAGATAAAGATTGAATTGTATGTGAGGCTCTTGCCAGATCTTAAGCTTTATGTTCGTAGCGTCCGAGTAAGTGCAGGCTTGGATCGACTGGTGATGTGCGAATAGGATAACCAAGATCAAAAAATATTTTCTCCAATATTCCTCAGTGGAGAAGCTCGAGACATTCTCGTATGTAGCGTAATTTGGGTGTTTTTGTATCCTGACTTGATCGTATCAGAAGAGCGGTATTTTTGTCGTTTTCTCCTGCGTTTGATTCTGCCTCTTGTTCTCTCTCCTGGAGCCAGAAAAAAAGATCTATCATACTATTTTGTATGAGTTCTTGAATATAGCCTGTGTATGACGGATATTGATCTGGATCGCTGAGCCTGTGTGTGTAATCTCGGAGAATGTCTTCTATATGCTCGAGAAGAATGTAGTTCATGGGCCACAGATCCTCTTGATCGGGTCGATCCAATGTTTCTTGGAATACATGCACATACTCTGGAAAAAATTTTTCCACCAATTCATCAAAGTGAGATATATAGGCTAAGAGAGAGAGTCTGGTCTTGGCGGCATCACCTGTGGCTTGGCTATATTCACTCCTGATGCGGAGAAAATATGATTCGAGTTCTTCTTCTACTACATCGGAGATGGATATTGCCCGAAATTCTTCTTCGAGTTTTGTAAGTTTTTTCTCAAATGCATTGTAGGGAAGGGCGATGAGAGTATCAAGTTCAGAAAATATGTGATTCATATCATGATTGATTTTGTAAGCTTCACGAATAGTATGAAATGAAGTATTTTTTACAAGTTTTTATGGAGGAAGATATCGTCATATATCATATATCAGACACGTCTACTCCTGTCGTTATGAGTCGAAAGTTGTTTTATGCTGAACGACACACTCTCTATGCCGAATATCTTGTATCTGTCGTAGATATTTGGATTTTTGATCCTCGGGGTCGAATTATTCTTCAGAAACGAGCTGCTCATCTCAAGGCAGGAGGTGGAAAATTCCATACCTCTGTTGGTGGTCATATGAATCCTACAGAAACTGTCTCCTTTACGCTTTTGCATGAGTGTCTCGAGGAGTTTTGAGCCCCAGTATATGTGGCTGACTCTATGGATTTACTTGGTGCATACGATCGTCTTGGTTCTTTTGAGAATGCCTTGATCGTGGCTCAACCGTTGTTGTTTTGGGAACTTGATCAGGTACTATTTGATGGAGAGAAGGAAATTTTTAAACGTGAAAAGCGACACGACTTTGTGGGTATTTTTTCATGAATACCAAAAAATTGTGATGCTTCTGTTGATGAATTTAGATCTTTTTCTCTTTCTGAACTCGAGAAAAAGGTCAGCACATGTCCTGAACTTTTTACTAATTCATTTCTCCTTGCGTATCAGAAACTCAGAGGGGATTTGGTACTTTTTTCAGAAAAAATTTCCGCACAAAAATATATATCAAATGAAAATACAGGATCTCAATCCTATTCAGATTGCTTGCGAAAGCCGAAGAGTACAATAAATACACTTATTTCTTCTTTTATTTCTATGGAAAAAAACAATTGTTGTTCGGATTCTGGTTGGTGCCGTTGGTTTTGTCCGAATCTCGTGGGTTTTGTAGCGGGTCTTATCATGATCGCTGCCGGGTCGGTAAAACTCATTGCTGGTAAAGCAACGCTTACTTTTGTTGGAGGTATGGCTCTGGGTCTTGTTGGGGTAGAAAATGCAAATCTTGCTCTTGTTTTTGGTACTGTTGCTGCTTTAATAGAAGTGATTGGAGGTTTATCATTTGCTGTTGGTTGCCGAAAAACTTCTCGTTGGGCTGCTGTATTTCTCTCGCTGGTTATGGGTATAGCTATTTTATTCAAACTTACTCATCTCAAACCTCTCGAAGGAAATCTCTACCTCAAGGCAGCGAGTCTCCTCGAACAAATCCGTCTTGACCTCTTACTTTTTGCGGTCTTCTTTCACAGGGCTTGGAAATTTATGAGAAGCTGGTGTGGAGGTGATGACTGCTGTAACGCTGGTGGTTGTTGCACAACAGAAACAAAGAAATAGTTTTCTATCTCTCTCAATAAATCCCCTCTTTCCAGGGGATTTATTTTTTGGGTTTGTAGGGATTTTTTGATGGATCCTTGCTGTGGTATTCCATCTCAATCGGAGTTCCGTAGAATCCAAATTCATCTCGTATACGATTTTCAAGGAAGCGTTTCCAACTAAAATGGAGCGATTCTTCCCGGTTTACATTAATCACAAATTTTGGAGGATTTACTGCTACCTGAGAACCATAATATACCCGCGGATTATGATTCTTTCGCCCACCTCGAGGAGTGTGTTCCATGATGGTTCGTTCGAGGAACCGGTTGAATTCACCTGTGGAAATTCGTTTTTGTCGTTCCCCAAAGATTCCTATTGCATGATCCAATATCTCACGTACTCATTTTCATTCACTCGCAACTCAAAATACTGTCATTGCCCAGGGGCAATAGGCAAATTCTCTTTGGAGATAGGCTAAATAACGAGAATGAAATTTATCCGGTTCCATGTCTGTTTTTTGCAGAGAAAGATCCCATTTATTGACCATAATAATCACTCCCTTTTTCTGCTCAATGACGGATTCGAGGATATGTTTGTCTTGTTGGACAACCCCTTCGATACTATCAATAAGAAGGACACATACATCAGCCCTCTCTATCGCTGCTTTTGTTCGCAATACAGACCAGCTTTCTATGTTGTAGACTCCTATTTTCCCTGGCTTGCGAAATCCAGCGGTATCAATGAGGGTAAATTTCTGACCTGCGTATGTGAGCGAAGTATCTGTTGCGTCTCTCGTTGTGCCCGCTTCTTCTGAGACAACCACTTTGTTATACCCGACAAGTGCATTAAAAGTACTGCTTTTCCCCACATTGGGACGACCAACGAGAGCAATCCTTATCCCTTCATCAAGAGGTTCGTTTTTATCTTGAGGGTGAAGTTTTTGTAAAAATGCTACTATCGCTTCTTCTAATTCATGAACATTTCGGTGTGATGCACTTACGGGATGTACCGGAAATCATGTTTTTAGGTGTCCATAGGCTTCCGCTATGCGCGGTGCATTGTCTGCTTTATTTGCTACGAGCCAAATAGGCTTCCCGGATTTTCGCAGGAGCGCGATAATATGATCGTCGATATCGGTGAGACGATCATACTCGCACACAAAAAGAATGAGGTCAGCGTGTTCCATACATTCACCAACACGCTTATTTACATCTTGTAAAATCTGATGATGTGTACCAAAATTGAGTCCACCACTGTCAGCGAGAGTCCACTGAAAACCAGTCTCCTCATCTGTCATGGGATATTCGAGTATATCGCGAGTGGTATTTGCTGCCTCATCCACAATCGCAATCTTTCTGCCAGTGAGAGCGTTAAATAGACTGCTTTTCCCGACATTTGGCCGACCAATGATGAGCACATAAGGGAACTTCATGTCACGCAGTATAGAAAAAATATACAAATAGCAAAGTTGATTTTGTCAAACTTCGTTGTACAATTCGACAATACTGACTTTGGTATTATATATGACTCTAAAATGAGAAGATATTTTGGCAGCTCAGGAGTTTTTTAAACATCACAGGAAAACGAATATTAATACTTATTAAAGATTTTATTATAGGTAGCATGCTTGAAATCCAGTATTTATTGGCTACTATTTTTTCATGGCTAAAAATTATTATGACATTCTCTGAGTTTCCCAATGAGCCAGTGAATCAGACATAAAAAAATCATATAAGAAACTTGCTATGCAATGGCATCCGGATCGTCATAAGGGTGACAAAAAAGCAGAAGAAAAATTCAAAGAAATTAACGAAGCGTATCAAATCTTGGGCGATAAAGAAAAGCGTCAAAAATATGATACATTTTGAACCGCAGATTTTGGTAACATGGGCGGGTGATCACACGGCTTTCAGGGGTTTGATTTTGGTGATATATTTAGTACAGGTAGTCGATCATGACAATCTTTTGAATTTGATCTGGGTGACCTGTTTGGTTCTTTTGGCGGTAGTAAGCGATGATCACACAGAAGCTCCTCTCATGGGCAAGAAGAGTGACTTGATATGGAGCAAACAGTCGAATTACCTATCTGGGATTTTCTTCTTGGAACAAAAATTTCTATCGAATCTCCTTATTCTGGAAAATTCCGTGTTACGGTCCCAGAATGCACCAAACCAGGAACACGATTAAAAGTTACGGGAAAAGGAAAAACATCGGGTAAGCACACGGGAGATCTGTATTTGAAATTAGATGCTCGAATGCCCAATAAACTCACTTCTGAGCAGAGAAATTTGATACAAAAAATTGTGAACTAAATTTGATTTTCCTTCTTTTTGTCTACAATCGCGCTTGTGTGCTGCGGGCTTTTTTGCTCGCAAGTAATATCACATTTGGGTGTTTAGCTCAGTTGGTTAGAGCGCTTCTATGACATGGAAGAGGTCACAAGTTCGAATCTTGTAACACCCACCATTGACAGTTTTTTCAGACTCCGATATCTCAGAGAGAAATCGGAGTTTTTGATTTCCTATTCTGGACAAAATTATGAATAACTTATAATAAAAATATATGCCTCTTTGCAAATATACTCATGAAAATTTTGTGGTATCTCCCTTGGAAAAAGAACTTCGAGATGAATTTCAGGTTGGAGATCCCGAGAGTACCCGAGCCATCCGCATGCGACATTTGTGAGCTTTTTGGCCACATTGGGCTCTTCATAAAAGAAAATGTGATGTGAGCGGACGAGATATTGTTTCTGTATTTCGTCCAGATTGTCCCTATCCCGTTTGGCAAAAAGATGTTTGGGTAAAAGACGCCAATCCTCCCAAGGCTCAGTTTGATTTTAACGCAACTTTTTTTTCTCAGGCGGAAAAGTTCTTCAAAACATGTCCAATACCACATACAAATGGTATGAATAATGAGAATTGTGAATATACCGATGATTTTTTTGATGGCAAAAATTGCTACCTCTGTCATAGTGGGAATCGGGACGAAGACTGCCGGTATTGTTACCGAGTCAAATTTAGTCGTGATTGTCTTTTTTGTGTTTTTTCTTTTCATCTCGAGCGTTGTTTTGATTCTATCAATTGTGAACAAGGATATGAACTTGTTCATTGTTTATATCTCAAAAACTGCAAAGAATGTTCATTTTGCTATGACTGTCGTGGATGCTCAAACTGTCTTTTTTGTTTTAATCTCAGAAATAAACAGTATTGCATAGGGAATAAACAGCTCACCCGTGAACAGTATATTGAGGCGCTGAAGTGATGGAATTTTCGCACACAAGACGGGTACCAGAAAGGGAAGAGTTTTTTTGAAAAGATGATGCAGGAGATTGCGTGGCATAGATCTGTCTATATGGATAAATGTGAATGAGTCACCGGCAATTATGTGGAGAATAGTGAGCAAACTGAAGATGCTTATTTCATGAAAGATGCAAAGAAATCCACAAATATTTGTCGGGGGTCAGACGCTATTTTTGCCAATTCTGATGCTCTGGGAATTCAGGGAACAAAAAATGTCCACAATAGTTCTATCATACAAATGAATTGTAATACCGTAATGTGTAGTTTTCTCCTGAATGAATCATCGTTTGTCTATTACTCTGGTTACTGCAATCATCTCATCAATTGATTTGGCTGTTGTGGTTTGGGGAGAGGGGAGAATTGCATCATGAATACTCCGTACGCAAAGCACGAATATGATACCCTACTTCAAAAAATTATTGCGCACATGAAGACCACACAGGAATGGGGGCAATTCTTTCCTGGATCATTTTCGCCAAATATCTATGATGAGAGCTGGAGTGCATCATATTTTCCTCTTTCAGAAGAAGAACAGAAAAAGTATGGTTTTTACTATGCGCCCAATGATGAAAAGCGAGCCAATCAATATGAAAGCGTCAATAATCTTCCAAAAACTCCTGAAGAAGCGAATAACGAAACAGCAAAGACTATTTTTTGGGATGAAGAAGCTGGAAAACCCTTTCAAATCATAGGAAATGATATCATACTTTGCCAGCAGCTTGGTGTGGCGCTCCCGAATTCTTACTACATACCCCGATTACAAAAGAACTTTTCCTGGATGCCATATAATGGAACTCTGCGAAAAACTACATGTGCTAAATCTGGCGCACCGATTGAAACAGGGTGGCCAGGAAAATTTGATGGGAGAATATTGTGTGAAGCTGAATATATCACTGTGGTGCAATAATCTTCTTTTTGATTTTGTCGGAGTCGTTTTTACGATACAATTACTCAGATCACTTTTATTTCTCACTTTTTATTATGGCTACTTGGTACGAACGTAATGCAACGATGATGAAGGTCCTTCTCTGTGCTTTTTTGCTGCTGATTTTTCTTATCCCAGCGAGCATGGTTCGGGGTTTGATTACTGAGCGTGCGAGTCGAGCACAACTCGCAAAGAATGAGATTTATTCTAAATGGGGTGGAACACAGACACTCACGGGACCTATTATTTCTGTTCCCTATACCGTCAATACTGGCTATACGGGGGTTGCTCCGACGACTCAATATTTTCATATATTGCCAACGACTCTTGCGGTGGAGACTATACTTGTTCCAGATATACGAAAAAGAGGCATATTTGAAACAGTTGTGTATACTTCTACGAGCACTATTACTGCTGATTTTACGCGACTTATTGATATGGTTCCGGCGGATAAGAAAGTGAATTGGAATAAGGCGATTATTACTTTTGGTGTCTCCGATACTCGTGGTATCGAGGGTGATGTCATGGGAACTCTCAATACACAAAAACTTACCTGGCAACCTGGTCTCATCACAGCAGATGTCGTACCCACGGGCATCCACGCTCTCCGATCTCTGGATCCTCAGGTATCTCAAAAATTTAGTATGACTCTTCAGCTTCGCGGAGGTGAAATGATAAAATTTCTTCCTGTCGGTAAGACAACCGTTATATCAGTCAAATCTTCGTGGGTAAGCCCGAGTTTTGACGGAGCCTTCCTTCCGCGCAATAAATCGCTTGATACTCATTGATTTACAGCATCCTGGCAGGTGACGGAATTCAACCGCAATTTTCCACAGTCCTGGGATGGTCCGTTGTACCAACTGAGCTATGTTCCAGAAACCCCCATCTATAAATACGATGATTTTTCCTATGCTCGTGAATCTGTCACTACGGGGGGTGCTGGAGCGAATATTGGAGAAAATGCATTTTGAGTACGTCTGATACAAACCGTGGATCATTATGATAAGTCAGAACGTGCTGCTAAATATGCGATACTTTTGATATCACTCTCGTTTTTGGTCTTTTTCCTTCTGGAAATTGTCCACAGAAAACCCGTACACGCTATCCAATACTTACTTATAGGATTTGCTCTGGTTATTTTCTATACGCTTCTCCTGGCTTTTTCTGAGCATGTTGGATTCAATTGGTCGTATGTTATTGCTTCTCTGGCTACTATAGGACTCGTTGGTATGTATACAAAAGCTATCTGGCATTCGCGTACTTTTGCATTTTACATGAGTGGTATCCTGACATTTCTCTATGGCCTCATTTTTATCATTCTACAATCAGAGGATTACGCCCTCATGATTGGTAGTATCACAATATTTTCTGTTGTTGCACTCGTCATGTATATCACCAGAAAAATTGATTGGTATAAGCCACGGTAGTGTATGGTAAGAAAACATATTCATTGTATTGGCATTGGGGGTATCGGTATTTCGGCTCTGGCGAGATATTATCTGGCCCAGGGATATCGAGTCACGGGCACAAATCTGGGGCACTCTCCACTGCTTGATGCTCTTAATTCAGAAGGAATTGAGATAGTAGCAGAGGGATCTTCTGTTCTTGATACAACTACGGAAAAAATTATCTACACTGAGGCAATTATTGATGATGATAGCCTGGGTCTCCATGGCGTACGAGCCGAGCATCAGTCTGAAATAAGTGTATGACAAAAATACGGAGTTGAGATTCTCTCGTACCCAGAAGCATTAGCGGGAGTTTTTCATGCATTTCCTACTAAAATAGCTGTTGCTGGTGCGCATGGGAAGTCTACTACGAGTGCCATGATTGGAACTATTTTTCATGATCTCTGAGTTCCGGCGACGACGATAACGGGGACGCTTGTGAAAGCTTTTGGAGGGAAGAATATCTCATTCACTGGGAAAGAAATAATTACTATTGAAGCCTGTGAGTATCGCAATGCATTTCTCAAATACTATCCCGACATTGCCGTAGTTACGAATATTGATGCGGATCACCTCGATTTTTTCAAAACAGAAGAATCCTATGAAAATGCATTTCGTACTTTTGCTCGTTCCGCACATTGTCTGGTCATGCTCCGTGAAGAAGCAGAAATAAAAAAAATGATTCATCTTGCGCCAACGACCGTGCTTGTATCATCTGATTTTTTTGAAATTATTGGTGCACCTTTCCGTGGTTTTTTTCCAGGGAAATATCCCTACACACTTCCTCCCCTCATTGTTCCAGGAGAACATATGTGTCTCGATGCTGAGTTGGCTTTTGTAGTCGCTCAGTTATGTTCAATTGATGGGGAAAAGACGAAACAATCGCTTGCCAACTATCCAGGAAGTTGGAGACGCATGGAGATTGTCTGAACAACGAAAAATAATAACCTCATTATGAGTGACTATGGTCACCACCCGACGGAAATTGTTGCCACTCTGAGGGCGCTCAAAAAAGCATATCCAGAGAAAAAACTCATCGTCTTTTTTGAACCACACCAATACTCACGTACCTATGAGCTTCGAGAGGGATTCTCTCAGAGTTTTCAGCACGCAGATATAACCTATATTAGCGATATATATGCTGCTCGAGATATTGATGAAAGACGAGACATGATTAATGCAAGAATTCTTGCAGATATGGTGGCCAAAAATTCCTCTTGTGAGTATGTTGGTGATCTTCTCCAGGCGCGAGAAAAAATCATTTCTCTCGATGCTCAAGAATCTGAACTTTTAATTCTTCTTTTGGGCGCGGGAAATATCGATGAACTTCGGTCAGTATTTGTGTTTGACAATTAAATTAATTATTTATTATTCTGGTTCATGTGAACCAGAATTTCTGATACGTATCCTGCTGTAGAAGCTGTTATTGAACATAGTTCGTGAGTATTTCACCTTGCCCGAAAAACAGTCTTCGGAGCCATGAGTGCAGTGGGCGGGATTGGGACCTTTGCGGCTGCCTTTTGCACTGACAATATTCCAGCTCAATGGTGTTTGTGAGTCTCTACCGCGAGTCTTGTGTATCCCGCGTGGTCTCTTCTGAACTCTACCATGGAACGTCGGGGATTACACAGAATGATACGAGAGGATATAAAAACATTACGAGAGAATAAAGATGATTTAAAGACTCTTTTTTCCTTGCGTCGCACTCTGAGCAAACTGGATGTTTCCAGTGATCACAAGATTTGACGATCATTCTGGACAGAGTTAGCTACAAAAACAGGGTGGATTGAGATTCTCTACGGTCGTTCCGGTCAAAGAATGCTGCACCCTGCTTCACTCGTTTTCAATAGTCAGCTTGCTCCTCATGAACAAGTTTTGTCAGACCTGTATCGAGATATTATTCGTGATGTTTTTGGAGGATTTTTGCATGTGCCAAGTTATCTGGATGCCCTGGATTATATAACTCAAATACCCAAACCAACCGAACACGAAACATTGGAAACACTTTTCATCTCTGATCCAGAGCTCAAAGTCTTTGATGTTCAACGATATCGTATGACCGTCTATAATGCTTCTCGTCAGTATGTTGGATTTTTTGAAAACGGTGGCAATAGTCTTATTTTCACTGATTTCCAGGGAAACAAATTCAATTTTTCGGGCGTATTTTTTCAACTCAAATCTTCTCATCCACAGGATTCTTATGAGGAAATTATTATGCGTATCTTACAGGGCCCAGAATATGCTCAAGAGCATTTGTCCTGTTATATGCAGATGATGCGCTCTGACTCGACTCCGGGGGGAATGGTGACTCGGACAGAAAAATGAGGTTTATATTTTTATTTTCCGGGATGCCAAGTGCCTCTTTCTTTAAAGGAAAAATATGATGCATATTATCTATCTGTATTACAAAATCGATGAATTCTCCCGGGAGACCCTCATCATCCACAGGGTTGGAATGAAAAAAAACAAGTATCAAGAGTAACGCTTTCCCATCTTTATGCCGCCATGATACTTGATGCTCGTCATCTTCTTGGAACTGCGCCGGATAATATACAAAAAGCCTGGAGAGATTTTTGCACAGAAAATGCCAGTCTCTGTCCGAAGAAAAATTACGCCTCTACGAATCCAAGATCAGCCGGTACCAGAGTGTCAATAGTGGCATAAGTTGCTTTTATTCCCCGAGGAATACGTATGGAGACCCGATCCCCAATTCGTGCTTGCAGATAGGTCACTGATGCGGGGAGCACTTGATAGATTCCTTCCTGAGAAATAACCATAAAATGATCTCCATCTTTGATGAGAGTACCAGTGGAACTATCATAATCGATTTCATCGATAATCTTGTATTGATATGATCCATCAGATTTGATAGTCATTTTGAGTTTACTTCCTTCTACAATTTTTGACTTACTGGCGTAGTTTGCTGGAACGGGATAGAGCTTTTTGTCCGCACCGAGCATATCTTTTCCTGTAAAGATCCCTTCTATCACCTGAGATTTTCCATGTTTATAGGTATGCAGTCATCCAAGAGCGACTTCATTATTTTCAGAAACTTTTTTCCCAGTTACCTGGGCAATGAGATTCTTTGCGTGATGAAGTGACCGTTCTGCGACTGAGATGAGTTCCTGAAGTGCTTGCAGAGATGCTTGCTGAGTGTTTTTACGAGTGGAGTTTTTTGGCATAGAGGGGTATTTGTCTCATGCTACCCTTCTTTTTCAGGGTTCTCAACTTCTTATTACTGTACGATTTATATCTTTTTTCTCTTATATAGTTTTATCTGAGGAATGGCTTCTAGAAGAGGATTTTTATTATCCAAGTCACCACAATTCCAAAGAATATGAGCGGTGCTACCGGAAGTATTTCTATTTTTCTTCCAGCCAGAGTTTGGATCCCCCAATATATACTCCCAAAGGTATACCCCCACATGATAACCCAGAAGAAACCCTGAGGTCACATAAGGAGTCCAACAATGATACCGAGGCGTATATCACCACCACCAACCCAGGTTTTTACGTTATCAAAAACACCTATAGATGGGATGATTGCAAGCGATTTTTTCTCTCAGAATAGGCCTTTTGCTATCCACCAAAAGGGGAAGAAGAAGAGCGTACTGATTGCCTGAATCATGAGAGTATAGTTCTTTTTTCCCCAAAAATATCAAATAGTTGGGATAATCATTTGCAAACTGTAGAAGAAAAGTCATATTCCTGCCCCAAGCAATCCTTGTCATAACGTAGGAAAAATTCAGGGCAGAGAAAGGCTGAGTATCAAAAGAATTCCACATGCGAGGGGGCCGGAAAAACTATCTGATATGGTGTAGCTTCTTCCATCCTCGATAGCTAACAGACACAAGGTAGATACAATGATGAGATGTAAAAAGATCGTACTGAGAGTGTAGTCCTCATACATGAGGAGAGTAAAGATCCCCCAGAGAACACTATTATATATTTCTATGTACCAAACCCATCGACCAATTGGTGCAGAGCATGTACAACACACGCCTTTTCAAAAAATATAGGAAAAAACAGGGATAAGCTCATACCAGTGAAGTGGTGATTGACAGGTATCACACATACTACGACCAGTCCATATTGATCGCTTCTTTTTTGGTGAGAGGAGCACTCATGAAAAACTCCCGATCGATCCCCCCAACATCATTGCTACGCATGTTACCCAAAAAATTTCCATGTATCCATTGTAGAAATGGATTGGATCTCTGCAAGAAAAACCCCCACATTTTGTGGGGGATGAAATTTATTGGAGAAATTCAGGGTTCATCATGATTTTGGGATCGAAATTTGGTTTTGGTAGTTCCGGGTCCATATCTTCCAGTGAGCGGCGAATGATCTCGCTCACGACTAAACAACGAAACCACTTCTTTTCTGCAGGAACTACAAACCAAGGAGCACGTTCTGTTGAACAGTTTTCCAGTGCTTTTTCAAAGGCTTCCATGTATTCTTTCCAGAGTTTTCTTTCTGCCAGATCAGATGGTTGGAATTTCCATGCCTTTTCCGGTTTCTCTAATCTCTTTTTTATCCGCTCCAATTGATATTCTGGTGATATGTGAAGCATGATTTTTACGACACGGACACCATGATCTCCGAGCATACGCTCAAAATCGTTGATGTGCTCGTAACGCTTTTTTATTAGGTCGCGATCAACTAAATTGTGCACCCGGGCAATAATAACATCTTCATAATGACTTCGATTAAAGATTTTTATCTTCCCTTGACGAGGTACTTCCTGGTGTATTCTCCATAGAAAATCATGAGAGAGTTCTGTCGAATTGGGTTGTTTGAAAGAGACAACACTACACCCCTGAGGGTTGATGCCCTGAGTAACTGCTTTTATTGTTGAATCTTTCCCAGCTGCATCCATGGCCTGAAGGACGATTAACAGTGATTGTTTGTGTTCCGCATAGAGAATTTCTTGAAGTTTGATGATTTTTTCGCGATTTTCTTCAAAACGTTTCATGGCCAATTCTTCGAACCAGTCACCAGTATCATCTGTTTTTATTTTCTTGAGATTGACTTCTTTGCCAGGTTTTACTCGAAATGTATCAATATCAATATTTGGTTTCCCCATAAACAAGGTATAAAAAATAAGCTACCTTGGTAGTGTAGTCTATATTTTCTCGGAAATCAAACTTCTATCGTGTGTATTTTTGTCTTTTTTGGAGAGAGAGCTGTTGTTCAATCAGATGTCGATTCTTTGCCATCAAATCGCCAATAATTCCCAGAGAAAAAAGAGTAATACCTATGGTGATGGAGACTCCAGAAATGATGAGTGATTGAATCATTTCTCGCCCAAGATCAGTGAACATATAGGAAATGATAAATCTCAAGACCCCAAAAATACCCAAAAGAAGAGAGGGGAGACTGAGGATCAAAAAGACCCGGAGAGGTTCGTAGAGAATATAGACACGAGCGATATTCATCATGGTTTTTCCTATATGTTCCCAGATGTTTTTGAAAAGACGAGAGGGTCGGGTGGCTGGATTGGTGAGGACAGGAATCCAGACAATATTGAGTCATTTTTTGTATGCTTGTATGAGTGTGTCTATGACATAGGAAAAACGAGAAGTGACATTTATTTCATAGAGAGCTTCTCGTGAGTAGGCACGGAATCAACTCACGGAATCAGGTATTGATTCACCTGCTACCAGACTCACCACTCTGTTTCCTACCCTTTGTAAAAATCGTTTGAATCATGAAAAATGAGGATTGAATCCAGGATTTCTATTCCCGATAACCATTTCTGCCTTTCCTGCTAAAATTGGTGCAATAAGTTCTGAGATTTTTTCTCCGGGATACTGATTGTCAGCATCAGTATTGACGACAATGTCTGCTCAAAGCATGAGGCTATGCATGATGCCATGCTGGAAAGCAACCCCGAGTCATCGATTATTTTTAAATTCGATTATATGATGCACTCACAGATCACGAGCTATCTCGGACGTCCCGTCAGTGCTTCCATCATTGATTACAAGGTATTCTATGATATCAACTCCGGGTATATTTTTTGGAAAATGGGCCATAGTAACCGGAAGTGTTTGGGCTTCATTTTTACAGGGGATCTGGATGATAAGTTTTGTCATAGTTTATTGGGATTGTTCTACGGAAAGTAACATGTACCCAGCAACCGCGATAATAATTCAGCATGCCAGAGCCACGATGGCAGCCATATTTCCAATTCATTTTATAGAGTCAAATACTGTCCACATTCATAAAAATGACAGCAGGCAGACCAGAAAAATAAAGAATTTATTTTTCCTAGGTGTTTCACGAATGATGCGATATCGATCTTTTTCTCCCCCCTCAAAATTACTCAAAACAGCACTGCCTATAACGATCCATAGGAGATAAAATCTTTCTGAATACATTCGCATAAATGCTTGCCAACCATCCGGAAAGAGATGGACTTTTTCTATAATGAGGATAATCGTATATATCACCAGGAGAGCCGGAAATATACCATGTGCGTGGAGGTAGAGAATTCACTTTCCAAAACTTATAGATTTTGTCTTCATGTCTTGTCGCCATGCATGCCAATTTTCTTCCGGCACCATCCCGATGGGTTTAAGAGTGTTTACGAGGACAATCTGGATACATCAGAGGATAATACAGATAGAAAAAAAACGGTCATAGATACCAAATCCTACCATAATAGTGAGCACAACACTGATCCCAAGAAAGATGTAGTTTACCCATTTAGAGGTCATACAGATTTTTTTTGTTCTTCCAGACGACGTATAAAATAGCGCACAACGTGATGGTAAGGATAGTCCCGTACACGGTCCAGGTGGTGAGGGGAATTGAGAGAAGATTGGTATAGAAAATAATCAAAGGAACAACAGAAATGGAGAGTGCTACAGAAAGTGCCCCTCGTTCTAGTACATCGATACCTTTTTCATTTTCTCCAGCATCATCTCTCCATGGTTTTCCTTGCGGAAAAAGACAATATGTTATCCAATATCCTGGGAGAAAAAGAGAGGCAAGCGTTCACAATATCATGCGAGGAGCCTTCATTCATATATAGTATTCTTCGCCGACGATGAGTGCTCACAGACCTATCAAAATAAGGAGAGAAATAACCACCTGGAGAGTAATATTTTTCATAGGAAGAGTATATAATAATGCCTTTATTTAGCAATATAAGTTCCAAAAGGATACCTCCCCCTCTTTGACTTTTACCCCCCACTTCTTACCATTTTGGCAATACTCTCTATGAGTTCAAAGTATTTGTGGATTCTTTTCTTGGGTTGGTCTCTGGCTGTATGGGCACAGGAAACTGTGTTACCTCCAGTGGCAGTAGATATAGTGCCTTCTTCTGAGGCGTATCTCCCTGATCCAGTACCTTCCCTTCCTCCTGAAACTCCTCCTGTCGGAATGAGTCCAGAAGTCCGAGAAATATACTCTTCTCTTGTTCGTCCTGAAAAAACACCAACCATGTTACCCGATGGAAGATTTGTTGTCTCTTCTGTAGAATCTTTTTCTGTCACGACACCTATTAGTAGTTGCTCTTTTATTGCTCGGAATAATTTGGATATGCTTCTAAAAACCATGAAAGTTGACCACCCATGGATTGCTCAAGGAGATGCGAGCGATCTTATTCTCTATGGTCGTTTGAATAAGACACTTGCTTCTTTTTCCAAGGAAGAGATCATTCCGGCGCTGGAAAAGCGGTATAGAGAAAATTTTGAGACATTATTTGATGTATATCGTTTTGTACCCGAGCGGTCATATGCCCTTCAGAGTCATCGAACAGTTGTCTTTTTGTGAGATGATGCGCTCTGGTATATTCTGGACCCTACTGACGGAAAAAAAATAGTAGCTCCGCAGCTTTTGTCGGAATATCTTTTGAACGATGTTGAGGCGGAATGGCTCTTGCGCGATCCCGGATATTCTGCATTTCGTCTCTTTTCTCACGAAGAACTCCAGGTGAGTCTCACATTCCTTTCACCAGAACTGCAGTTTCTCTTCTGAAATGTGTCGGCAAACCTTGTTGCGCAGTCAACTACTCTTGCAGGAGTAGGTTGATAAAATCCGCCATTGTCTTCCCTGTTTTTTTCCACATTTTTGGAATAAAAGAAGCATTGGTAGCTCCAGGAAATGTATTTACTTCAAGAAAAAATACATCTTTTCATCGTACGCGATAATCAACGCGAGCGACCCCCCGGCATCCGAGCATAGTATAGATTCGCTTCGAAGTTTCGATGAGCTCATTGTGTAATCCTCCATCCATGTTTTGTGGAAAAATCTCATTGCTCCCGTCTGATTCATATTTTTCTTTCCAGTCAAACAATGCAGAACGTAAGTTCGTGATCTGCATAATAGGTAGAACCTCCGGGTGAAGGGTGGGACCAACGACACCAACGGTATATTCATCACCATCGATGTATTCTTGTACGAGAGGAGTATCAGTATAGTCTGGGAAAAATCTATGGAAATGCGTGTCTCATCCCAGGAGTTTCTGATTGGCTTGAGAGAGGGATTGAGTATTAATGCGTACCTCATCCAGAGCACGGAGAAGCTCATCTACGGTCTGTGTTTTATTCGTCGCAACTGTGCTGCCTCAACAATTTGGTTTTACGATCAAAGAAGGGGTTGGTTGTGATACTTTTTCTTCCATGATCTTTTCTGGAAGACCGAGCGTGGTCGCTGAATTTATTCATGGTATCCATGATTTAGGAACCCGAATCCCGAGCTTTTCTACAACACAGTTTGTACGAAATTTATCGATGCACAAGGCGTGAGTTGTAGCAGGACTTCCGGCATATCGTAAGCCAAGAGTTTCACAGAGTCCTGTCACGACCCCATCTTCTCCATATCTACCGTGAATGTAGGGAAGTATGACATCGTATTTCCTATATTCTTGGAGAAAATTATCTATATTTTCTGGAATATCGAAGACATCGTATGTATGACCGGCTTCACGGAGAAAACTTTCGAGTCACTCGGCACTTCGGAGGCTAATAGGACGTTCTGCTGAGATACCGCCAGTAAGAAGGGCAACATACATATATTACGTGTTATCAGATGGCAGAACTATACGGGCATTTATGAATTCATCAAGAGCGAATTGTTCAACAAAATCACGTGTTTTTTCCCAGAGATCTCCATAGGGAAGAGCATAAAAATCTTTCTCTGAGGGAATATTGAATTTTTGCAACATAGCCAGCAATGCTTTTTCATAAACACTGTATGATGATATTTTTTGGAGAACTTTTCATGAAAATGCTGAAATACTTGAGTAGACAAATTTTCCCCAAATATCGGATTTTTGCATGATAAAAAGTGTATTTCCCTCTGATCGATAATGAACTGGTCGAGGGTGGATAAGAGTCACGGCGTCCTCCATTTTTCCTGATCAAAGTAGTGCAATGAGATCCTCATTGGTACTCATAATGCGGGTTTCTGAGGGTTTATACTGTACCTCCCCAGAGAATGAGAGAGTATACATTTGGGCACTGGCTTTCTTGATTTCGACTAATTGCCATATAAGGGCAAAGATTTCTTTGCGGGTTGCTGGTGCGTTATGGTCCCAAAAAAGATATGTTTTTCATGAGGATATTTCTTTCTTTGGGGCAATAATTCCGGACTTCATAGCAGTCGTGAGAAGATGTTGTTGCCATTCTTGGGCTGCTGTTTTATTTTCATTGTAGAAGAGATCGTCAGTATTTTTTCTCTCTATAGTCATGTGAGCTGCTTTCCACATGAGCGCTAATGCTTCTGATTTTGTGATAGTGTCTCTGGGACGTGCTTGTGCATTCTCTCGTGAAATGATGCCTTTATCAGCGGCCATTTCCACCGCTCTACATACCCATGCATCTGTTTCATGAGAGAGAAAAAATACATCTGAAAAATATCATTTACATCGATAATCCCCGAGAGGAATTCATCGTAATTTGAGTGCTACTCAGATGGTTTCTTGTCGTGTTATTGTTTCGTCGAGACGATATTTGTCTGGATTCGTCGCGTGCTCAACGATGATTTCTCATTCAGCAAGATTATTGGCTATCTCGACATCATTATTAGTATATGCATGAACGCTGATCGTCAGAAACAGAAAAAGTATCACAATTCTCATAGCAATAGGATATATATTTCATCTCTATCTCAAGGTGCTTTTCATGACAAGCAAAAAAAGCGTGATACAGTCTATTACTTTGTTTCTTCTTCTTCGAGTCCGAGAGATTTTTTCAAATCGTCGATCTTGCCAGCGTCCTCGTTTGCTTTTTGGCGATTTTTGAGCTCATCGATGTAGATTTGCTTCAACTGAACCCACTCACTTCGCTTATCGACGACAAGTTTCTTGATGGTATCACCTTCTTTTGGCATGAGTTTACGGAATTCTTCTCGTTCTTCTGTGAAGACTTTTTTGAGCTCATCAATTTGATACTGAGAAAGTGTAGGAACTGCGTCAACAACACGTTTTTTTTCAGCAACAGAGAGAGAAAGAGAGTGTTCTAAGAGATCGACAAATTCCTTTTCATCAAATTGGGTTAGTGGATGAAACGACACCAAATCCATGATGATCTGGTTGTCGTCAGTGCTGTATCGACCAATCAAATCTTTGAAAAATGCTTCTGCTGCTGCGGGATCAAAACCTGGAATTGGTTGACCAGCACCATTTTGTCCTTGTTGTCCGCCTGTTTGAGCATCTTCTGCCATACACGTACAATATTAAGATTTATGAACGAAAACCATTTGAATCAATAAAAGATTCAATTTTCTCGCGCAGTATATCATCGAAAGTACCATTTGTCCAGACTTTTTCGACGTCATCATCTTCATCGAGATCGGAGAGGAGTTTCATGACTTTGATGCCTTGTTCAAAGTCTACAACCTCTATTTCCATGTTGGGGATGTATTCGAAACCACTTGATAACACTTCAATATTGGCATTTTTGAGAAAATTTATTACACCAGAAAATTGTTCTCGAAGGCACACAAGTTGTGTTTCTTCGCCATCAATTTTATAATCATCACATCACGATTCGATGATCTGTTCTTCGGTTATTTTTCCACTTGGTATGACACATACTCCACGGAATTTAAACATATGATTTGAGAGTGATCCAGTTTCTCCGAGATTTCCTCCATTTTTGGAAAAGATGGAGCGAATCGAGCTCGCAGTTCGATTCCTATTATCGGTAAGAGATCGGATGATCACTGCGATCCCGCCAGCTGCCATACCTTCATAGGTTATGTCCTCGATCGCAGCAGCATCTTTGTCTAGGCCAGCACCTCGTCGAATAGCCTTATCAATCACGTCTTTTGGTACACTATCCTTCTTTGCCTTTTCTATAGCAGTGTAGAGTGATGGATTTTCGAGAAGATTTGCTCCACTGCGTGCTGCGAGAGCGATAAGCTTGCTATGCATACCATACACTTTTCCTTTCTGGAGAGCAGTAGCAGCCTTTTTGTTTGCCATGACCGGTCAGCGTCACATAAAAAAATCTAAAAATTAATGAGTGTTAGAGATCTTGTTTGGTCTATTTTATAGAGATTTCTTATAGGGCAAATGATTATTGTTTCAGATTTCTTGGGTCAAACAATCTATTTTTATGCTGCAGTTTTTCTTTCCTGCATCATTCGTCCAAATATAGCCGCTCCAATAACTCCAGAGTTTTGTTTGTGAGGACTTTGTATCACATCAAGAGGAGTGTGGCTGTAAAATGGGTGTCCAGTTTTGCATCCTGCAACCCATTGAGCGATAGCTTCTCTGAGAGGATTGATGAGAAAGTCAGGATGACCAGAAGCTGGTCATCATCCAAGCACAACAGTATAGACCTGGTGTGCCCCTGAGAGAGTCCCTGCGAGTAGGCAGAGACGACGAACAAGATCATTTCTCACCCACGTACACTTATGACGTATTCCTTCCTCCTGCTGCTCTGTCGTACGTCCGAGATTTTCTGTATAGGAAAAATTGATTTCTCATTTCAAAATAACATCTTCTATATCTTTGAGCGAGAGTTTCTCTGGTTCAGTAAGTGTGATTCAGTGCCAACTTTGTAGAAGTTCTAGGAATTGGTCCTTGAGAGATTCTTTTCCGGTATGTTCTTCTATCGTCCCATTTTTTCCCATTGGATCCGGGCTTTGTCATGGCTCGAGCGGTATGATAGACCCATCTGTTTCGAGAAGTGTGCCTCACAACCCTGAACCAAGTGTGAGATAGAGGATATTATGTGCCCGTGTTCGTACCAAGGGGACAAGACTATGTGCTGCCCCAAGAGCATCGTTACAAACGTGCACATCCACTTTTAGCATATCCTGTCCTATAGTTTTCAGGTTGGTACCCTTCCATTTTGGAAGCTTTGCTGCGACTGTTATAATTCCATCAACATTCAATCATGTCATTGCTATTCCAACACTTTCTATAGTATTTTCACCATCCAGAATCATTTGAATTTTACTGTTTATATCAGCAATCACTTCTCATGGTTCGCGATCATTTGTATCGACACTTTCAATATTT
This sequence comes from uncultured Candidatus Peribacteria bacterium, assembly GCA_964413195.1. Classification (GTDB taxonomy): domain Bacteria; phylum Patescibacteriota; class Gracilibacteria; order BD1-5; family JAGOOR01; genus JAGOOR01. Next base: position 42,174 of record CAYPRD010000004.1, read on the forward strand.
CCAATAACGATATCGTTCCCATCAAGGACGGTAATTTTAGCACTCCCACCTCAGATATCGATTCAGAGATGAACCATGTTATTGGGCGTAAGAATCTAGTGATTGTCCATCAAGTACATGAAGTGTTCAATTTCTAAAGTATCAAACTATTTGTAATGTTTCTGAATCGTAGAGTGCCTGATCGTCGAGATCTCTTCTTCTTGGAAAGACACCAGAGCTTTGAGATGCTATATAAATGGCATTCCTTTTTGGTACTCAGAGTGAACGTAATTTTTGTATGCCTCGTTGTTGTGTTGTTGCTGCTCAGCCCAGGGTACCATCTGCAGCACTACATTTATCTTCGCCAGCTTTGTAGAATACTTGGGCTCCATTCGGTCCAAAAGGAAAAGAAAAGTCAGTTTCGGCGGGATGAGCAGCGTTGTCTGTGGTGATGCTACATCGTATATTTTTTAGATTATTTCCATATGCTCCGTGTGCTGAAAGCATAAGTCGTAGCATAGGATCTTCGATATGGATACCATCTGGTATAATACTACTGACGGCTCTCGGTATATCAGATATTTCTCCAGTAGCTACCATTCCATAGTTAAGAAGACCATCAATTACTTCAGGATCTTGATCGCTCCGACGAGTTTTGATAACTCCAGACATGACATTTCCTAAATGTGTTATATGTTGTGCTCATGCTTTCATCGCTTCTGCTACTTGTTGAAAAGTTGCATTGGTATGACCGATTGAAACTATAATGCCAGCGGCAACTAATTGTCTAATTTGATCTTTTGTTACTTTGGTAGGACTTACGGTGACTACTTTCAAGACCCCGTGCCTGCCATATTCACAGAGTTTCTCGCATTCGGCATAAGTCATATTTGCCATGTGTGCTTTATTGTGTATACCGGCACGATCAATCCATCTTCACTCTAAATGCACTCATTCAATTCCAAGAGCACGTCGTTCTGCAGGTGGTATATTTTTGACTGCTTCCAGGGCTGCTATAAACCTCTCAAATTCACTGGTGATAATTGTTGGAAGGAATCGAGTTGTTCCTGTTGCAAGAGTGTGAAGAGCCATTTTCCTGACTGTGTCTGCAGTAGGAGTATTGGTAAAAAGAACATGATCGCCAAGACGATCATTTGTTCCGTTTACTTGATCATCAGCTGGAGCAGGTCAGAGAAGACTTTTTGTTTTATTGGATACTTTTACCCGTGACGTTTTAGTGAGTTTCAACCCCCCCCGATTTTCCAGATCTATGGCTGTGCCTGAAAATTCTTGGCCGTCTTCTTCCTCCCTATTTCTAAATCCTGTGTAGTAATCCCGAGCGATAATTTGTACCATAAAAATATTTATAAATTATTCCCAAAAATTATATCACTGAAAAAGCAAATGCAAGCATATTCTTTTCCTATAAGATCTTACAATTAAATTTTAATGAAAATATTTTCTTTTCGCTTTGCCTAAACAAACACTCGTTTGTCCATGTCTATGATGCTCAGGATTTCGGGCATATTTGGCTAAATTTCAGGATAAATTTTCCCTATTTCATTGTTTACATTTACTTCTAATTCTTTGTCGATTTTGGAGAAATCTTCATCTTCTATTATTTTTCTTTTAGACTTTATTTGTGTTCTAAGCTTACGGTTAAATAATAAAGCATTAATCATAGTTTTTAGACCATTTTGTTTTGTATCATGGACTAACTTTAAAACCATTTCTACAAAACCTGATAAATTATATATAAAGTCTTGTCTTTGTTTTCTCGGAGGAACGCCCTTATCAATAATAAGTCTGTTCATTTCTAATAAAAAAGAGTAATCACGATCAAATTTTGATATTGCTGCATTGGCAAGCTTTACATAATGTTCAATCCGAAGTAGTTTATTGTGTAAATAATCGCCCCCAGTTTTCAGCTTTATCAATTCTACATTTAAAGAAATATCAGCAATAGCTGGAAAATTAGTTGGCTGCAATGAATAAGAAATATCATCATCAATATCCTTGATGGTAGTAATTATTTTGTTTATTCTTTCTATAAATCCTTCCATTTGTTCTACCCACAATATAGTGGACTGAATTGTCTGAGCCATTCATATTTCGACTAATCTAAGAGCTTCCTTCTTTTCTGAATTTTTGTTTTTGAGTTCCTCATGCCATTTCTGGAAAAAATAGAAGGCCAAAGGTATAGATGCTCCAATAATTGATCCAATAAGTGCCTGCCAATCATCTAAAAAACCATCTTCTCTAAATAAATTTCAAATACAAAGAAATAATGGGTGCAAAAAAGTGTATAAATAAGCTAAAAATGACGTGAAGAAGCCCATGAATAGATTATACTTACTTATTTATTTTTCCTACCCCCACATATACCCTCGTCCAAAATGCCCATATCGAGCGGTTTGTTCGTAGATAGGACGGCAGAGGTCGAGAGAGGTGATGATACCCTGAGGTGTGAGATCATCACGCAGGATATCTTGATTCTCGGCAACACCATCTATCACAGCAACGCAAGAGACGGGGTGGCGATAGCCGATAGCATAGGCGATCTGTACCATGACTTCGTTTGCTCCTTTTTCTTCGAGGAGTTTGACCGCCATTTGGCGAGCCTTGTAGGCAGCAGAACGGTCGACTTTTGTTGGATCTTTTCCTGAGAAGGCACCACCACCGATAGGCACACGAGGTCCGTAGTTATCAACAGCGAGTTTGCGTCCTGTGAGACCTGTGTCGGCTGTGAATCCGCCAATATTCCAGTCACCAGCTGGATTGAGATGAAGTTTTACCGGAGTGATATCGTGTCCCTGCAGTAGTATCTCATTTTTTAGAAATTCCGTGACTTCTTCTCGGAGAATGTCCTGTGGAGTTCCACACCACGAAGCAACAACGGCGATAAGCTCTTTACCGTCGAGAGTGATCTGCGTTTTTCCATCGTTTGGGTGGAGTTTCCAGAGAAATTCATTGAGTCGGCGCGCGAGTTCGTATTCAAGTGGCATGTAGTTTGGTGTTTCGCGGGTTGCGTAACCGACCATGATTCCCTGGTCACCAGCACCGCCGGTATTAACGCCTTGAGCGATCTCTGGAGATTGTTTGACGATATTTGTGAGGACGCCTATGTCGTCACCACAGATACGTTTCACAATGGGTTGTATTTCAACGAACGCTGTTGTGGTGAGTTCGCCGATAACGACGACGGAGCCGTGTCCACCCATGACTTCTATTGCAGCACGAGCCGTTGGGTCTTGTTCGAGACAGGCATCAAGGATAGCATCCGAGATCTGATCACACATTTTATCGGGGTGTCCTGGGGACACAGATTCAGCGGTTTTGAACATAAAAAAAGATAAGAAGTAAAGTTCTTATCTTACCAAGTGTTATAGATGAACCAATTATCTATCGAAAGTGGAGCACTATCACACACGAGTGTGAATTTGCTGCAGGGTCTGTGAGTTTCGTCTCTCGCCTGCTCTTGATAAGGTGGCTGCATTGTAAGAAATATTGATAGATTGTCAAAATAGCAAAATATTTGCAATACACATAAAATTATGGTTTTATAAAAGAGTATTTCTTGTTTTTTCTTATGTATAACTCAAAGAAATGGAGTCTCGCTGGTCTTGCACTTTTGATTGCAGGACTCCTTGGTTATCTTATTTTTACGGGACAGATGTCTCTGAGCGGACTTCGCTCCGATGTTCTTAATGCTGGATTTGTTTGTACGCAAGATACTCTTCGTCGGGAAACCTCAGCCTATGAATTACACATGAGCAAAGTTCAGGTATGGACTTCTCAAATTAATGGTATTCAGGCAGATATCGCACGTATTAAAAACCAAATAGATGATCTTGAATGACGTATTTCACGTCTTCGAGGGGAGAATAGAGAACATGAAAGCGAGATCGCTACGCTCAACACTTTCATCCAAGAAAAGTGTAATCCTCCACGACCAAATCTTGTGAATAAATGTAGAAATAGTCAGGCACGTATCGCAACTCTGAAATGAAAAATAGACGTGAATAATAGTAAGATAGCCAGCTACACACAGAATGTGATCTCAAAAAAAGCCCGTATTGCTCAGCTGGAATCTCAGATAGAGACTCTCAATATCAAGATCCGACAAATGACACTCAAGATTCGTGCATACGAAACGTGTCGCCTGGCACTTTCTGTCAAGCCAACAGTCATCAGTAATACCTCAGGAGAGATACGTATTACTTCTGGAGAAGTCGGCGTGGATAAATGTCAGACCCGATTCACTTCTGGTGAAATCATGTTTATGTCTGGAGAGATCCGAGCTCCGTTTGTCTCTGGAGAAGTAGCCTATGTATCTGGAGAGCCTCGTTTTGCCACTGAACTCAAAGTACAAATCAATTCGATGCAATTTTTGGTACACCCTGAACCAGAAAATAACCTCGATATCACGCAATGGTTCCTGGATCTTGAATGAATCCGAACTCCATGTACATCATCGCAAGTTAGTAATGCTCCTGTTGGTATCAAAGTTCACTGTGAAATCCCTGAACCACCACATGCTCTCAGTTTGGTACAACCAGGATCAAAGAGAAATTTCCGACTTATCGGTCGACTCGGGTATATCGACGCTCCTCTTACGGTACGTACGACATTTAAAACTCTCAAATACAATAATGGTCGTACAGATGTCGATGATCAAACAAAGGTAGCCGTGCTTACGCGTACTGGAGGTCCTCTGCAACTCTTTGATGTTGTGTTAGACCCCACCAAAAAGATGATAGAGGTGGATTATTGTAAAAATTTCGACACCTGTGCTCACATGCATGATGAACAAGGACGAGCACTTCATACAGAAAACCTTTTCTGTCCACGTTCCGGACCTATCAAAGATATTCCATTCAGTAAGATGCCACTTTTACGAGAAGGGATGAAGGTACATCTTGTCCATGGAAATGATAGTAATATCAAGAGTAATGTTGTTCAGGTAGGGGAAATTGATTTATGCGAGATTATTCCTACTTTATGCGATGGTATAGATATAGAACTTCAAAATCTTATACGTTGGTCATCGGTCAATCCAGATGATCCTAATAGTGCATCGCCCTATCTTTTTGGTGCCAATGTATGTATACATGGGCTACGAAGTCTTCGAGAATTACAAACTCAGTATCCATTTTTACAGAATGGACTTCCGGTGCAGTATAAACTAATAGGTGAAACAGGTATAAATGTTGTCACTGCCAATGAAGAAAGCTCTTTTTCAGGAGCTGTGATGGACCTCAAAAATGGTCAATGTCATGATGTGTCTTTCTCGATCCAACCACATCATTATGATGAATTTGTGCGTGCAAAAACCCTTGAGCTCTCTCTTGAAGTTGGAAATCATATCCCAGAGACAAATGAAGGAAATAATCTGAAATCTCTTGATCTTTCATTTGACGGGACATGCTGAAATGGTATTCTAGAGTTACAAGGAAACGAGCAGTGTGATGATGGGAATACTATCAATAATGATTTATGTTCTAACTCTTGTCGAATCCTAGGTACCTTTGCTACCGCCCTCGACGGTTCGTCTCCAGTAGCTCGTGCCGTCTCTGGTAACCAAGTTGTTACTGGTGCTGCATTCAAGTTCACTGCAACCAATGAAACATACACCATCAAAGAAGTACAAGTAAAAGTTGCTTCTGCTGCTGTATCATCTGTGATCAAAACAGTTCAACTCTACGACGGTGCGACGGCTGTTGGAGCGGCTATGCCATTCAACCAAGCAACAAACACTGCGGCTCTTGTTACTGGTCTCAATGTAACGGTTCCAGCTGGTACTGTTAAGGTATTGACTGCAAAACTTACATTAAATGTCATTGGAGGTAATGATGGTGGTACATCTCAGTCAAATGCTGCTCTTACTCTTGATTCAGTGAAATACACTGATTCTCAGGGTGCAGAATCTACTGATGGTACTGATCGTGTTGGTAACGCTCTCTACGTCTACAAGGCTGTTCCAACTGTTGCACAAGTTGCTGTTGATACAACAACAAAACTTGTCAACGGAACTGCTCGTGATTTTATGAAACTTACTGTTTCTGCCCCACCTGCCACGATCTCTTCTGACGGTATTGCTATTAAGCAGCTTCGCCTTGTAGTTTGGTTATTTGATGCTGATCTAAGTTGAGATACTCTTGAAATGGAATCATTGAGACTCTTTGTTGATGGTTCTGATGTTACTTCTGCTGATGTTACTATCCAAGATCAGAATGGTAACAGTGTTGAGAATACCTCAGGCTTCCTTGAAGACAATCGTTATTTAACAATTTCTTGGGATGCTGGTAAAGAACTCTCAGTTGCTGCTGGCCAAACTCGTACATTAACTCTTCGTGGTACTCCACAGGGATTTAATTTAATTAATACCTTTAATAATCCACGTGATTCATTTTCTTGGGCTTTGTATCCTGATGTTGTTGTCTACACCAATCAACACATCAAGAGTAACTCTGATGTTCCTACTATATGGGGTCTTTACCACCCACAGTATTGACCATTTTCAGGTGTAGTTCAGAACCTTATCTGGTCTGATATGAGTGCTAACCCTCATAACACTGCTGAAAACGCTTCATCTTCTGGTGACTGGGCTAATGGTTACCTTATCCACGCCCCCTTTACCTCTTCATTTTATAATTAACTTATGTGACGTAAAACGTTAGAGCAGCGACGATTGGGAGAGCAAGCAGAGAAAAAAGCAAAGATAAAAAGAAACCTTACTCTTTGAATTCCTCTTGTCGTGGCCGGAGCTGTCATAGCTGTACTCAGTCTGAAAGATGCACAAGAGCATGACAATACAAAAAATCATTCATCTACCGTTTCTGCTCAAAAATTTAGCCTACAGTTTTCAGCTCTTGCCGACTCAGTTTTGTTGGAATCTGATAAACAAGTAATCCAGTGAGCTGCCCAGCGGTATGTAGAAAAATATGGTAGTATTCGACCTGTTACGATAGATGTGCAAGATTTAGATCGTGAAACACGTACTTTGCCTGATGGATCTCGTGTTATTATTCTAGAGCAAGCAAAGCCAGGCATGATTACTCTGTCTTCGACGAATTGAGACTGATATACAAATATTATACGGCATGCTATGACTCACGCAAACCAAAGAGACGATTTTACTCCAGAGAGAGAGAGCACTATATTTTAAGTGATTGAACACAGATATATTGATACCATGGCTTTAATCTGTTAGTAAAAAAAGCAGATGGTTCTCTGACAAAATTTACGAAAATAGAAGAATGAGCTTGTGAGGCCCTGGCATCTGTCATGCCAGAGAGATGATACAGTGTTGGTAACCAGAGTTATTTTAACATGGGAAAATTGTTTTTGGCTCTCATGGAGTTTGCATCTACCTCACCATCTGAGTTAGCATTGATGATTCAGTCAAATGATCTCAAATGATTTATTGCAAAAATATTTAATATTTCTACAGTCTCACAGCGACATATAGAGACAATGATGTCGTGGTTCAATGATTTAGCCTGAGGTGCCTCTTTGAGTAATATCATGGCTTTGGTACGGATGGAACTCATGCCATTACGGTTAGAACGTCATAGGCATTTACAGAAATAACAAAAAAGCTGAATACAAATAAAATAACTCACACGAAAGAGGGGGATCTTTTCAGAGTTTATTTAGTAGTTTATAAAGCATAAAAAAACTTTTGACATTCCTCTTCTTCTTTTTATACTCCTGTCACTTTCCTCCTTATTCAGGAGAAAATCAATTCCTAGTTTGGCTCTTATACTTCAGGTCCCAGTGACCCGTCCGTAAGTGCCTTAGCTTTCTTTTTATGTCCGGACTTGTTGCACAAAAAATATCGATGACTCAGATTGTTCGCGGAGATACTATCGTACCCGTGACACTTCTTCGAATACCACAGCTCACAGTTTCCTATATCAAAACATCTGAAAAAGAGTGATACTCTGCTCTCGTACTTGATGCGAAAAATACAAAAGGGAAGATCGTTAAACGTCGTGAAGTTCCCTACGATCCTGCTGTATCAATGAATGTTGGTGATAGCATCGATGTGAATTCACTTGAAGGCGTTGTTTCTGTCAAACTCACTTCGGTTTCAAAAGGGAAGGGTTTTACGGGTGCTATGAAACGATGGAATTTTAAAGGAGGTCCTGGAGGTCATGGTTCAAAATTTCACCGAGCACTTGGTTCTATTGGATGCCGAAAGCCACGTCGTACCAAGCCAGGGAAAAAAATGCACGGTCGTCACGGAAATAAGACTGTGACTCTTGCGGCTGTTCCAGTAGAACTCGTGGATCGTGAAAAAAATATTGTTGCCGTTCGAGGACCAGTTCCAGGCGCTATGAATACTTTCGTTTATCTTGTTTTCTAGTTTGTATGACCGCTCTTTCTCTCCCTACATCTGATACACTTGATCCAAGTTTCTTTGGTGTTCAGCCACATCTCGATATCCTCAGCCGTTACCTACTCCTCCAAAATGCGAATGGTCGTTTTCCAATTGCATCCACTAAGACACGCAGTGAACGACGAGGATCTACGAGAAAGTTATACAAGCAAAAATGAACTGGTAATGCTCGTGCTGGATCAAGTCGATCTCCTGTTCGTCGATGAGGTGGTGTAGCGTTTGGTCCCCAGAGTAATGCAAATTTTCACATAACCATGAATGCCACTGAGCGTCGTCTCGGTCTCGCCTCAGCACTTTCTCTCAAATCTCAGGACAAGAAAATCCGCATTCTCGATAGTCTCGATCCCAAGACAAGTGCTATGTCAAAGAAACTTTCTAGTCTCGAAGGGACGGTGCTTGTACTCGTGACAGCAGAGGAACTCAAAAAAACAAAAGGTATCCGCAATATTTCTGGAACTCATGTTGATGTCGTGACACATGCCAGCCCGGCTGAGATTCTCAAGTATGAATTTTGTGCTTTTACGCCAGCAGCATTGACGCTTCTTTCTTCTCATTTTAATGTCTAAGAATATGAATATTTATCACGTTATCCTCTGACCAGTTGAATCTCATAAATCTCGGATGTTAGAGACACAAAATGTCTTTACTTTCCGTGTCGCTGAAGACGCAACGAAGATTGATATCAAAAAAGCATTTCGAGAACTCTACGATCGAGAAGTATCGTCTGTCCAAATTGCTCGTAATTATTCAAAAGTTCGGAATGGAAAGAAGGGGTCTATTCGTCGCAGAGCAGCATACAAAAAAGCGTACGTGACTTTAAATAAACCTATTACACAGCTTGCCAAACTTCATCTTTCAAAAGATTAATTTATGCCAATAAAATTTTACAAACCTACTACAAATGGTCGTCGAGGCATGTCGACAAATGCTTTTACTGAGTTGACCACTGATGTTCCTTTCAAAAAACTAACAACTTCTCACAAGAGTAGTGGTGGTCGTAATTCCTATGGCCGTACTACCTCTCGTTTTCGAGGAGGTGGGCACAAGCGTCGCTTGCGAATAGTTGATTTCCGATTGAATAAAATGGATGTTCCGTCTACTGTAAAAACAATAGAATACGATCCACACCGATCAGCATTCATTGCCCTTGTTCAGGATACTGATGGTGAGCACAGATATGTTTTGGCTCATTCCACAATGAAAGTAGGTGACACAATTGTGACTTCTGAGAACACCAAGCCGATTCCAGGGAATAGAATGATGGTGGGTAATATCCCAGCAGGATTGACCGTTCATAATGTTGAATTGGTTTTAGGACGAGGAGCTCAGGCTGTTCGCTCTGCTGGTGCAAGTGCGCAGGTTGTTTCACAAGAAGGTGAATATACGCAAATCAAGATCGGTTCTGGAGAAGTACGATATGTCCACAAAAAATGTTTTGCTACTGTCGGTGCTGTCAGCAATACTGATCACAATCAAATCACCATCGGTAAGGCTGGACGTTCTCGTTGGAAAGGTCGTCGTCCTCACAATCTCGGTACATCTATGAACCCTGTTGATCACCCTCATGGTGGATGAGAAGGTCATACGTCTATTGGTCGTCAACCAACAACTCCTTGGGGGAAACCAGCTCTCGGTGTGAAGACTCGTAAAAACAAACGTACTAACCGGTGGATTGCTACTGATAAGCGAGGTTCTCTTGTTTCTGCTTTATAATTTTTCTTATGTCTCGTAGTCTTAAAAAATGATTGTTCATCCCAGATCACCTAATCAAAAAGGTGGAGGCTCTCAATGCTTCTGGTAAAAAAAGTGTTATCAAAACGTGGGCTCGTGCCTCTGTGATTCACCCTGATTTTGTTGGTCATACATTTGGTGTTCACAATGGGAAAGAACATACGCCGGTATTTGTCACAGAAGACATGGTGGGACATCGTCTTGGCGAATTTGCTCCAACACGAAGATTTATTAAACACGCTGGTAAGGCTGCTCTTGCTGCATAATTTTACTCTATGAAAGCTACTCTCAAAAACGCCCGAATATCTCCGAAAAAATTGCGAGTCATTGCAAATCTTGTTCGTGGGAAAACCGTGAATGATGGATTGGCGATGCTCCGTCTTTTCCCAAAAAAAGGAAGCCTCATTCTTTATAAAGTTCTTTTCAGTGCCGCATCAAATGCTTCACACAATGATGGGGCAAGCAAGGATGATCTTGTTATTCACACGCTTTCAATTGCTCAGGGTCCGACATACCGACGTGCTCGTCCGGTTGGTCGTGGACGAAGCCACCGTATTCTCAAGCATACAAGTCATGTATTTCTTGAACTTTCTCATAAATAATAATTTTCTCTATGTGACACAAAGTTAGTCCCATCTCATGGCGTATCGGAGTCACCCGTTCTTG
>CAYPRD010000005.1:0-2752 GCA_964413195.1 uncultured Candidatus Peribacteria bacterium
CTTAATCTTTTTTAAATATGAAAAAAAATTCTCTTAAATACATAGGTATAGTTTTGATACTTTTATGAATAGGATATTATTTTGGAAGGTATGGTTTTCAGGCTACTTCCCTTACTTCCTCTGTAGTAGGAAAATGACTAAACAGTTGTACCTTGGATATCCTAAACAGTGACCGAGCCGAATACACCGCTGCAAAAACACAACTCAACGATCTAAATTTATGCCCACCAAACAATTCTTTCGACGCTTGTGGATCTTACGTTGATCTCATTAACCGATACGAAACATGTCAAAATGATTTGGTTACTTGGAAGGCGGAATGCAGTACAGGAATTCCAGTAGTCCACTGTTATAATACAACTACGAATACCACCCTTGATGATATTTATTGTTCTCACGAAAATAAGCCTACTCTAGACCCCACACGATGCCAAGCATTAGATCAAGATTATCCATCTCAGATAATTCTCCTTCCTGAAATTTCCGATCTTGAAAGATCTACTCTCAGTGATAGTGCAGAGGCAACCAACTCTCTCTGGTTATCACGTAATATATCTGGTACATATTCTCTTGATCCTACGTTACCCGAAATGAGTAAGTGATACAAAATCCGGGTTACTTTACGTGCATTGAGTACCACACAGCTTGCTAAGATCCAAAGTGAGGACATAAACAGCAACTATGGTAAAGACTGGAAGAAAGCAGTCATATCTGGTCAAGGAGCTGTGATTATTAACTATAACTACCTACCTTATAATCACCCTGTTAAGTATACTATGGGAAGTACACAATTTGATGTCTACCAACTCAACAATATTTTAGGAGAATTAACAGGCTTCATGTACCCTACTTCATGGGGTATGGTAATGATAAATCTCGAAGCATCCCACCGAAAAGTTGTACTACCAAATGATCCTTGGATTCCCGCTCCTCCAGAAATGCTTCGCGATGCAATTTTTTCTGTGTTAGACGATTATCTCACTACATATCCTACCTCAGCTACTTTCAACGAATGGAGTACTCTACTTATGTACAAGCCGAATAATACTCCTCGTTATAATGATGCATTCCCGAATACTTGGTTACGCTATCTTCCAGAAGATCAAAAACTTCAAATTCAAGATAACACTGTCCCTACTTTAAAATCAAATAAGAAATAAGGAATTTTATCATTGTAAACTGAGTAGCAGTATAGTAGAATATATTGAGTTTATTTTCAGGAGTTTCATAATTTTATATTCTTCAAAAACAAAATTCAGGTAAGGGCCATCATCCAGCTCCTTACAAGCAAGGGAGTTCTCGCAGGATTAAAGTAAAATACCAAGCTATTTTTCCGATAGGCAAAATATGCTCCAAATTTCTACCATAACTCACTTGCCTCTGTAGACCAATCCTGCAAACAGAGAAGTGAAGTTTTGTGGAAAATGGAAGTCATGAGTCACTCCCCTTGGATTTTCACCAGAAAATCAGAAGGGGAGTTGATGCAAATACGCTTCTCGTATTTTACGGTAGAAATATAGAGCCTCCAAAAATTGCATTTCAAAAAATACTCTGCTATACTGACACGTGTCAGTATATTTTTCATCTTTATTTTTTCATCTTGTTATTATGTTTCACACATCCCTCCTCCGTTTTTTCCCTCATCTCGCCCAAGAGACAACGATCTCACGCTCTAGACCACTCTTTCGTTTTGAAGGGCACCAACTAGCAGCAGAGTGAATGCGGGAGAGCGCAGTAAATACTCTGCAAGTCTCTCGAGAAAATGAAAATGCAGCAGGAGCACTCGCACAACTCAACCAACTCCCTCCTCATCTCCAGAGACTCAATCAGGGAAGACCCTGATCTCCTCGCTGAGAAGCTACATCAGAGAACAGTGAAGAAGCAGAAGAAGAAGAAGAAGAAGAAGGTGGAAACAATCCTGAGAATGAAGGTTGAGTCGACATTCCAGCAACTTCTCCTGGTGGTCATGCAGAGAATCCTCCTCAGCCTCTGCGACAAAACAAAACTCATTCTGCAAAACTTCATGGAGCTCCTGAGTTATAATGATAACACACTCGTTTCCATACTGCTGATCATCCGATAGACATCATTGTTCAAAATATCAGCATCACATTACGGTATAATTTAGCATTTTTATTATGTCTCACCTGCCTCTCCTCCATTATTTCCCTCATCTCGCCCAAGAGACTGCCCTCTCCTGTATCAGACCCATGGTACGGTGGGAAGAGAATAAACCAGAGAAGGCATATCCAAGCACAGTCAGGGCAGATGTGATGAAGAAAAATGCAGAGGCAAGTGACAGTCTCAAACAGATACCACTCCCCGAAGACTCATGAGCCTATGGTGATTCAGGAGAAAACGGAGCATCAGGTGATACAGGTGAGTCTGGGGTACCTGAAGCTCAAAGACGAACTCACTACAAATTGCCATCAAATCCAAAGCATGCCCCAGTTCCATCAGGAGGCCGCCCAATAGACCTAAGCGATCTCCAAGGAGGGAAAAGAAATAATAATAAAAGGGGTACTCCTAGTGCTGCTCCTGATGCTCCTGCTAAACCTGCTGCTAAACCTGCTGCTAAACCTGCTGCTAAACCTGCTCCTGCTTCTGGTAATTCTTCTCCTCGTAATCCCCCCCCGAAGACAGAAACGCAAAGTCGCACGCACTATGCTTTACCAGAAAGAGGAACTGATGCGCCATTATTACCATCTTATGTAAACCCTCCTACTACATCTACTGCTCCTACTCAACCTGC
>CAYPRD010000005.1:2852-3784 GCA_964413195.1 uncultured Candidatus Peribacteria bacterium
TGCTGATGTGAAACCTGCTGCTGATGTGAAACCTGCTGCTGATGTGAAACCTGCTGCTGATGTGAAACCTGCTCCAAGTCCAAAATATGTGCAGGAAAAAGCAGCAGCTGAACAACGCGCACGAGAAGAATTTCGTAAGAAACAAGGTGATCCAGGCAGTGATATACCCAAGATAGCAAAAGCGGTGGAAGACGCATGACAAGAATTTGAAAGACAAGGATCGGAACGAGCTCAGGCTATGGTTGATTTAGGAAAAGTGCTCGGCAAAGAGATGAATCTTGATGATAAGAATGACTCTTATCTACCCATGCACAAGCAAGAACTCAAAAACAAACTTGCAAAATTAACCACTACGCCTCTTACCGAACAAGAGTACACGGACAATATAGGAGGATGGATGTGGGATGTAGCAAAAAACGAAGTCCATAGTGCGAAACTATGGGACGCTATGACCCCGGAAGAACAATCTCGTGCAAAAGCTTTTCAATCAACACTTGCCAGCAGCGATTCTTCAAACTTTGGGACGAAACTTGCGGAAGCGAGAAGAAACGACAGTGAGTCTGTACTTATCAATAAAATTGCCAAGACAAGTACATACAGTAACCAGGATAATAAAGATCTCATTGCAAAAGGTAGTTATGGTGAATTCCTAAAATCCTACACTTCGCAGCAAGATCCTAAAATACAATGACATATGGGCAGAGCTCTCGACCTAGTACCTGGCGATGCAATATATCGCGAGAAGATGGGGTTGTTGAAATTTACATGATTTTCAAGGTATTGAAATGCACAATTTAACGACAAAAATGGGCATAAAGTGGAAATCCCTTTTTCTGAGTTTACTGAGAAGAACGTAAATAGAGGTTGAACCAGTACAAAATTAACAGACAGATTATGGTTCACTCAAACTCCTGCTCCTGCTGCTCCTACTC
>CAYPRD010000005.1:3884-50979 GCA_964413195.1 uncultured Candidatus Peribacteria bacterium
CTGCTGCTCCTGCTAAACCTGCTGATAAACCTGCTCCTACTCAACCTGATGCTCCTGCTGCTCCTACTCCTGCTGCTCCTGCTAAACCTGCTGATAAACCTGCTCCTACTCAACCTGATGCTCCAGTCCAAGTTGGTGAATTAGCCTATCTACCTCAAAATACACCAGGAAAATATCATATTTTCCCCCGTGATGATACAAATCGAGAAAATAGCGACAAAGCATATAGCGTCACCTTTAAGAAAGATGGAAATATAGAGATTGTGTATGGACCCAGTGATAAAGGAACAATTGAATTAGAAAAGGATAAATTACCTGCCGACATAGAGAAAGTGTTAGAAGAAATAAGGAAAAGGAAATTCCCCCCCCAACTAAACCCTACATAATAACTCATATTTTCTATGTCTTTTGAACACAATATACCACCTCTCAATACACACAATACTCTTCTCCCATCTACAAGAAAGTATGAAGAAGGAAAAAGTGTATGAGACTCTCTTTCTCGTGATGAGGAATTGTCTGATGAAACTATTGGTAATTCGGACCTTCTAGACAGCATTGCGTCTGGCAAAGAATCTCTGACACCAGAAAATCTCTGAAAATTGAGCTTTACCCAGCTGGAAGAATTGATCAATACAATGACAGATCCCACACATAAATCTGAGATTCAAAACTTCATGTTTCAGAGATATCCAGATAAAATCTACAAAGAAGCCCTCTCAAGTATTGGCAATCTCAGCGGTGATCCCGAGGGAAATTGAACAGCACTATTTACCTCATATGCTGCAAATATGCTCGGAGATATGTTTGGGAAAATCAGAGAAAATCTCAATTCTCAGGATCCAAACCATATGAGTGTAGAGGATCGATGAGTATTGGCACAACTCCAAGGAGAAGTCAGTAGGACAGAAGATGATATAGCCGTAAAACAAAAACAGTTAAACCAAATAGTCTAATCACTCCTCTATGACAAAAACACCAAAAAAACTCTCCACCGAAGCACAAGCATTGGTCACAAATTTCAAAAAAACTCATGGAACACGATCTCGCCGTGTGAAGAAGATGGAATCAATCGTGCAATTGATCGATATCCCACCGATTATCGAGCTCAATAATCGCCTTCGTGCATTTTATAACAAGCATGGCACTCCTGAGATCACCAATCTTCTCGATCGTATGACCACGCTCATGAATCAAGTGACAGAGATTGTTCATCAAGTACGTTCGAAGCGTATCACGCTCGAGATCGCAGAGAGAGAGATACGAGAGAGAATTTCTGAGATCAATGATGTCGCCGACATGATGAATCAATGGGAAACTGTAGGAGTTTAGTCTTCATATCCATCTCAGAGCGATACATACCCTATCTTCCATTGTTTCATCTGTTTATCGAGTTCTCCCGCACCTGGGAGGACTTTTTCGAGATGAGCCCAGAAAGAGTCTTGGTGATGCTTGTGAATGGTATGAGTCAGTTCATGAATGATGATATAATCACAGAGTGCTGATGGGAGTCGCATAAGCTCGATATTGAGACTGATATCATTGCGATGACTACAGCTGCCCCATCTGGATCTCTGGTGGCGACAAGATACACTTCTATACGTAAATCCGAGTACAAGTGCGAGCTCCATAGTCCTATGAGGAAGATATGTTCGAGCAAGACGATTAAGTTCATCTATCTCTTCTACAGTAAGGGCTCGAAACTGTGAGAATTTTTTCTGCTGTTTTTGTATCCATCATGTATGAGTATGAATAAATTTTTCGACAGCTCATTGGGGAGTACGCTTTGGAACACGGACAACAAGTCCATCCTGCGGGTGTACCGCGAGGCTCATACGCCGAGAATGAGAAGTGTAGATAATCTTTGTATTCATGAAATGGGTACAAAACAGTGTAACCATGACAAAGAATTTGAAAATACCTTCATTGTGAATAGGATTGATTCAATTCTCAAAAAACGCTTCATACCAATGATACTCGCATTCTTCTTGCTTTTACTCTTGTGAGTAAATACATGGTTTTCCTGGACTCTCTGAGGGTGGGTCGGGATAAGTGTGTGGGGTATACTCATCCCCATCTCGGTGCTCGTCACATTTTCGGGATGACTTGCTCTGGGTCTCGTGGGACTTCTTTTTTGAAAACATTCAGAAAAATCAAAAACACAGATTTTTTCACACGCATTTTTTCGTGGATGGGCATGGCTTATAGCATGCTTCTGGGCATTGCCTTGGATACTCTTGGGTGGACTCTCTCTTTCCAACACCATCGCTCCTCCAACACTCCCAAAAATCACACTCAGTAATGGAGAGAAAACCATTGTTTTTCAATCCATGATTCATATTGCATCAGAAGAATTCTATACCGATATCTACAATGACATGCAAAATCTCATCGGACAAGAATACGTCTTTTTTTATGAAGGAGTGAAACCGGGCAGTGAAGAAAGTCTCCGGAAACTCAGCACACTCATGGGAATAGAAGTATCTCCAACTATGTATGATACTGTTGCAAAAATGGCCGATGTATCACTGCAGGATACAGATGACTTTCTGGGAATAATTCCGAGTATCAATGTCGATCTCACGTCCGATGAAATCATAGAATTAGCAGAAAAAAATACGATTCCTGCAGCTACAATAGATACAACAACTCTAGAAAAAATTGAAAAAATGCTGCCAAATTTTAATGATAATCAGCGAAAGATCGTCAGAATACTTGGCCGAAGCATGATCACACTTCTCGTACGAAGTTATACAGATCCTGCTCTCCAAAAGACGCTCTACGCTCAAATGCCTATTATGCAAATTATTATCGATGGTCGAAATAGGTATCTGGCAGATACAATCATCGCTTCTCCCGCAAAAAATATATATATTCACTATGGAGCTATGCATTATAATGGGGTTCTCACACTCCTGCAAAGACAAGACGCTCGCTGGAAAGAAGTAGCGCGAAGTGAATTGAGCGTTCTGCGCTAAACTTGCATACGATATATAATCTGTATAATACAGGTATGAAACATAAAAAATCTTTCCTGTGGGTTGCAATCATAGCGTTACTGGTGATCTCTCTGGGTATCTGGTTCCCTCAGATACAACGAGAATGAATCAAAAACATTATTCCCGACCAACTTTTATCACAATTTGTCGGAAAAGATGACGCAGTCGAGCCAAGCAGTACTCCTCAGATTGACAGAGAATCCGCACAGGCACGAATACAGCAAATCGAGAAAGCGATCCTCGAAGAAACAAATGATCCAGACCGTGCCTTACTTCTGAGAAGAGAGCTACAATCATTGCGAGAAATGCTTGGGCAATAACAGCTCCTCTAAATCCATTTTTTTAATCGGAAAAATGTATACATCCCCGAGGTAAAAAGAATCATCGTTCACGCAATAAAAAGAAGTGGAGCGATACTTCCCTGTGCCGCACCAAATGAAATCCATCAAAAATGAACATTCATACCAAAGAGTGCCGCAATAAATCCCGGTGCCAAAAGTAATACATTGAGAAGTGTCAAACGTCGGACAGTTTGATTCGTACTACGCGCCATAAACATTTCATTTGTTTCTGTCAAAAGCTTCATGATTTCACGAAAATTATCTAAACGATTAATAAGTTTTTTGATTTTATCCAGAGAGTCATCTATAGCTTCACGGCCGGTTTCATCAATGAGGTTTGTATATTTACGAGTGAGGTCATCAAACATATCGTACAGAGGTGTAAGAATGGATTTGAAATTCACAATATTTTTCTTGATATCCTGAATCTCTGCAATCTGATCATTCCCCAGACTGTGTTCAAAAATACTAGATTCAAGATTTTTTACCCGTGCGGTAATAACGTCCAAAATCCGAAACATACCAATCACAGACATGTCGAGAAATTCATAAAAAATATCAAAACTGTTATACCCTTCTTTTTTTACCAGATGCTCATGAACCTTATGGAATGATTGTATCCCATTAAAACGATCTTCATCTATCAAGAAAACAAATTTATCACTCACAAAACAATGCACTTGTTCGGTAAAAATCATATCTTTTTTTGCATCATATTCAGCGAGCTGAAGCGCAAAGTACGCATAATTTTTTCGAATTTCAAATTTCGACAATTGCGTTGGTGATGCGACATCATCACGATCATCAGGCAAGATACGAAAACTCCGGTCGAGTTTATCCAAAAGATACTCATCGATACCACGATACAGATAGTAGCTAAAGTCTCGATACTGATGGGTGATAAGCTTGTTACTCATGAGAAAAGTATACTCTAAAAGAGGGTATGTTTCAATTATTTTACAGTGGAAAAAAATAAAATCATACTACAATACAACTATGCTCTGGACTGAAGCAAAAAAAATTCTCTTCACAAAAAAACGAAAAACAGCACTCTTTCACGTTGTATCTGCAACAATGATCGTGACCTACTGGTGGGCAGTATGGAATCTCTTGGATACTTTTCTTCTGTGACATGCTCGTCCGCTCCAAGAGGTCACCATACTTTTGGGGATGGCAGTCATTAGTATACTTCTTCTGATATTTATCGATTTTGATCTCGGTGATCTCTAGGATTTTTTCTGACGAAAAGTCCGAATAGCGTAAGCTCACCCGAGAGCAATTACCAAGAGAATCACGACGATATTGAGTGGACCAGAATCAGGAGTAGAACGCTGACAAATGTTGGTACAGGTATCGTTGGAACTATTATTTCCATCGTCACACTGCTCTCCTTGTTCTCGAACACCGTTCCCACACGTTGATCCAGGGAATCGACAATATCGGTCACAACTGTCACCAGAAATAGTATTTCCATCGTCACACTGTTCTCCTTGCTCTACTGCGCCATTTCAACACTGAGATCCAACATTGACAACTGTTGTACAATTATTTGACTGATGCTGTGCGTCTGGATAACAACGAACAGTGTAGCGACCAATGTTAGTAAAGGTATAGGATTGATTAACGGCCTCAAAGTGATCGACAACCGTATTATTTTTTGTGATAATAATTGCAGTGCGGCCTTGTGGAGTTCCAGTACAAGAGAACGAGGTCGAAAGTGGAGCACTTCCAACAGAGTTGAGAACCTGTATACGACATTGAGCGGGTGGAAGAGTAAGGTTTAAACAATCGGTAGAACATGTATCAGTATTGCTGGTATTACCATCATCACATTGCTCATTTCCTTCTCGAACACCATTTCAGCAGAGTTGTCCAAGGGTTATACCAGTACGACAGGTATTGGTACATCCATCATTGTTCACGCGATTTCCATCATCACATTGTTCTTGTCCTTCACGAACGCCGTTGCCACAAACCGGAACTCTACACACGGTAGAACATGCATCGTTATTGTTCGTGTTACCATCATCACATTCCTCATTTCCTTCTCGAACACCATTTCAGCAGAGTTGTCCAAGGGTTATACCAGTACGACAGGTATTGGTACATCCGTTGTTATTATTTGTATCCCCATCATCACACTGCTCCGTCCCTTCACGAACACCATTTCCACAAACAGGGGTCCGACAAGTATTAGAACAATCATCAACATTGTTCGTATTTCCATCATCACACTGCTCCGTCCCCTCAGGAACACCATTTCCACAACGAATAGCTGGTGCAGAAACATAGAAGAAGGCACATTCGAGATGATTCACATCAGTTCCTGGAAGGATAGTACCATTTGCTTTAACAGCGGATCGAGTCGAATATTTTACAACATACACTGGGTTTGCATAGTCAACAGTTCCTGGAATTGTTCAGCGACGAATCGAGGATCACGATTTCATACGTGCCCAAACCCATCCTGTATTTGGTCCCGTTTCAACAAGATCAAATAAATTCGTGATAGTACCGGTCGGAGTCACAGAAGCCCCTTGCAGAGCTGAGGCAGTAACAGAACTTTGATTCAGATAAATAGCTTCTGTTTGTCCGGTGGTGAGTCCATTCCGTGGCACAAACCGGTCCTGAGAAGAGTTATTTTGCGCCAGTTCAAAATGAAAACACTGGTTACACCCTCCTGAACCAGGAATACCAGAACAGCTTACTGAATAGGCAAAGGCCTCAAAAGAAAGCATACAGAAAATAAAGACGAACAAGAAGGAAAGACGACGCATAAAAAGGTTTTACTCTCCCAGCCTACCACGTTCAGTAAAAACAGTCAAATCCTCTTGTAAAAAAAGAGTAGACAAATAGGTTTTTTTTCATATAGTCACGACCACAAAATACCCCTTCACGGGAACGTAGCTCAATCGGTAGAGCAGCACCCTTTTAAGGTGATGGTCCTGGGTTCGATTCCCAGCGTTCCCACCATGTATTACGTATAACTCTTCTTTCGTGAGAATGGAGAGTTTTTTTGAACTGGGAATCGAACCCTAACGGGTTGACTCGTTTTGCCATTCAAGGCAAAACTCCCCCAGCCGTTCCCACCAAAATATACAAAACCATCGGATAATGATGGTTTTTATGTATCCAGATTGCGGAGAGCGTTATATGTCAGCTCGCCCACTTTCCCCGTCATTGGTATACCAGAATTTTTCTGGAAACGCCTCACAGCTTCCTGCGTTGCAAAACCATATTTTTCGGTTTCTTGTCCGGCAGATCCAGCACCACTAGTAGAAACCGTATAACCATGATTATTCAAAATGCGCTGAATAATACGAATTTCTGGGTGAATATCGCCGAGTTCGTATACCCGGGTAAAGGAAGAAAGTTTCTCAGAAGAAACATTTTCTTCCACACTACAATATGCTGGTCGTGGTTTACATCCACCAGTTTTATCAGCCCAATCAGCCAGTCGTGAGGCAATTACAAAAAGTTCCTGGTTGAGAATGTCTGAATTTGGGAGAAAAGTTTCCCATGTTTTACTCGTTATACCATGTTCTTTTGCTATCAAAAATACCCGCTTTTGCCAAAGAGCATTATCAATAATATCAGGATTCATGCATACTCCCTTCATCACCATAGCAAAAGCCTCAGCCCGAGTAATAGTATCGTTGGGTCGGAAGAACATATTACTCTTGGATGTAATACCAAATTTCAATCCTGTTTCAACTGCTGGAAGGAGCCAAACTGGTTGATTTGGGAGACCAATATCACGAAAATGTCTCGTATATTCTTTTTCGTAGACATACCCCTCTCGACGCATATTGACAGCAATAGAGAGTATATCCTGTCGAAGTGCTTTCTTCTCAAGTTGGTACGCAGAGAGGGGTGATTTTTTCTCTATAAAACCTTCACAAACGATATCATCCGTAAATTGAGCAAAGTTTGCACGTTTATTTGGCGTACACCGGCGATATCCAGAATCAAACAAGGTACACATGAGATCTTCTAACACAGAAGATTCTTTTTCCGGAGCAGCATCAAGAGTGATATCAGGAGGTGTGGCTGGAGGTGGAGTTGGATTATTGATAATGATGACCGTTGTATTTCCTCATGAATTACCTCATGAGTTAGTATTCCCTCCTGAGCTACTTGCCTCTTGATTATCTGTCGGATCGCTACAACCATTATCTGCACTATCGATAAGTGTATCCCCATCATCATCCAAACCGTTATAGCACTGAGCAGAAGCGATAATAGCAACTTTAAAAGTAACACTGGATGCTTGGGTCGTATAAATAGAGATAACACTGCTCACAACAAAAAACGCTAACACTCAGAAAATAGCCAGAATAAGCAACAAAAATCTTTGAGAACGAGGTGATGTATGCATGAAAAACTCAGATACGGTATTATTTGACCATATTTTATATATTTTGTCAAAATAATGGATTAGGTCGCCGTAACGGTGAGGGTCATGTTTATGGAATAAGAACCAATCGGCGTAGCACCGGGAATTGTCTGAGAGAGACTTATGTCCGTAAAATCCCAATAACATCATGTATTTGCGCCGGCTCAAGCAGTCAAAAGTGTTATTGTATTGGTTGTTCATTCTGAAAATCATGTCGAGCTTCATTTGGTAACACCAGTAGCACTGCACGTACCTCAGAGAGTTCATACGCTCGCATTGAGTGTCAGTTGACCTCCGAGACTATCAGCATCACCGCCATCACCAGCATTGGAAGTCGGATCATTGAAATCATAGTCTGCGGCCGTAGCATCCCAAAAAGATGTAGATCCTCCCTGGGCCGCTACTGTCAGGGTCCACTGAGGATTGCCCGTTCCATTGTCCACTCGTATCCGCTCAGAGGAGGTTCCAAATGTCCCTGTTGCGGTTTGGTGACCAATCGTAACCACGACATTCCCCATTGGCACGGAAGGACTCCCTACTGGAGTACCTCCACTATTCACAATATCAACTGACAACGTCCCTCCCGATGCTGCTGTAGTAATCTGGGGGACAACGGTATACGTATTGATTGTCGTTCCATCAGCCTTGACCACACGAAAACAGTAGTCTGTGCTTGCCAGAGCCCCATTATCAATAAGAGAAAAATCCCATTTCCCGTCCTGTCAACTGGCAATAGAGGCTTCGCTGTTAGTAAAATTATTGAGCTCTTCATAATCTTGATTCACTATGGTCCGTCCTCCATCAGTTGGGTCATTTGCATTGGCAGTCAGCGCGGCACCATCGGCAGGAGTAGCATTATTATTATACGCAATAAGGCTCGAAGCAGTAACATCCGCATAGGTCTCTCCCGAAAATCCCGTATCACATGTGCCCGATTTTTGAGCAAATTGAAGTTTAAAATTCTGGGCATTCGTGAGTATGGTATTCGTATCAACACGGAGAAGCATACGCAGGCGAAATGCCGCACCCGTAGAAGCCAGTGTCGCTGCTGTGTCTTGTGCCGCTAGAGTACTCCCTACATCAGCTGAATTCGCATTGTTAAAGAATCGATATGCTTGCTGAGTATAGGTAGGAGAGATATAATTCTCGCTTGCAATAGCTACTTTTGAAAATCATAGACCGGTACGCATTGTCGGACCACTATACAGAGCCGATGCGGTTCACCACGTCTGTGAACCAGCAGTTAATCTATTTTCTGTAATATCCATAGAAGCAGACAATGAATCTTCATAGGCACTCATAAAAAATGCTCCACTATTGGGTTGGGAATTTAGCTGCACATACCCTGTATCATCACCTTGAGTCGTCGCTGTTTGCCACGCTGATGTGCCCCCATCCCAGAGTTTTCGTGAAACCGTCGCTCCATCACCCCATGCAAGCCACGCGTCATTGGGGTTAGAGCTATGGGTTTCAAAATTGATATCAAAAACTTGGTTTGTAATATTTTCTACAGTCGCACTATGTTCAGCATGAACAGCACTCCAAGCAGTTCCGCTCCAAATAAATGTATTCAAGTCTGCACCCGCATCAATAAGTCATATCATGATTTGATCCGACGAGGTGGTCGGATTGGGAGCCAATTCAAGCCAATGTACAACTCATCCATTATTTGCATTGGTCACATTGGTCACAGCACCAAGGGTAGTTCCAGAATATGTTCGATATCGAAAATGTGCCGTCGCCACCGTCGCAAACCCCCATGTAAACATGATATCGCCAGAAGTTTTTTCATACGCAACGTCAATTGACTTTTTTGTCGCAATGGAACCAGTTGCATCCCAAACAGCAGCAGTCCCCATATTATCCCAGGCACTTCCTGTCCACCGCATACCATAGACATCCACATTGGCATCGATAAGTATCATCGCAAGTTCATCAGTTCCAGGCTTTGAAGCCAACTCAATATAGTTCGTAATTCCTGTATTCGCAATGTTTATATCGGTCGGTCCTGACCACGAAGATCCATTCCAGACATAATAGTTCGGATCAGCCGTTCCATCACTACACACCACGATTGCATCACCAGAAGATTGTTCATATTCGACATCAAATCATCGGTAAAGTGATTGTAGATCAGCATCACCGTTTGAGTCAACAGTCGTACAAAGACTTGTAACACTTCCCCAGGAACTTGTTGTACCATTCCATATTTGTGCTTCAATTCGACCATTGTTTCCCAGGGTTACCAATACTGCTTCATCGCGCTTGGGAGAAGTTTTCGTGACCATATGTCGTAACTCCCCGTTCGTCCCAGAAGCAGAAACCGCAGAACTCCATGATGACCCCGTCCATCGCCGATATTGAGGGTTGGTAGTACTATCTTCCGTTACATACACCATCATACCTTCCGTAGAACTGCTATATTTTTGTGTTGCCAGTGCCATGCGGATAATACCCATATTCCTTCGTGTGGGACCGGCCCACATCTGAGCTATTGTCGACCATGTTTGGCTTCCAGAGGTAAGATTGAATTCCCGAATATCATCTGTCGCTGATGTATCATCTTCATATACGGCGGCCAATACGGCACCATTATTTGGTTGAGCATTCAACAGAACAGCCGCATTATCATCACCAGCTGTCGTGGCTGTTTGCCACGCTGATGTGCCCCCATCCCAGAGTTTTCGTGAAACCGTCGCTCCATCTGACCAGACAAGCCAGGCATCATTGGGATTAGAGCTATGAGTCTCAAAGGTAATATCAAAATCCATTTCTGTAGCAGCATTTTCCAGAGTTGCACTATGTTCAGCATGAACGGCGCTCCAAGCTGTTCCGCTCCAAATAAAAGTATTGAGATCAGACCCCGCATCATGAAGTCCTATCATAATTTGATCTGATCCCGAAGTGGGATTTGGAGCTAAATCAAGCCAATGAGCGACTCATCCATTATTTGCATTGGTCACATTGGTCACAGCACCAAGCGTACCACCAGAATACGCTCGATATCGGAAATGAGCAGTAGCCACCGTTGCAAAACCCCATGCAAACATGATGTCACCCGAATTTGTCTCAAAGGCAACATCAACAGCTTTCCTGGTTGCAACAGAAGCAGTTGTTTCCCATACAGTTGCAACTGTCATATTATTCCAAGCACTTCACGTCCAACGCATCCCGTAGACATCACTCGCGGAATCAAGAACAATAAAAGCCATTTCATCACTTCCGGGACGAGAGGCGAGTTCAATAAAATATGGACGACCACCAGTTGGAATATCAATGTTCGTTGGCCCAGTCCAGCTGGTCCCATTCCAAACATAATAATCCGGATCAGCGGTATTATCTGCTACTATGACAATGGCATCACCGGAACTCTGCTCATACTCTATATCAAATCATCGATATATCGCAGCTCCATTTGGATTTCAGTTCGTGTCCCCTACTGTAGAAAGGGTGGTGACACTTCCCCACGAAGTGCCATTAAAAACTTGGGCCTGTATTTGACCAGTATTTGTCATGGCAACGAGTATTGCTTCATCACGATTCACAGGACTGTATTTCAACTGCATAGCATAAATCTCAGTCCCATTAAATGCTGTTGCCGACTGTTCTGACCCCCAACTACTCCCACTCCAGAGGCGAAATTTCGGAGTCGAAGTACCATTCAGAGTATCATATACCACCAGAGAGTCAGTAGCACCATTTGCATGTGCCTGAGGCACTTCTGGAGCAATAAATTCACGCACTACTGTGTCAATCACATTTCCATTACGCTGTGCCTGATACAGCACATCAACAATGTTTTTTTCCTGCCAATGCAGGATAAATCATTCCAATGGAATGCTACCCAATAGAACACACAGGAGCAAATACAAAGCAAAAAATTTTCGAAAAAATGTGCTAAAGTTTCTCATTGTTCGTTTGTGACATATAACGATAAATACGATCCGAAACATACCCAAATATTTCGAGTGCTTTTTCACGAGTGACGCCCTCTTTCTCATAATCCATTGCCATGGAAATAAGATACACGCGATCATCTATATATACCATTCCGGCATCAAGTACAACGGTTTTGGTATTATTCTCACCAATTTTATGGGCAAAGGTAATTTCTTCTGGGATACCCCCTCACAAATAATCGTCATAATTCGTATGAGTAAGTATGTTTAATACATATTGTGAATGATAGGGAGAAAGATAATTTGCCGTATAGAGAGAACGCAAAAGACGGGTATATTCTTTTGCCGTAATTTTTCCTTCCTGATCAAAAAAATCGTCTAAACCGAGAGCAATATATACATCTCTTACCTCTTCTAAATCCATGTTTCGATACAGAATCCGAAAAGCAGTATTATCAGAGTGAAGAAGCATTTCTTCCAATAAATCCTTAATTGCAATAGGCATACCAATAGGGCGATTATACACTTCCCCCCATGATGTATCACGATCATCTTTTGTGAGAATAAGTTGGTTATGGAGCTGCCAATCTCCGCGTTCAATTTTCTTCATTACTGCCATGGCAAGAGGAACTTTTACAAGAGAAGCAGGTAAAATGCGTATATCTGGATTAATAGAAATATTCGCTCCCGTATTGAGGTATTCCAAATAGAGAGAGGTAAATTCGAGATCTTCTTTCTCAAAGAAAAATCGAAGCTCTTCTCGAATTGGCTGAAGCGTGGTCAATAAATCTTTTGGATTGGAAAAATGTCGCATTATATCAAGAAGTGGATATCGATCATGGAAATATTCGACATTGAGACGACGAATAGTGAGGTATGAACCAAAAAATGTTGCAATATTGGTAACTGCAAGAAGAATAATCACAAGCGCTCTTTTACTTCAGAAAATTTGGGGAAAATTCAACATATTAGGCATTGAAAAGATTTATCTGACAAACCACAGAAGACGCAGTATCGCCCTGAAGGGTATAGATAATAGGAATAACAAAATCCCCTTCTTCTGCTCCTGGCTGACGAGTGATTTCAAATTCAACAATATTTTCTCGAGCTCCTGGCGTATACGTGTAGGAATTATTCTTATCAAAAACAACATCAATTCAAGCTGGAAGGCCTCCTATTTCCAGTACAGATGGGAGGGGCTTTTTCCGATTTTGTAGAAGAGTGACTTTCACCCGAGCATACGAAGTATCAGAAATATTCATGCGAAAAACATCAGCACGGCACGTATGCAGGGCATCTGGATCGACGATAACCTCCTTGTCATACCGACGAAAAGTTGGCTCTTCGGCCTCCAAAAGAGACTCCAGAAGAGCTATTGTTGATTGTGTAGCTTCCGTTCATGTTGCCTCCGTAGTAGGATCTTCAAATACAATCTGTTCTCCTGGTTCCGGCTCAGCACGAGGAGCCTCTGGTATCAGCGAAGGATCAATGAGATCTACACTCGGATCTTCATCCGTATTATCAGCAAGGAGAGGATTGGCCTGGATTTCAGCATATATTTCATCTTCTAAACCAGTCACGAGAATATCTATTTCAACAAAAACATTCTGCGTGGGTAAAATACCTTCCGGTATACTATCCTCATTTGTATGACTATTTTCAATAATAGGTCCCACAATTTCTTCTCCAGTGTCAACAATCGTAATCACAGGTTCAGATTCGGGAAGAGAATGTTCATTTCAGGTACTGCTATTATCACGAACTTCTTCTCATAACAATGCTCCTTCAGGGATCACCATATCTCATGAAGTAGTCTCAACATCAGCCGTTCCAACTTCTTCTAAAATTTCTCCTGGAGATAAAGTTTCAGAAATTTCTCATGCTTCTGTGGCAGAAGACAAAGAAAGATTTTCCTCAGAAGGAGGAGGTGATGTAGGGATCCCTCAATCTTCCTGAGCAAAGATCGTTATACCAAAGAAAAAAAATACAGACCAGAAAAGAAAAATTGAAAAGAATCCACAATTCATATTACGATTTGGGAGGAACTCGAAGTATATCACCTTTTTTTAGGGTGTATGGAGGTTTGAGTCGATTCACTTGGGCAAGAAGTTTCCAAGAAACATCATACTCACGAGCAAGTGATGTGATGTCGGTAGATTTTTTGAGAGTATATGATGTCCAGTGTTTTTCAATCCATGCTTTTCGCTTGCGAGAAAGCCACCACAAAAATGATAACGCTCACAGCGCAGCCAAGATAAGAAGTTCAGCAATGAAACCAAGTACTGTTGGGAAAGTAAAGAACCAAACCGCAGGTCCTCGAAGTTTCACGAGATCAGTTGTCGTATTGAGGCCAACTTGTGCGGCTAAGTCAGCATCATACTCAACAACAAAAGAAGAACGATACAATCCACCCCAGAAAAGTTTCTTGAGTTCAAAATTCCAATCAGATACCTCTCAACGCAAAATCGGATATTCTCCTCCATGCCGCATGACAACCCAACCAAACATATTGCGTGTTACCACCGATACATTGGCATCAATGGAGACATTACCAGTATTTTTGACGCGAGGGTGGAGAGTGATTCCTTGATCAGTTTTCTCAGAAGAGAATCCATCGATCACGAGTGATCGTACGATATCACCAGGAATCGTGATAGCAACACGAATACCCGTACGAATAGAAAGATTGACTCCTGTTTGTCCTTCTTTTTGTATTTTTTTCTCTTGTACCAAAATACACCCATTATGCTCGCCAACACTTGCATTCCCTGGAACACGAATCATAAATGGAACAAGTTCATTACTGTTAGGAGCCAGTGTTACTTCGGTTTTTGTAAGCTGAATCCACGCTCACACATCCTTCTTTTCTTCAACAAATTGCTTACAAGCAAAGGCCCCACCCGTTGATGGCGTTGAATCCGCTGCATACACAAGAAGTGTCTTTTTTTCATTTGTATTATTAATAACACGAATACCCTCCTTCTGTTCAGCCCCAGCATCAAGTGTGTGAACAAAAATTGATTCTGTACGATTGTTCTCTGGTCGTGGATATGCTGGCCTTCCTCAGAAACCACCGTATTCTATAGCAAAAAGAGAGGAAACTGAGCAGAGCAAAAATATTCCTCCTATCACACATCTACGAAAAAACATAAGAAAAAATAGCGGATAATACGCGGATTATACGCAAAAAATGAAGACAAAAATATTCTTTTTCTTGCAAAGAAGAAAAATATCATGCTAATACTATTTATTGTGCGGTGATGGAGAGAACGAGGGGAAGAGAATACTCTCCGAGAGCTGGTTGACCACCTGGAATTTTTTGAGTCACTTGGATATTTTGAAGTGTCCAATCGCCCTTCTCATCTGATGCAGCACCTCATACAATGAGCGTCACACTATCAACAACACCTTCTTGAAATGACCCAGCAGGACTAAGAACAATGTCCGTCGTACCACACGTTGAACAAGCGCCAGTAGTGAAAGAAGCAAGAGAAGGATCAAGAGTGAGTTGGCCTCGAGCGCTATCAGTATCACCACCATCAGCACAGCCACCAGCTGTAGGATCGTTAAAATCCATGGTAAAAGATCCATTCGTCCAGGTACTCGATGGCATCGATGCAGCAATTGTGACAGACCAGCCATGGTATGCTGATTCAGGATTTTTTATATAAATTTTTTGGGTAGCAGTACCCAAAATTCCTTGACTCTCTTGACAGGTAGTACTATAAGAAATATTGGGAAGGTTTACCTGAGGATTGGAAAGTGATTGGTAAGAACTATTCACGAGTGTAACTGCGAGACTCCCCGGATTAACAACAAGGCTAATATTGGTGGTAGAGGAAGCAAGAGAAAGACCTAAGAAAAAGACAATACTTATGACAATAGCCGCAACCATAAAAGTAGCTACAATATTCACTTTCCGAACAAAATGAGACTGAAGGCGTGCAAAAATCATACGATAAAAATATTAAACCATATAATCTTAAATTAGTCAAAAAACCCTCTCATGGAGAGAGGGATGGAGAGAATTTTTCTAAAAAATTATTTAGCTGGTCGTAATAGAGAGAGTCATGTTGATATCATAATCATTTGTTGCTGGAAGTTCAGCGGGAATAGTCTGGCTCAATGTCGCACCCGTTAATTTCCAGTCACCAATATCATCAGACCCTGCAGCGCCAGTAAGAATAGTGATTTCATTAGTTGTACCTTCCACAAATGCAGCAGACGAACCCTTTGTAACACTCGTTGTGGTACAAGACGAACAAGCACCAACAGCGAGAGTTCCCGCATTTGGGTTTACGGTCAGTTGTCATTTGAGTGAATCAGCATCAGCTCCATCACCACATCCGGAAGATGTGGGATCATTGAAATCAACATCTGTACCTGCACTATCATAAAATGATGTCGTTCCAGAAGTGGCTGCCAAGGTAACGTTCCATCCACCATCAGCTGCATCAGGATTTTTGACATAGATTTGCTGTGACGCTGTTCCAAATGTCCCCGTTGAAGCAGAACCACCGGTTTGACATGCGAAACTAAATGTCACTGCCGAAAGCACGACAGCAGGACTGGGAACAGTTACATAACTTCCATCAACAATATCGACAGAAAGAGCACCGGCATTAACAGTAAAGCTAAAATTTGATACATTGGAGGCAAAAATAATTCCTCCAAAAGAAACGACAGACAGAGTACAGAGTGTTATGATGGAAACACACGTCCGGACACGCCGAAGGAGGAATTGTTCACAGAGGGAAAGAAAATTATGCATAGGAAAATTAATCTAGAAACAGTACATCATATTATGAAAGAGATTGCAAATTTTTAACTTGCGGTGATTGAAAGGGTCATATTGATGTCATAATCACTTGCAGCAGGCTGTTCAGCAGGAATAGTTTGACTCAATGTTGCACCTGTTAATTTCCAGTCACCAATATCATCTGATCCAGAAGCGCCAGTAAGTACAGTAATAGAATCAGTAGTCCCCTGAACAAACGCTGCCGATGAACCTTTTGTTACACTTGTCGTCGTACAACTGGCACACGCTCCAACAGCAAGGGTACCAGCATTTGGATTTACTGTAAGCTGACCAGCAAGAGAGTCTGCATCACCTCCGTCCGTACAACCAGATCCACCACTATCGTTGAAATCGTAATCTGTCCCAGCACTATCCCAGACGGCAGTAGCGCCAGCCGTCGCTGCAAGAGTTACCGTCCATCCATTATCTGCTGCATCAGGATTTTTTACGTAAATTTGTTGTGTGGCTTCTCCAAACGTCCCCGTTGAAGCAGAACCACCACTCAAACAGGCAAAGCTGAATGTCTTAGCTGACATCGTGACTGATGGACTCCCCACAGTTACATAACTCCCATCAACAATATCAACCGAGAGAGTTCCTGCGTTAATTGTCTGTGCAAAGTTAGAGATATTTGATGCAAAAACAGAGACACCGGAAAGGGTTGTAGTAAGAGCAATAATCAAGCCAAAGGAAAGACTAATGCGCATCCTGCGAAGACAACGGACAGTAAAGGGTGATGTGTGAACCATAAAAAAGAGGTTATGCTCACATTGAATCATACATTTTTACCGTTGTCAAATATTTTTTGTCTTTATTGTCTTTCAGGTATTCCGTAGTATTTTAACATAAAACTTGCCAGGTCTCGGAAAGTTTTTGCGGCAGAAAATTCGGCATACTGGGTATTTCTCGGTCGATCAAATCGAACGATAATTACAAACTGAGGATTGGTTGAGGGGCCAAATCCAGCATACGAAGTATTGGTACGTCCATTCTCTCATTTTTCAAAACCTCATTTACTACTCGCAATTTGTGATGTTCCTGTTTTCCCGGCAATTGTATACCCAGGTACAGCACCTGCTTTTGCAAATCATTGTTGTGTCGACTCCGTCAGCATAGCAATAATTTTTTCTGACGTCGTCGTGCTGATAACCCGGCGAACCGCTACAGGCTCAGTATCAACAGTATCACCATCAGGATATACACGTTTATGAACAACATAGGGTTGCATATAGACACCACCATTTGCCAAGGCTGAATAGGCTGCTGCCATCTGTATGAGATTCACCTGAATTCCATGTCAGAATGTAATAGTAAAGAGCTTCGCCTTGGGCCATTTCTCATGAGCCTCCAGGGTACCTGTATGTTCTCCATCAAGCTTCAGGCCCGTGATATCTCCTAATCCAAATTTCTTGAGATACTCATAAAAAAGTGGCCTCCCTACTCGTTGGACAATGTTGATCATACCCACATTACAGCTGTAATTCAGAGCGTTACGAAAAGTATGCCAACCCTGACATTTATTATTATCCAGGTTCTTGATTTTAAATTCATCAATCTGCACAAACCCTCGATCCTCGTACATCATATCAGGCTCTATCTCTCCAGTATCCAGACCAATAGCCACGGTAAGTCATTTAAAAATACTTCCAGGCTCATACGGAGCCATGAGAGGAATATTTTGATGTGCCATAAGCCCAACTCCATTTTCATATACATAGAATTTTTTTGTTGGATCAGCCAGGGCTGCTATCATAGCATCTTCATCGCGTAATTCATCGAGGGTCAAGAGTTGATTTTCGAAGAAACGCTTCACCGTACCAGCAGGAGACTCAACAAAAAGAGTCTTTCCGAGGAGAGGAAGAAGTGGATTTTCATGATCCACTGGATTGTAGGGAATAATTTTTTCTACATTTCCCGGTCTATCAGGTTCAAATGTTGGATAACTCCCCATAGCCCTGACAGCGCCAGTGTTGGGATCCATGATGATGGCAGCTGCATTATTTGCCCCTGTCGTTCTCACACCTTCTGCCAAGATTTCCATAAGAGCTGTCTGAATATTGGGATCAATCGTGAGATGCAGATCAACTCATTTTACCTCCTGTGCTGCTTCTTCATCAAAAATAGGACGGCCCAAACTATCGCGCCTCTCTTCTTTTTTCCCAGATTTTCCTGCCAAAAGATCATGGAAATATCCCTCGATACCTAGACGACCAATACCGTCTCTATCAACAAACCCAGTAATCTGCGCTGATGATGGTCACTCAGGATACTGCCGAACAGGATGATCGATCAATTTTATGCATTTATAAAAGGTAGTATTCAAAACATACGATTCCTGATCTTTTCTTGGCTGCTCACGGGCGAGACGAGATTGTTGGTTGATGGTATCAATGACTCGAAGTGCCAATTTTGTATCCAGTTTTTCTACGATATCCACATTTCTATTTTTTCGTAACTCAAGAGCATCATCCAGAAATGCTTGATCAATACCAAGAAGCGAGAGAAGGCTTCCGACATCTCGTGATGTATCAAAACGAGTCGGATCAATATAGAGTGCATCTCCGAGGAAAGAAAGACCCGGATAATTAAATGATAAAACACTATTAATCACGGGGGTCGAGAGTCCCTGAGCCAACAATATGCGTGTTTTAAATCGTCTGTTTACCTGCTCATGAACAGTAGGGCGGAGAAATGCTTCGATAGATTCTCTCGTAAAATTGAAATTTTCTGGGGTCGTATACACGTTGGTATACTTCAAGATATTATCAAAACAACTCACCTGAGAACGACCAACACAGAGGTGCTCATAGACAATTTGCACCAAAAAATCTTCTAATAAATCACTATTACACGTACTCGACGGATCTATTTTGAGGTCCTGCGCAACAGAAGTGGTAGCCAAAATAGTACTTCCCATCACTCCCGCACTCACCATACGACGAGGGTCCAGTGTACCATAGATAGTGCCTCGATTGACCGAAAGTTCCACTTCGCGCAGCTGTTGTGTATCGGCGAGATTTTTATAAAACCCATGGTCGACGAGCGTATATTTTACAAGAGTGACAATAATCATCACTACAGAAAACACACCCCCGAGCATCACGATCATCATCCGTGTCTGCAACGAAAGTCCGTCAATCATCCCAATAATTCTCCGTAGAAACTGTGTCATATTATGACAGGTAGTGTATTGGTTTTTTTGTCTGAAGAAAGTGTGTAAGAGTGCGGATCGATGGAGTTGTGGTTATATAATGAATTGTATAGCCATGCTCAGCAAAGATATCAGCTAAAATCCACACCGGAAGTATGCGGCGACCAAAATATATATCTTCTGCCAGATGCTCATGAAGAATATATATCCTCTCATACGCCCCGAGACGACGAAAAAATGTTCGCCGAGTTCCAAACACGTTTGAGGAAGAACCAGAAAGTATCTCACGATACACCCGTGTCTGGGCTCATCCACGTGGAGAAGCATCAATACATACACTCTCAGGATACGACTCACTCCCGGCCCGTGCTGACAAAGTATCAGGAAATATGACGACCCCTGGTTTCTCTCGCAAAATCGAGAACAGATGTGTCTGCAGTGATCACTCATCAGGCGCTATGGTATACCTTGATTCTTCTTTTTTTTGAGGGTTGCGTGGCAGAGGAAGTTGTAAAAAACCATCCACATCAAGTGATGCCAACAGGGCCGGAGAAAGAAATAACTGCGCTATCACATGAAGTCGCACACAAAGACGCTGTGCAAGAGAGACAATACAGGATATTTCCTGTGATGAAAAGAGTGGTATCGGACAATATATACTGGTAATAGATTTAATATCTCCATCATACGCGAGGGTATCACGGATATCCGCAACAATACCAATAATTTCTTCATCCCCCCATGGAATATATACCAAAATTCCTACCGATATCTGAGAAAGAAGATCTCGTGGAATATGATAAGTCAAAACCATATCGTCGAGCGATCGGGAATAGGGTATGATAGAGCAAAAAGACATACTAGAATTTTCACCAAACATCGCGTGTTGCTCGTATTTCCTGGATCGGATGGCGAATAAAATTTATCGTATCAGCTACCCCATCCTTTCCCAGGGTCAGTACAGACGAAAGGGAATCTCCCAATCCAATACCAAATTCACGAATATCTGACCCGAGATTCTCTCCCAGTATATGCTCTGGTCTTTGGCCAGAACGGTAGACAACATGTTCATCAATAGGGGTCTCCAGATCGCGAAGATGTGGGAGATCATGTGCGGGAGAACGATGATCTGGTCACAGCTCATGCAGGTCGAAGTGATTCTCTTTCGACTGATCCATCGATTCTCGGAGAGAACGTAGATTATTTTCCGTATTGTGTTCTATATTTTCGTGAGCCTCTTGTTTTTCATTGTGCTCGGGATGCTCATGGTGCTCTGGGCCAGAAGAATTTTCTGGCATATCAGGAAGATGTGGAGGGCGTGAAGACATAAACTATATTTTTCGAATGGCATAGTCAGAGCTATTGTGTGTTTTCTCTCCAAGACCATCAACAATAGGTACCCCAAATTCCCTACACACGACAGATTCTGGGATTTCACCCGCAAAACGATCACCTCCTTTAGTAAAAATAATCTCATGATATTTCCCACTATTTTTCGCTTCTTGAATGAGGGCACGGAGACTTTCACACACTGTTCGATCCTGATCAATGCTCAAAAATACGCGATCAACTGCTCGGAGAGCGCTCACCAGTCGACACCGATACATCTCATCCTGAAAACTGGATACTCCACGCTTCAATTCTGCCTGTTTATCATTATTAACAATAACCCAAAGCTCATCAGCTCCGGCGACGGATTTAGAGAGTTCAAAGGAGTCTATATGCCCCGGGTGAAGAGGATTGGCATAGACAGAGGTAATGGCAAGCTTGGTCATATGTATAGATTATAAGGAAAAGAAAAAAATCTACTCTTTATTTCTCCAGCCTCCGAAAAACGCTTCTTCCGTATATCACAGCAATAATCGCTGAAGCCCATACAATAGCAAATATACTCCACCAAAGAGAGAGATAATTTCCTCCCATACGAAGGACAATCGTGAAGACAATCAGAGGAAGCAGAATCTGTCGAACAAGACCAATCCACAATCAAAACATCGGTCGCTTTACGGATTGCAGAGCACCAACAGTAATAAATAAAATTATATATCACCAAAAAAGTCCTATAACAACCGTAGTATATTCTCGACCCAGACGAACGATAGTTGCAGCATCGGTGGCATCTTTTGTACTGACAAAGAGAGGATAGAGATAATCCTGGAGAAGCCAAATAGCCGCTGCCAAAGGCACAATAACGAAAGATCAGTATATGAGTGCGAGCTTATAGGCTTCCTGAACACGAGCAAAATTTTTCGCACCATTATTCTGAGCAATGATCGCTGATGCTGCGATAGAAAGTCCGATAGTAGGCAGGAGAACAATTTGCTCGATACGTGTTCCGACACCATAGATAGCCATAACAGCTGTACCAAAATCGCGCAAATAAGCATTGATCACAAATATACCTACAGCCACAAAAACCATCGATAATGAAGCTGGAATAGCAATATGAAATATATCTCAAATCACCCTCCATTGTGGACGCCAGCCAGACCACTGACACAAACGAAATATCTGACGCTTCTGCACAACAAAAATCATATACAGGAGCGTCACTGCCTGAATAATAATGGTTGCCCATGCGACCCCGGCAATACCGAGTTTTGGGATCGGTCACCATCCGAGCATCAGAAGGGGATCCAATCCAAGGTTTACAATAGCACCAATGATGAGAGCATTGCTGTATGTTTTGGTGTCACCATATGCGTTGAGAATACCATTGAGTGTATAGGAGAGAAGAAAGACGAGAGAAAATGATAAAATAGGTACGATGTAGGCAAGAGATAATTCCTGGACTATAGGAGTAACATCGCCGGTAAGAGCAAGTATCGCAGGCGTCAGTGCGAGCAAGGTCGGAGTCAGGATAATCACCAAAAGAAGAGCCAGAAAGAGAATATGTTCCAAAAGATGTGTAATCTGGGTTTTATTGTTTGCTCCGAGAGCATTCCCAATAAGCGTTGCAGCTGCGCTCGAGAGACCATTGCCAAATACAATCAAAAGAAGAAAGATAGGAAATGTCTGGCTCATGGCAGTCGCCGCTTCCACTCACAATTTCCCTGCCCAATAAGCATCCGTAATATTAAAAAGGGTGTTAAAAAAGAATCCGATCCCCGCCGGAAGACCGATTTTCCAGAGAAGTGACGAAATGTTATCGGTAAGAAGATTTGGTTGGGACATATGTTTGAAATTATAGAAGAAATACCCGGAGAACAAATTATTAGAAGTATTTTATAAAACCAAGGATTGTATATAATGAAAATATGTCATATATAAGTGTAGATGAAGAAGAAAAATCCAAAGTGTTGCACGTCCTTGATTATTATGAAATAAAGACTGATTGCCTGATCAGAAAAAATACTATCTGATATGTGAATACAACATTTTTACTTGAACAGGATGGGGAAAAATATATTTTACGAGAATCTCACAGGAACACAGAAAAAGAACACATAGAATTGGAAATCGAAATTTTAGAACATCTCCAGGGGAAAAAGTTTCCCTACAGTGCAAAAATTCTTCGTAACAAAAATCAAGCATATATCACCGAGATTGATGGAGTTTTCTATGTTCTCCAAAATTTTCTCCCAGGAGAAGTGAAAGCAAGCTGGAACAATCTCAACAATTTCACGCCAGTCATGCGAGCGGAGCTCTTTCGAGTACTCGCACAGTTCACGAGAGCTATGCAGGATTTTACACCTTCTAAAAAACCACACAATAAAAATATACTCTACTATGTAGAAAACTTTGAGTCACTCTTGAACAAACAAATCCAGAAATGCCCCGAATCACCCGGTAAAGATTGGCTCAAAAAATACACAACAGAACTCCTTCAATTTGCACAGAGTACAAAACAAGAATTAGAGGAAGTAGAGTATGAAAAAATACCAACACAATGTCTGCATTTTGATATGCATCCTGGAAATGTTCACTTCGATGAACACGATACTATTGTTGGAATTTTTGATTTTGACTGGGCAAGTTTTGATACGGGATTTGCGGACATTGCAAGTACAATAGCACAATCATGCTATATTTTTTGAGGTGAAAACACGTGAATGCTCGTCCCAGAATACGTACACGACTGATTGAAATCGTATAGAGACTCTTACGGCACTTCAGAGATAGATATACACGAAGAAAATAGACTCATCAGGCTCTCGCTTCAGGGGTATTATCTCCTCCAGTGTATTTGGTCCAATAATCACTATATTGAATGAGATCACTCAGAAGAACGATTTGAGATAGTGAGAACATTTACCAATACATGTCTCAAAAATGATCTCAAGAAGATATTCTCCTAAAAATTGACAATAAATATAATAGTTTTATTATATATTCATGAAATTAGAAGAAGTATCATTTGGTCGATGAGACATCGTTGCTCTCGATTTTGACAGAACACTCACAGACGATCCATCTCCAGAAGAAGAGAGTGATTGTGAAATTGATCTTTCTCGGATACTCAATGGTTCCAGACACAAGGATTTTATGAGAGAGCTTCGAGCACTGGAATGAGATCCGGAAAAATTATTCCAGAAATATGATCATTTTAACCAGCTCTATCTCTGACGAAAAGATCGAGAGATAAAAGCAGTTGGGAAAACCATCGGATGAATGTATAATCGAAAAAATCGCTGGAACGAAACAGTGATGTGAGTGATAGATCGTGCCAATAGTGCCGATGCTGATGTATTTATCATCACTGCTTCAGGGCAATCTCTCGTGAAAGGCATAATGAAAGAAGCCGGTATACGAGTTCGAGCAGTTCTTGGAAAAACATTCGTCACTGATCATGACTGATATAATAGAAGTGTCCGTTTCCATCCTCGGGGAGAGCAAAAGATACAGGTGTTAGCCAAACAACTTGGTGGGCACCCACTCATACATCTCGCCTGCGGTGACAGTGCCACCTCAGATGGGCCCATGCTCAAACTCGCACAAAATGGCTTCTTACGAAATAAAACAACTGGTCTCTTTGAACCAATAACAAAAGGATAATTTTACAGAATCGGGAATATCGAGTACAAAGAAATAGAACAAAATATTGCTTTTTCATGAAAATTGCATAAAATTCTTATGTAATTATATAAGATTCTTATGAAAAAAAGTGATATAAAACGTTCAAAAATCTTGGAA
Source organism: uncultured Candidatus Peribacteria bacterium (assembly GCA_964413195.1). Taxonomy (GTDB): domain Bacteria; phylum Patescibacteriota; class Gracilibacteria; order BD1-5; family JAGOOR01; genus JAGOOR01. The sequence continues at coordinate 28,602 of CAYPRD010000005.1, forward strand.
TTCCTGACACAAAATCCTGGATCATCGAGTACTCAAATAGCTGAATTCCTTGGGGTACACGTTGTTACTGCTCATGCTTACTTGAGCGAGTTAGTTCAATCAGAACACCTCTCAAAAGAAGGAAACTCACGAAGTACACGGTATTTCCTAAAACAAGAAAATATTTTCCCGTTTGATACAGCAGAAATTGAAAACAAAGTAAAAGAGCAGATAGGAGAATTAGCGATACTTTGAGATAGAAATTTAACAGATGTACTCGAAAAATACATACTCGTGCACCTACCGGATGGCACATTTCGCTCTGGGTATTCTGGTGTTCTTGAAATACTCTCAAAAGAAAGACAAGGGAACAAACCAAATAAGGAACAATACATAGATGGTGTTTGTGATTTTCTATTCTCTCTTGACGACATGGAATCCAGAAGACGAAAAAATGGTTTTTTTGATGGAACACAAAGTCTCAGAGAAATTATGAAAAAATATCAAAAAAATGTTGGAATTAATCAACTATTTTTTTGTGAGGTATTTGCACTCGGAAGTCGATGGAAATTGCGTACCACAACTGAACTTCGTATAGGAAAAGAAACAAGCAATTCCCTCTATTATGAGAGAGCCATTATGCCATCTATTCCAAAAATTATTAAATATATCCGAAGTAATCATGACGCGCTCATTTTTACACCCCCTACTCGTGATAGAAAACTGCAGTTTCGTGACTTCTTTATGCAAAAATTATTCGAAAATTATCCTTCTGGAGAATTCCCGGGAGTTGAAATAGAGACTGAGAAAGTCAAAGAAGCAAATCAAGTTATACCAGAACAAAAAAGTCTCAGAGGATACGCGCGAATAACTAATGCCGATGCAAGTGTCAGTGTGCGTGCACCAGAAAATCTCAAATCCATGAATCATATAATTATTTTTGATGATAGCTTCACGACAGGTGCCACTATAAATGCTATAGCACTCAAGCTCCTCTCGCAAGGATATACTGGCAAAATAACCGCAATAACAATCACTGGTAACTTCTTCTATGAGCCAGGAGTAACAGATCAAGAAGAAGTATAGTAGTAAACAAAAATATTTCCCTATAGTAACTTTAACTATTAAATTATGCCCCTCCCTACCTCTTGGAACCTCCCCCATTATTTCTACGACAGCCTCACAGATCCACGTATCAATGCTGATATAGCAACATGGCTTCCGATTACGCGTGAATACGCCGAGCGTTACAAAGGCAAGATTCGTACTTTTACCACGCCGGAAGAAGTCCTCGAATATTATGATTATGGTGAAATGCTCGATATGGTGGGCAAGAAGACAATGCACTACCTGTCGTATCTATCCGCGCTGGATACACAGGATACCGAGGTCCAGAAGAAGTTGGGAGAGCTCGAGTATCTCTCTATTCAACTCTCAGAATTGACACTCTTTGTGAGCCAAGAATGGAGGGAATTGGGAGCAGAAAAAATCCGTGCTTTTGCTGCATCACCCCTCCTTGCAGCCTACCGCAATGACCTTCTGGAAACTGCCAATACCGTGCAGTATGTCCTGGATGAAAATGTCGAACAAGCGCTCAATAAGAAATCTCGTGCACTCGGAATTTTTGGTCTGCACGAAGAACTGCGAAGCTCATTTGAATTTCCTTGGACCGATGAAAATGGTGTAGAAAAAAAACTCACTGAAGAAGAAATCAGAGCATTTGCAAAAAATCCACATCGGGACACTCGTCGGAAAGCAGCAGAATCGATGAATAGTGTCTATCTCATCCACCAGAACCAGATTACACTTGGCAACCTCTACACAGGTATCGTGAAAAACTGGAGCTCCAGTATGGAACTGCGGGGATACAAGACGGTTATGAGCAAACGCAATATCAGTGAACAACTCCCCGATGATGTAGTCGATACACTCCTGTCGGAAGTCGAGAAATTTTATCCACTCTATCAGCGCTTTCTCCGTGCAAAACAGAAACACCTCGGATTATCCGAACTCTATGGCTACGATGTGCACGCGCCAATTTTCAAAATCGAGAAAAAAATCCCCTACGAAGAAGCCTGCAAAACCGTCATAGATATGTTTGAAGGATTTGATGCACGATTTGGCAACTATGCTCGTGATATGCTCGATACGGGTCGCGTGGATGCCTTTCCAAAACCAGGCAAACGAGGTGGCGCTTTTGCGAGCTATGATAAGGGTCTAGAGAGTTTTGTCCTTCTGAATTATACCGATACCATCGATGATAGTTTTACCCTCGCTCACGAACTCGGGCACGCTATCCATGGTCATCTCGCGCAAGTCCAAAAATCTCCTGTGTATGATGCCCCTCTTGTCCTCGCAGAAACTGCCAGCATTTTCTCCGAATCTCTCCTCATGGAAAAAATTCAAGCAACCCTCTCTGAGCAAGATAAACTCGAACTCCTCAATCAAAAACTCCTCGATGTCTTTGGTTCTATTCATAGGCAAATCATGTATGTCAGCTTTGAGCGACGCGTCCATGAGCATATTCATGCAGGTGGTGAAATGACCTACAAAGAGCTCAATTGCTGGTGGGACGAAGAAGCAAAAAAACTCAGTAGCGATGTCGTAACTCCGATTCTCCCCCCTGAGAAAAATTATGGCTGGTCAGCTATTCCGCATATTTTCTCCACGCCATTTTATTGTTACGCCTATTCATTTGGCATGCTTGTATCACTCGCCCTTGTCAAAAAATATAAGAAGGAATGAACTGCTATGGTTGATGATTATGTGAAACTCCTCTCCTCTGGTGGAAGTGTCCCCCCAGTGGAAATCCTCCAGTCTATCGGGATCGATGTGACTCAAACGGCGTTTTACAGCGATGCATTTGAGACGATTGAAGGATGGCTTCAAGAATTTGAGTCATAAGTTGAAAACACACTAAAACTCTGATACAATATTTGCATGCCTGATCGTGAACCAATTACTATCGAAAAAATTCCTGTTTTACTTGCATCATTAATGAGGGATATTGACGAGCTACATGGTAGCATTGATTCTATGAATGTTGCAGATTATTATAATAGGAGGTTGCATAGAATAAATGTCTGATTTGGTTGAGATGAATATGTTGGAGAAGTAGAAATGTCCGTCAATACGCTTAATAGAAAACATTCTGACATCTTTGACTTGATGGGAATACAATGCTCCTGCAGGCCTCGGTGAGTAATAATTGAAATACCCTCTTTAGCTCAAAGATATTCTGAAAGAATCGGAGATCTTTAGCATCTGTGGCTTGATGGAAAAGGATGACCAGAAGTTACACAAGAAATGGAAGTAGATTTCCATAGATATCAAGAAGCTTGAAAAACAACGTGGGAGGTAAAAGAAATACTTCGAGAAAATATTTTAAGACAAAAACAACATCTCTGAATAAGTATTGAGGGTGAAATAGATCACCTACGATGACAAATACTTTCTTGGGAATTACGAGATAGATGATTTTTTACGGCCTTTCTCACTGGAATAGGTATGATTAAAAAGGATGATAAAACAACAAAAGATTTTGTTACGTATCTGATGCAGACATTGGATATGAAACTGCGTTATTGGTTCTTCGATCATCCAGAAGGACGAGAGGAATTTATAGAATGCCTCGAGGTTTTTCAAAAGATCATAGAACTCGCAATACAGTATAGGGTCGAATGAAATATGCCGAGAAGTTATGAAAAAAATTATACCCGAAAAACTCTCGTAGAGTATATTAATTTCCTCTCTCTTGGAGTTGACCCTGAAAATCCAAATTTTAGTATAACGCAATTACCAAAAGATACTTTTCTTGATTGGGTAAAAAAGGTTTATGCTATGCTGTCTGAAATAAATCGTCAAGAAGCATCACCTATAAAAAAAGAAGTTGTAAGCTATATTTTAGAGGTATTAAATAATAGAGAAAAACAATTCACTCACGAAGACTGGGCATGATGGATGGTAAAATTTCAACAAATTATAACTTCATAACTATGGATACTACTCTGCAACTCTCTGCCGAAAAAGAATTACAAATATACAAAGATGGTTCTGAACTACGTCGCCTCTGGGATATACTCGAAACCCTCGTATCCGCTGCAGCTATAACAGAAGAAAGAGAAAAGAATAAAACACTCTACTACGGACATGAAGAGGATATAAAAAAAGTACTTATTCGCCGTCTTCTCGTGGAAAACAATATCTGGGATGGAATACGAAAAAACTATACCCAAATAACAACAGAAAGGATACTACTCTTTTTTCGAAAAGAAGTATTTATGTGGAGCACCACAGGTCAGGACTATGTTGACAGAGAAAAAAATATTACCCCCCTTCTCCGTCTTCCTGAGACATATCTTTTGGATCTGTATACAGAAAACATTGCCGACATAGAAGAATGAAGTCGGGTCATTGATGCGCTCCTCACGACTATGGAAGAAGAATTTGAACCATGGAAAATCGTACGTACGTGTGCCTACTTCTATTCACATAAACCAGCTTTCGGAAAACAGCCCGCTATCTACAAAAATTGCCTTGCCTATATCGCTGAACTGCTCGTCTATATCCGAAAAAATATTCCCAACGAAGCCTTTTTCCAAACTGCTGGTGTACATGCGCGCCAAAAACATGATGAGTTCGAAAAAAATTCATGAGACGAAGCATATAGAGCCTTTGTGAATTTTTCCGATAAAACACTATCACAAATACAGCATGACGTCGAAGAAACACTCCTCCAATACGTAAACACACTCATCCTCTTCTCACAAGTACAGAATAAGTCAGAGAAAGACGAGGTGCTCCATGAGCTCAATACATTTCTTTTTCCTGTAGGGTATTCAGTAGAGAACATGGGCTACAAAATTGCCCCCATTTATAAAGGAGTTTTTGATCGGATACGATTCAAAAAATCAGGATGGGAACTACTCAAGGTATAGCAGACTACAACCCCCACGAACACGTAGGCCAATAGTTGTTATTATTCTGAGAAACATCGCGACGACACTCACACGCTTGATCATACGAATCCGGATCAGTCAAATGGTTGATGCGACAGCTCAGAAATGAGAGAGCATTCCCACTGATCACCGTAGCTGTTGCTCCCGGCTCATCGAAGGATTTTTCTACAATAGACGAGAACAGATGTGGAAGTCCTTTATCATAGGGGAGAAAATTTTGGTGTGCTACATACCAATCACTCACAATCATCTCAAATGTACCGCTCTTCGAATCAATCTGTGATTTTGCTTGAGACGCTAAAAGCCCCAGTTCAGCAGGAAGGTAATATTCATAATTTTTAAAGAAAGTTTCCTGTGCAGAAGATGTAGTTAAGTATTGCATAAATTTTATAACCGGATCATTGGAGGGCTTCTCTTGATTACGGTTAACCCCAGATTTGGTCATAGAAAAATACATGTATCGGCTAAAGTTTGTGTGTTTTTTTGGATCCTCTTCTGTTTGAGGAATAGTTGTCCATCGGACATTTTTCTCAAAATTCTCTGCAAGAGCTTTGTCTTTTTTTGCACGTTTTTGGGCAAGTAATATATCGCGCTCGGTAGACGGATATCCTACGAGTGTCGCCACTTTCCCACGAACAAACAGATCTGTCATGGTGAGGGATTCGGCAAATAAACCCTGGAACTGACTGAGATTATTAGGTTCACGACGAAAACGGAGAAACTGTTCGATCATTCCTCGATTCTCAACAGAATCCAGTGAAAGATACGAATTTAGTTGTGCTCATTTTTCCTGCATTGTACGGAAAACTAGTACGTCCGCACCCACAGGCGTTGCACGACCATATCCCAGACTTATTGGAGCCACTCCTTGAGTTTTTGCTTCCTCAGCAAGCAATTCTGGAATAGTTTCCCAGAATGTTGGTGCCGTTGGCATGAGCTCACGGTTATAGTAGATACCAAGAGGCTCAAAGCCTACTGGTACTCATCGAAGTCATCGCACAATCTGATTCGCTCCATCGACTTTTTGTTTTTCTTCAAAAAGTAGCTCATCGACAAAGAGAGGATGGAATCGATTTTCAAAGTCCTCAAAATCAATGATATTTTCCCCGAGGGCAACGACGTATGGATCAAGATATCGATGTCCTCCATGATTTGGCACCAGGATCACATCAGGAGAAGTACCACTATGAACTGCACGAGGAAAAACATCAAGAAATTCTTCGTACGAAGCAAAATCACGAACACGAAGTTTCATATCGCTCCGGTCAACATATTCATTAAATCCTTTATTGAGTGATTCAAAAAGAGTGGAAGGCATATTCACACTCCAAATGACTACTTCTTTTGTTTCTGGACGAAAGCCTTTTCCTGTATCTTTCTTCCCAACGCCAGAAAGCATCAGGACACCTATGAGGACAACCAGCAAGCAGACTCCTATAAAAGCGACAAAGACGATTTTTCGTTTATTTGTTGGAGGAAGAGAAACACTATCAGCCATAAAAAAAGAGGAAGATATCTTCCTCTATCTTACTTCTTTTTTTTCAAAAACAATTACTCCGTTGGACGAATATAAAAAACAAAATCACCTTCTCGTTGTGGTACTCTATTTTTTTTCGTATTATCTGTGACCTCTTGGGGTACACAATTGGCATCACAAGAAGCTTTTGTACCGTCAGAAAGTTGAAAGCGTATTGTATGACCATCAAAACCATATGGGAAAACAGATTGTGCACGATCGGCATCAATATAAAATGTTCCGACAATTCCCTCCACTTTTCCTTCAGTTTGTTGTTGAACAAATTCAACACGTCTTGTCATACTTTTCACAGCTTCCGATCAACCTTGAGGGTGTTTTCGGAGCATGTCCATAACTACCTCGGGGCTTTCACCACGAAATTCGATGACACTTGCCGCTTTTTCTTGTACTCGCGATGTAACAAAAGCAATAACCGCAACCAGTGATAGTCAAGCTCATCATGCTACATGTGACAATTTCATAAAAGAAAAATTACGAATTAGTAATTTTATTATAGTACAAAAATGTTTATGTCAAATTTATATATTCTTCTTCCCGAGAAATGGTACCAAAACATCTGGTATAATAACCGACCCATCCTCATTTTGATAATTTTCGAGAAGCGCGATCAGCGCCCTTCCGCAAGCAAAAGCAGTAGCATCATTGGTATGGACCAGTTCTATTTCACCACTCGATCGGCGAACACGCGTTTGTAGACGTCGTGCCTGGTAATCTGTCATATAGTCCGCTGTATGCGTTTCTCGATATTTTCCTTGTCCTGGAAGCCATGCTTCGATATCAGAACCTTTGGCATTTGGTTTCCCGATATCAAAGCTACATTTTTGAAGTTTTCGGTACGGAATACCCAGCGCCTGCATGAGGTACTCTTGGATACCAGAAAAGAAGAGATGTTCCTCATGGGATGTTTCAGCGAGAGAAAAACTCTCCATTTCTAATTTATCAAATTGATGCATACGGATGATGCCTTCCATATCCTTTCCATACGTGCCTGCCTCTCCTCGAAATGATGTTGCATAGCCAATATAGCGCACTGGCATGTCTTCTTCAGGAAATATTTCTCCGATATACATAGATCCGAGAACATGCTCAGCACTTCCCTGAAGCCAGAGATCTTGGCCCTCGATTTTGTAGCGATCTTCTCGTGGTTCGAGACGGTCCATCGCATCATAGGGTTCCGTACGGATCATATACGGCGGGAGTACCGGCGTAAATGGTTTGGATGAAACCTGGAGCCCAAGATCAGCAATGATTTTTTTGAGTATTGCTTCATTCGTCAAGACACTCATAACCCATTGAATAAGAGCAAACTGCAAAAGTACGAGGTCACCCATCAAGTATGCAAAACGTGCCCCGGCGACATTACCAGCTCGCTCCTTGTCTATCCATCCATGGAGCGCTGCAATTTCTGCATGATTACGAGGCGTAAAACCGAATTCCCTTTTCTTCCCCCATTCGAGGACGACCACATTTTCCTCCTCACTGTACCCGATTGGCGTATCATCAGTTGGGATATTGGGGATTTTTTTGAATTCGACAGCATGCTCAGTTTCCAATATTTCATATTCTTTTTCAAGCATCTGGAGCTCTTCTTTGATTTTTTTTGCTTCTTCGATCAATGCTGGATCAGGCTTTCCTTTTCCCATAGACGCAGAAAGTTCATTTTTTCTTGCTCGCAAAGATTCAACTTTTTGCTGCATGGTTTTCTTTTTTTCATCCAGTACAAGAAAACTATCAAAATCTATTTTTGCAGATTTATTTCTTATCGCCGCACGTACAATATCAGGATTTTCTCGAACAAAAGAGAGTGAAAGCATAGAAGAACCATTGCAGTATATAGGAGAGTCAAAAACTCGCAAGCAGAAGAAGCAGCACGGAAATATTTGACATATAAAAAATATCAATATAAAACAAATAAATATTTCCTAAAAATATTCCTGATGGACCGACCTGAATGCGATCAAGAAATCGTGAAAGAAGCTGATATACAAAACGCTCCTGAAATACATGCATTTCTCGAAAGAATACGGGAAAAAACGGCAGGAGCACTCCGTGAAAGAAGCGAAGAAGAGATCACCAGAAATATTTCAAGATTTGTGACTATTCGAGATGGTGAAAAAATTATTGCCTGTGGTGAGATATTTCAAACAGAAAACATATTTACCCTCGAACTTTGAGCCCTTGCAACCGATCCAGAATATCAAGGAAAATGATGGAGTGATAAAATTATTGACTACGCGGAAGGCCTGGCCAAGAAACAACGAAAGTATCTTATGCTCGTCACACATAATGGTCTCGGAAAAAAGCTTATCGAAAGAGGATATCAGCTTTCTCCTATCCGGTATGCCTGGAGGCAATCTCAGTCACCTTCCAAATTTGTGTACGTACGCTACTAATCAATAATCAGCCCCACAGGACAGTGATCGGAACCAACAATATCTGGATGAATTGTCGCATCAGATACACGGGAAATGAGAGGATGTGAAACAAGAAAATAATCAATTCTCCAACCAGAATTATTGGCACGTGCATTTCAAAAATTGGACCACCACGTATACGCTCCAGCAAGATCTGGGTTACGCTCACGAAAGATATCTACCATACCAATATCGAGAAATGCCTGAAAACCCGCTCGCTCTTCTCGCGTATACCCGTGCCCTCCTTCATTCTGTTTTGGATATTTGAGATCGATCGGTGCATAGGCCACATTGAGATCACCACAAAATATTACCGGCTTATGAACCTGGAGCTTATCCAGAAAGACACAGAGAGATTGATCCCATTCTTGTCGATATGCCAGACGGGAAAGGTCATCTTTCGCGTTGGGAATGTAGGAAGTAACAAAATAAAAATCCTCGAATTCAAGAGCCAGTGTCCGTCCCTCATTATCAGCCTCAGTACCGATCCTATTCATCACAGCAAGAGGTGGAACTTTTGTGAAAACAGCCGTTCCAGAATATCCGGGACGTTCTGCAGAGTTAAAAATACATTGATACCCAAGATTCTGGATACTGTCGGTTTCAACGATGATCTGCTCAGGCTTTGCCTTGATTTCTTGAAGACCAATAATATCTGGTTGAAGATGAGATAACACATCCAGAAATCATTTTCTCATGACCGCTCGCATACCATTTACGTTCCAAGAAAAAAGACGCATACTTTAAAAAGGAAAAAATATATCTTTCCAGGTAATGAGAATACTCAAGAAGATAAGAATGATAAATCCTGCTGAATGAATCATTTGTTCTGTGCGAGGAGAAATCTTGAAACGAGGCGCTATGAAATGTATGATTTGGTTTGCCAGCACAAAAAATATACGCCCCCCATCAAGTGCTGGAAAAGGCAGAAGATTAAATACTCACAAACTCAGAGAAATCAGAGCAGTCATAATGATAAGAGACCGAAATTGTACACCATGATCAGCCAGATCTACAAACGCTCGACCAAGTGCTACCGGGCCACCAACGCTTGCTGTTACTTCTTGTTTTTGTTCACGAGAAGCGGAAGATGAGAAGGTCGTACGTATCATAACTCCGAGGGTACGGAGAGAAAAAACAATCTGTTGTCCTACTTCTTTACCACCGGCTACAAGAGAAGAAAAAAATGAATATTTGTAGATAATTGGTTCAATGTTTGGGGCAACATAGGCTCCTATTTTCCCGTTCTCAGGGACAATGACCACATCAAAAACAGATGCTCATCGTTGGAGAGTAAATACATGAGAACCTTTGACAGAAAGAATATCAAAAACATCTCGAATATCTTCCACAATATCGCCATTGATGGCTCGGACAATATCACCCTTTTGCATCCCAACTCGTTCCGAAACCGTCCCAGGAAGAGGGTCGACGACAATGCCTGGAATACGCCGAATAACTCCTGCTTTTTCTGCTTCTTCCACTGTTTCAAAGAGAGGAACCAGTTGTGTTCATGAGCCTACGCGAGATAAGAGACTCTGTGGTGCCAGTTCACGAACATGAACCGTAAGAGGAGGAGTTCCATGGTAAAAAAGAACACCAAAGAGCACTGCAGCACAGAGAAAATTCATACACACGCCCGCGATGAGGATAAAAAATTGCTTCCACCACGAGGCACGTGCGAGAGAATCTTTCGCACGACTTTCAGGAGAAAAAAAATCCTCTCATTTCAGACGGACAAAACCACCCAAAGGAAGCCAATTGAGGGTCCAGTCAGTTCCTTTTTTATCACGAAAGAATCGCAACATTCTCGGAGGCAGACCGAGTCCAAATTCGTGGACTTTTACCCCGCAGAGGCGTGCCACAAGAAAATGCCCTAACTCATGGATAAAAACAACACAAAAAAATACAAATACTGTCAAAAAAATGCCCACAATAATAGTCATAAAATTAGTGTATGAATTGAGATAATTGTACGATTTTGGCTTTTGGTACGCGAGAAAAAATTGATATATCGTGCGTTGCAAAGACAATAGTTGTACCGTGCTTGTTCAGATCAGTCAAAAGACTTAAAATAGTGTTTGTGTTTTTCACATCGAGATTCCGCGTTGGCTCATCCGCTAGGATCAAGGATGGTTCATGGATCATGGCACGAGCAATGGCCACTCTCTGAGCCTCACCGCCAGACAAATGATCTGGGAAATGGTCTCGTTTATGGTCCATGTTCACCATGCGCAGGAGTTCTAGAGTACGCGTACGAATAGTGAGAGCAGAGTATCCGCAAATCTCCAATGCAAATGCGATATTTTCATACACTGTTTTATAGGGGATAAGTTTATGATCCTGGAAGATCATACCGCATGTCCGTCGGTACAGACGTTTTTCTTTCTGAGAAAGTTGATATATATCACGTCCTCTATCATCAATATAGGATCCAGAGAGGGGTGGCAATATACCAAACATACACTGAAGAACCGTTGATTTACCGCTCCCAGAAGGTCCATCCAGAAACACCCATTCACCCTTTTTGATAGAAAAATGTAGTCCAGAAACACAAGGTGTGTGCCGATATCCAAGAGTCGTATGGAAAAAACGCATACTTATTTACACGTAAAGCTAGAAAGAATAGGCGTATACTGAGAATACTTTTCCGGGAGGATTTCGTTTTCGAGGGCCAAAGTAATCAGATATACTTTTGTGCCACAAATACGAGCTGTTTGCATAAAGAGACGCTCTTGAGTTACTTCATTGTATTGCGCACGAAAAATGATTAATCGGGAAGACTCACCGTCATCGAAGGCAAGTTGCTCTTCACTTTCGAGTGTAAGAGACACGTATTCACGAGAAGCCCACAGCATGCTCTGATGAACATATTCCCCCGCACTTACTTGTGTGTGGAGAGTATCGGAGAGGACTACCAGATTATTCATAAATCCTTTCTTCTGAATAGTCGAACGCATCGCAAGTTCTATTGTTCCACGAACAGGAGCAGAAATTTTTGTCACATCGACTTTTTCCCATGATGCCGGAGACCGCAACTCATAGCCTATTCCTCACTGCTTTGTTAAGCCCGATCCATCATTGTTCGCTTCTTCACCAGTGTCCGAGAACCAACACGCAGAAAGAAGGAAAAAACTACAGAATAAAAAGAAATATTTCATGATCTACCAGAGTGGAAAATAAAGTGCGCTCACGACACCGACAAAGAAACACACACTTACAACACGGACAATAAGGATCAAAAGTGTCCTTCCAAACCATGTTGGAGCACCATACCAGAGAGTCATGGACAAGAGGCCTGCCATGACAGCAAAAAGTACATCACGAATACGAGCCAACCACTGAAACTCCGAAAAACCAAACATAATGACTCGATTATTGACTATCCATGCCAATACAAGAAAGATAGCAAACATGAGAAAAAGATATCGCATAGCAAGACGTGAGCGGATGGTGTTGATATCAACAGTACGAATCATATCCTGATAGACTGGATCCTCTTTGAGAAAAAAACGCAATTTTTCAGCATCCGTAAGAGAAGGACTATTTGGACGTGGAGAAGCAATTTCTACTGTGGCATCTTTTATCGTCCCATCTCATACAATTTCCGGAACTTGGACCGTGTCTTTTTCGGAAGGTCATTTTTTCTCAAGAGGCACCTCAGCAAGAACATTTTTTACCGTATCAAAAACCTGGGGCATTTTGATATCCCCAAAAGGAGAAACAGGTTGTTCTTTTGGAGTATCAGAGACGTCAGAGAACAGAGAAGAAAGTCACGAATCGTTCGGCATAGAACTTGCTTTGAGAAGAAAAGTATATAGGATAAATTCTATCACACGCAGTATATAGCTCTATGATACCAACGCAAGACCAAGTCCGACATGTTGCTAAGCTCGCTCGACTTCACCTCTCAGAAAAAGAAGTAGAACTCTATCAGCATCAACTCGCCGATATATTCTGATACATCAACAAACTCACTGAAGTAGATGTATCCTCTATCCAGACACCTTCACATGCATCAAAAAATCAGATGACTCTCAGAAAAGATGAGGTTCATATGTCAGATGCCCCGGAGAACCTCATGGGTACTACAAAACAGGAAATTATTGGTTGACATATCGCCATCCCTGCTATAATGAAAAAGTAAGGATATTATATTTTAATCCATCTTTATGAGAAAAATTACCATTCTTATTCTCATTTTTTCCGGGAGTGTTTTTGCTTATACCGCTTCTGATCTAGATACGGCAAATTTCCTTACTAATCAAGGTATCATACAGAAACAAACAAATCCCAAAAACTACCGCCTTGATTACACTATCACACGAGCAGAGGCAATAGGGATTGCATTGAAGATCAAGTGAACAGTTCTTCCTGATTCGTATGTGTGCAAAGGGTATTTTTCTGATACAGTCACCAATGATTGGAAATGTAGAGCCATAGAGATCGCAGCAGATAATGGAATTATTACTCGTGTTAATACCAAAGCAAGACCGAATGATACGATTACGAGGGCTGAGGCTTTAGGAGTTCTTCTGAAAGCATGAGGCATAGAGATCGAAAATTTTAGTCAAGACTACTTTTCAAGAAATTGGGTAGGGGAAAGTGACGTAAATTGGACAGATATAAGCGAATTCACCCAGTATTGGCAAAGAAATGTATTTTTTTCATTTAAAAAGAAGATTAGTCGCACCGTACCTGGACAATGAAGTGGAATCATAAATGATTCATGAAGTGTAAGTTATAATATTCGCCCAAACTCTCCTGCAACTCGTGAAGAAATTTTTGCTTTCACGAAAGACATTTTGAGCAACTTTGAAATTGGTTGTGGCAGTTGTTCCACCGTGACTGTCAAACTTGCACACACAGAAGAAGATAATGCAAAGTGAAGAGTATGGAGATATTGGCCACTGGTGAATAGAGTAATTGATGAAAATGACTACGGTTGTACAGTAGCTTTCGGAGATAACAGAACTATTGATGAACTGTTACAGGGTACTCCTGGTAATCCTTTTGTCGTAAAAAATATAGAAGGTATTTGGTGGTATGGGATGCCTTCAGCACTCACAAGTCTAGAATGATCAACTCTAATTCACGACAATACATGAAAATATATTGTGCTCATCTGGAATCGAGTATCTATGGAAACATGCTTAAAAAGTTTAAATATTCCTAGTCAAAAAATTACAGACATTGATATACTAAAAATATACTACCATAACATATGAGCCTGGGATAAAAAACTTGATGCTGCATACAAAATGCGTTCTCCCACACGAGTCTCACTAGATACTTTTCAGTCTTGGTATAAAAATGTTACCAATGTCGTTTTCCGCGAAGACACACTAAAAAATCTTGGCAATAATACTTACGAATTTCTCGTTGATATAACAGAAAATGGCGTAAGATCGACATATAAAGTGAAAAGCAAGGTCGATGTAGCAAATTTCACCATTGATAATATCTCCTCTATCAAACAATAAAACTCATGAACCTCGAACAGATCAAGCCCGAAATCCACGCTGGAATCGCCGCACTCACCACCCTCAAACAACTTGTCGAATATCGAAACAGTTTAGTGGGGAAAAAGTGAACACTCACAGAAATGCTTGGCAATGTGGCATCGCTTTCTCCTGAGGATAAAAAAACATTTGGGAAAGAACTCAATTTGCTCAAAACCGAACTCGAAGCAGCTCTCGTACAAAAAGAACAGGAAATCCGAGAAGCAGAATTAAAGGCAGCGGAGAATCGATTTATCGATATGACCGTACCCGTAGTAACCCCGGGTCGTGTAAAACATCCCATAAAAATCGTACAATCCGATGTCATCGATATTGTGTCACGCATGGGATTTTCTGTGTGGCGCTCTCCTACAGTTACCACCGAATTTGATAATTTTGATGCCCTCAATATCCCGAGCTGGCACCCAGCCCGTGACATGCAGGATACATTTTGGCTTACCGACAAGCGTGTCCTGGCAACACAGACTTCGTGTATGCAAAATCATCTCTTGAAAACACAATCAAAACCGCTCCGCGCCATGGTTCTCGGATCCGTGTATAGAAATGAAAAAATCGATGCAACTCACGATATCATGTTTGAGCAGGTAGAAGGAATTGTCGTTGATAAGAATATCACCATTGGGCACCTCAAGGGAACCATTATTACTCTTTTGCGAGAACTTTTCGGATACGAACCAAAAATACGTCTCCGGCCCGGGTATTTCCCCTTTGTCGAACCAGGTATGGAAGTCGATCTCTGGTGGGAACGGGGAGGAAAATGACGATGGCTGGAATTTATGGGGTGCTGATTGATTCACCCAAACGTCCTCAAGCAAGCTGATATAAATCCAGAGGATTATTCATGATTTGCCTTTGGTTTTGGACTCACTCGACTTGCGATGATTCGATATGGTATCACAGACCTCCGGCTTTTCCATGAAAATCGCATAGAATTTCTGCGTCAATTTACTGTGTAGAGTTTCACCGGAAAGAGGACCATAAGTTTGTCACGTATTTTTGGGATAAAAGACATTGAGAAGAAACAAAAAATAGCATATCATAGACCCCATGAAACGAAAGCATCGTTGCCCCTACTGTGGCAATAATCCTATACCTCATTACCTCAACTGGTACTTTGACAGTCTCAATATTTGTTTCGAAAAATTGCAGATTTTTGCTCTCGCAAACCCATTGGCACGTTTTTTGGGTCGATTTGAGAATGATGTCTCGCTCTTTATGATCGGTATTGGTCGACTGATGGGTGTTATTCGGTTTGGAGAAAAGCCCGGAAAACAGACTCTTTCTCGGGCAAAAGTTCTCTGGGAAGAAGCAGAGAAGCGAGGGCTGGAAATGCGAGAAATAAAACTTCTTGGTCGTGCTGTCGACACCTATATTGTGAGAAAAAAAATACCAGGAACACGAAAAAAGAAAATTTTTGTTTTCTCTGGAATCCCCCGACCAAAAAACAGCAACCAAGAAGCCCTAGCCACTCTCGATGACAAAGCTATTTTCAAAAAAACATGTGAGAAAAATCACCTTCCCGTAGCACGAGGCGGATATGCTCGCACTTTCGCGGAAGCAAAGAAAATATTTGATCACATTCAAAAACCTGTGATTGTTAAGCCTCGTCTCGGAAGTCGTGGTCGCCATGTGGTAACCTATGTCCGTGACTATGACGATCTCCGACACGCATTTCAGATTGCACGACAATTGTGCCTGTGGGTAATCGTAGAAGAACAACTCTTTTGACCGGTATACCGAGCCACGGTGATCGATTATACCGTCGAATGAGTTCTCTCCGGAACACAACCGCAAGTCGTCGGAGATGGGAGAAATACACTCGAAGCGCTCATAAAAATACGCAACAACAATCGCCCGGATGGGATCGCCGAAATTCTTCCTGATCAAAAAATGGCCTGGTTTCTAAAAAGACAACTCTCACATGATAAGAGAATAACACTCTCAACGCAGGACATAACACGCCCCTGGAAACTCGTAACGGATGACAGCTGGGACAAAAGTATTTTTTCCTATATTCCACAAAAAAATGAGCGCATCTATCTATCGGAAAAAATTGGCGTCAGCTACGGAGGAGAATCCGCAGAAGAATATGAAATATGCCATCCAGACAATATGCAACTTTTTGAAGAAGCCGCCCACATTTTTTGAGACAGCATCATTGGTTTTGATTTTATGATACCCGATATAACACGCTCTTGGAAAGGCCAAACCTGTGGATTCCTTGAAGCCAACAGTGTCCCTTTTATCAACCTGCACCATGATCCACTCAAAGGGAAGCCTCGCAATGTCGCAGCAAAAGTATGGGATCTTATGAAAATATAGAAAAGAAAGAAAAGACCCTACATCACTCAAAAAAACAGAGAAAGTCAACAAAAAAACTTCGAAATTTGCTCTCAAAATTCAGGTTTTTTCATATTATAGTGGCAAATATTTTTTTATAAATTTATGCGTACACGCTTCAATATTTTTACGACATGCGTACTTGTCACTCTTTTTCTCTTCTCCACGTTCATTCATACACTCACGATTCCGGTAGCGTATGCTTCCGATCCATGGTGGAGCTCCTCGTGGACAAAACGAATCAAGCTCACGTTTGATAACAGTACTCGTGCAGAAAATCTGACCAACTTTCCTGTTTTAGTCGTGCTCAATTCTGGTAATATTGATTATTCTCAGACAAAAGATGATGGGAGTGATCTACGTTTCATTGATGCAGATGGTTCTACAGTACTCGATTATGAAATAGAAAAATGGAACGAAGCTGGTACGTCATATGTCTGGGTAGAAGTCCCCCAAATCAATGCAAGTTCAAACACAGACTACATGTATATGTATTATAATAATGCCGCAGCAAGCGCTGGAGCAAACCCAACAGGCGTATGGTCATCAAGTTACCAGGCCGTTCACCATCTTGGAGAAGATCCGAGTACATCAGCTCCTCAGTTCCAAGATAGTACATCTAATAACCGTGATGGTACTGCGGCTGGAAGTATGACCGCTGGCAACTCCGTCACAGGGCAAGTAGGGAGTGGTCTTGATTTTAATGGTGTCCTTACAACAGGAAACAATGTGGATCTCGGGCTCAATTTCCCTGGTAACCTCGCGGACGGTACGGTTGAAATGTGGTTCAATCCAGATGATGTATCAACAGCCTTTTCAACAAATCGGTATCTCTTTTCTCGTGTTATCTCTGGAGCAGTAGATGGGGAATGGAGACTTTTTGTCGACTCAGATGGTGCTGAAATCGGAAGAATCACCTATCAGATTGAGTGTGTCCCCACACAAAATAATACAATACGAAGTAACTCTGCGGTTACAAATGCATGAGGATGGTATCATGTTGTAGCTGTCTGGGATGACGACACGACTGGTAGTATGAAAATGTATGTAAATGGTGTCCTCCAAACAGAAACAGCTACTCCTCAGTGTGGTATGGTCCTCGTTAATGGTACCAACACGGTGACTATCGGAAAAAATAATGCTCTTAATAACGGACAATTTGATGGGCAAATAGATGAATACAGAATTGCCAATACTGTCTATTCGGATCATCGAGTTTCTGCATCATACGCAGCCCAAAATAATACACTGCTTACCTACGCGAGTGCCGAGACCTACAGTAGTGGTTCTCTCACCTCCACCAATGTCCAACCAGCATCACTCATAACCGACGCTGTTGGAAACGTCACGGTTTCATTCACGACGACAAACACCCTTCCTGCGAGCGGAAAAATTGTCGTCACATTCCCGACATCACTCGGCGCAGGCTTCACTTTTAACTCAGGAGGGTCAACAGCAGCTTCTAGCCTTTCTGGTATTGACGGTAGTCTAGCAGTATCGATTGCCTCCAACGTTATTACACTTACCCGTAGTGGGGGAACCGATTCTACTGCTGGGGCAAAAAGTTTTGTACTGTCCAATATACAAAACCCCAACACCGCTGGATCAACAGGTGTTTACGGTATCAAAACTACATATTCCAACGATGTATTGATCGATGAAGATGCCTCAGTATCTGCAGATACCATCTCGTCACCCCCTCCAGCTCCTGGAACGCCAACTGGACTTGCTGCTACTGCCTATGATAATAAAGTCTATCTTTCTTGGTGAGCAGCAAGTGGTACAGTCACGGATTATATCATTGAATACAAAGAATCCTCTTCAGGCTCCTGGCTGACCTTCAGCGATGGAACATCGACTAATCTCTATGCTATTGTGACCAGTTTAACTAATGGCACCGCTTATGACTTCCGTGTGAAAGCCAGTAATGATGGTTCTCTAGGTTCACCGACTTCAACTGTATCGACAACCCCAAACTACAAAATGACATTTCTTTCACCGACACCAAGTAACAATGGCTATGTCACCAGTGGTAGCATCAATCCTAAAGCTGATGTCAATGACTCGAGTCGGGCTTCCTATGCGACATTCCGAGTCGAAACGTCAGGTTGATCACTGGTGAGCCAAACCATCAGTCCAGTCCGATACGGTGATGGAAGTATTTCAAACCTTACAGAACTCTCACATAAAGTTAACCTCTCTCTTACTGGTGACCTTTCTGGCCAAGTATATGTGCCGACAACCGATACATTCTTTACTGTCCATAATAATCAAAATGTCATAAGTGAAATTGATAGAACTGGAGCACTTATCCGTACCATAACTTGTAGTAGTTGTGGAGATACAGAAGACATTACGTTGATCTCCAGTACTTCTGATGGGAGCGGAGGGTACAATCATACCTTCATGATTTCTACAGAGGCTCCGACCAGTAACAATCTTATATTCCGTGTTACTATTGGCATGAATACAACCACCGTGAATGCCTCAGATTCATTTAATACAGGAATTTCTTCTCCTTCAAATGATGGATTGGAATCAATCGCTTACGACCAGGCACGAAACCAATTTTACGTCGCTCTCGAGGGGGATAGCACTCCTCCCGCAAGGCTCTACAAAGTCGTCCTTCCAGGTTCAGGTCAAAATGCCACATCAACACAAATATGTACAAATCTTGGTTCACTCTCGACGTATGTAAATGATATTTCGGGCTTAGATTATTCAAATACAGTAGATAATAAACTACTCTATGTTCTTTCCCATGAAAGTGACAAAATGTACCAAATCGATATCACCGATACTGCGAACTGTGGAACTCCAGCACCTGTCTGAGGTGTCGCAGTAAATCTCAAATCAGGAGTAGATTTTGAAATGGCAGAAGGTATCTCATGGGATAACACCCTCGATTACCTTTATGTCAGTGCTGAAGCAGATTATTGGTCTATATGGAGAACAACTAACTATGATGTACGAAGTACTTTTTCTGGACTCTCTGACGGAAACTATGTATTGCGAGCATCCTTCACTGATTCATACGGAACAGCAGCGACAGCGACATCCAATACTTCTGGAACAACTGCTACGATAGTATCAGGAGGGTCTGGCTACACCTCAGCTCCAACCGTAATTGTCACTGGATGACTGTGTACTACTCTCCCCACAGCTACCGCAAACGTGAGCGGTGGAGCAGTAACCAGTATTACTCTTTCTGGAGCTTCAGGCTGTACTCGTGCCCCAACACTCACAGTAGCATGACCAGTCACCGTCGTTGCCAATGCTGAAAGTCGTGCATTCACGGTAGATACTGTCGTACCCACCGTCACCAATGTTACTTCTGACAAGGCTAATGGTTCATACACTGTTGGAGAAGTCATTGATATTGATGTCACCTTCTCAGAAGCAGTCACTTCAACAGGGAATGTAACAGTAACACTCGAAACAGGAACAACAGATCGTACCTGTACCTTTACTGTGAGTAGCGGTACCACTGGTACGTGTAACTATACCGTTCAATCTGGGGATATTTCTGGAGATCTCACGGTTAATTCCATTACTGGTACCGTTGCTGATGCAGCTGGAAATGCGCTCTCGACACCAGCGACACCAACAACAAATCTTGCAGCGAATAAAGCACTGGTGATTGATACGACGGCACCTTCTCTCACATTCACCAATGATGTCTCTGCGACACAAACGGCTTCTGATACTATCGTGCTTACCGCCAGTGATAGCGGTTCAGGTCTCAACGTTCTTGAATATGGTTTTGTTGCCTCAACATGTGATGGCACGGCAACATTTGGAAACCCATTCACCTCAGGAGGAAGTTTTAATATTACTTCCAACACCCACAATGGCGAATATATCTGTGCGAAAGCAACCGATAATGCTGGGAATATTACCTATACCCGAAGCGCCAATACTCTCAACATCAATAGCGGGATAACTCCATCCGTTGTTTCAGTCAACCGAGTTCATGCGAATCCGACAACAGCGGCCAGTGTGGATTATACCGTCACATTCTCTGAATCTGTTACTGGAGTAGACACCACAGATTTTAGTCTTACTACCTCAGGCACCTCAGGCTCAGTAGCATCGGTGAGTGGATCAGGAGAAACCTACACAGTAACCATTAACTCCATTACTGGTGATGGAACTATTCGGCTCGATGTACTCGACGACAATAGCATCATCAATGGTGCTTCTAATCCTCTTTCTGCGGGATTCGCTTCTGGTCAAACATACACTGTCGATAATACTCTCCCCACCGTCACCAATGTTACTTCTGACAAGGCTAATGGTTCATACACTGTTGGAGAAGTCATTGATATTGATGTCACCTTCTCAGAAGCAGTCACTTCAACAGGGAATGTAACAGTAACACTCGAAACAGGAACAACAGATCGTACCTGTACCTTTACTGTGAGTAGCGGTACCACTGGTACGTGTAACTATACCGTTCAATCTGGGGATATTTCTGGAGATCTCACGGTTAATTCCATTACTGGTACCGTTGCTGATGCAGCTGGAAATGCGCTCTCGACACCAGCGACACCAACAACAAATCTTGCAGCGAATAAAGCACTGGTGATTGATACGACGTGACCGGAAACCACCATTAATACCAATCCTGCAAGTATTGCCAACAGTGCTACCGGGAACTTTACCTTCTCATCCGATGAGGTCGGATCAACATTTGAGTGCCGTATCGATCTATGAGCATATAGCAGCTGTACGAGTCCTTATTCAACTGGAAGCCTCTCCGATGGTTCTCATACATTTTACGTGCGAGCAATCGATCTTGCCGGCAACGTTGATGCAACACCAGCCAGTTATACATGGACTATCGATACCACTAATCCAACCGTATCAAGCCTTTCACCTGCTGACAATGCCACAGGGATATGAGCAACAGAAAATCTTGTGATTACTTTCTCGGAAGCAGTTGTCGTAGGTTCCGGGAATATTACGATCAAAAAAACTGATGGTGATACGACAGCAGAAACCATTGCTGTTGGGTCAGGTTTTGTGAGCGGAAGCGGAACAACAACGATTACGATCAATCCATCTGTCACTCTCGATAGTGGTACAAGTTACTACGTCCTTATAGATGCAACAGGATTTGACGACACAGCAGGTAATAGCTATGCAGGGATAAGCTCAACAACAGCATGGAATTTTACCACAAGTTCTCCTTCTTCTGGAAGTTCACCTGCAGCAGTCGGAAACAGCGGAACCATCTTTGTAGCCCCTCCAGTCGGTATCCCAACAGGGACGCCAGTGCCACCTCCGACAAACCCTCCAGCACCCTCATGAACACGCCCAATAACTTCTTTTCAGGTACTTAATGGCGCAACATTCTGGTATCCTTCTGAAGATCCTCAAATCGCACAAAAACTTGGTATGACAGCGGAAACATACCAAAATCAGTGCATGACCAACAACGGAAAACCCTATTATCGTCGTTGTGAACTTGGGCTCGGTTTAAGCACATTTGATCTTTTTCGCGATAGTATCATTTGTGAAGGATTCATTGTGCAACAAGATACTCCAGGCGATTACCGCTACAATGACCGTGCTCCACGAAAAGAAGTGGTCGGTGTAGCAGTAAAAATGCGCCGGGAAAAAGGT